>JAISZA010000010.1 GCA_031269535.1 Tannerellaceae bacterium
GCTGTCCGACCTGGGTCGAACACGTATCCGACCTGGGTCGGACAGCTGTTTGACCCGGGTCGGACAAATAAACCAACGCAAAAATATGACGCAGACAAGTGGTATCATGTTTTTATACTTCGCGCGATTTAAAATGGTGAAATGAAAACAGAAAAAACAATATAGCTTCCGAGACTGAATAGGCAGCCGGAGATTATCTGTGGACATCATTGTGCTGCCCTGAAAGGGCAGCACAATTTATGTTTAATCGCCCTGCCGGCACACCTCCGCTGTTCCTTTTATATACCCGGTGGCAGTATCAGGATGAATATTCACTATTTTTTATTGAATCCGCCATGGGCTCCACTGTAGCCAGTACGATAGGTAGCGCAGTGGTTGCAGGTATTTTACTTGGATTCCTGGGTAATTGGGCGAGACAGCCTCTAAACCGGGTTTTTGAAAAATTTATAAACGTTTTTTAGGTTGTAGTGATACAACGGTATAAATATAGTTTTATTTTTGTAGTCATTCTCAAACAACTTTAATAAAATTAAGCATTATGCAAAACAGACGTGACTTTTTAAAACAGGCCTCCCTGGTGCTCGCCGGAGGGATCGTAGCACCCCGGTTATTCACATCCTGCGGAGGAGGGGAAACAACGAAAACAATTGGACTTCAGCTTTATTCGCTTCGCGAAATGGTGAAAGACGAAGGTATTCAGAAAGTATTGGAGACAGTAGCCAAAATGGGGTACAAAAACCTGGAAACAGCCGACTACAACAACGGCAAAATCTATGGACTGGCTCCTTCGGAATTTAAAAAAATCGTAACCGACCTGGGACTGAAATGCACCAGCGCCCACCTGAGCCAAAGTTATACGAAAGAAACGGAAGCCGAAGTGATGGCCTGGTGGGATCAGGCTATCTCCGCTCATAACGAAATCGGCGTCAAATACATCGTACAACCCTGGATGCCGGTGAACGACGAAACGACCCTGGACGACCTGAAGCTGTATTGCGATTATTTTACTTCCGTAGGTTATAAAACGGCGGCAGCCAGCATCGCCTTTGGTTATCACAACCATAACTTTGAGTTTAAGAAAATCGACGACCAGTTAATCTATGACTACCTGCTGGATAACGTAAGTCCAAACCATGTATTCTTCGAACTGGATGTGTACTGGTGCATCGTAGGCGGAGGCGACCCCGTGGCTTACCTCAAAGAACGCCCCACGCAGTTTAAGACGATCCACATCAAAGACGAAAAAGAAATCGGCGCAAGCGGCAATATCGACTTCCAGCCTATCTTTGAACAAATGAAAGCCAACAACATCAAAGACTGGTACGTAGAAGTAGAACAATATACCAATAACGACCCCGTAGCCAGTGTACAGGAAAGTTTTGACTTCCTGAATAAGGCTGAATATGTTTATTGATTAGTTACGAGTTTTAATTAGTTACAAGTTACAAGTTACGAGTTTTAATTAGTTACGAGTTATGCGATTCTCCGTAATTTGTAACTTTTAACTCATAAAACTCGTAACTCGTAACTTGTAACTTGTAACTCGTAACTTGTAACTCGTAACTTGTAACTTGTAACTCGTAACTTGTACGTAACTTAATTAATCTATCTATCCCCATGAAAATCAGGCTACTTATTTTTTTTTCTTTTTTTATCAGCTTGTCGCTGACGGCGCAGATACGTTTAAACGGATATACACAGTCTGAGATCAATCCGGCTTTGTTTGAAGGACGGTGGCAGGCCTGTTGGATATCGCTTCCCGGCGAACCGGCCAATGTATATGGTGTGTATCATTTCCGTAAATCGTTTGAACTGACGGAAGCACCGGGCAGGTTTGTGGTGCACGTATCTGCCGACAACCGCTATAAGCTTTATGTGAACGGTCGCTTCGTCTCTTTAGGCCCGGCGCGTGGCGATATCTATAACTGGAATTTTGAAACCCTCGACCTGGCTCCTTTCCTGAAAAAAGGAGTAAATACGCTGGCGGCTGTGGTGTGGAACTATGCCGAACAGAAGCCGGTGGCGCAAATCAGCTTCAACCAGACCGGTTTCATCCTGCAAGGAAACACGGCGGCCGAAGCGGTTGTCAATACCAATGAGACCTGGCTCTGCCTCCGGAATGAAGCTTACCATCCGTGGAACGACTGGACGGTATTGGGTTATTATGCAGCCGGACCGGGAGAACTCCTGCATATGCCCGACTATCCCTGGGGATGGGAAGGGCCCGGTTACGACGACTCGCACTGGAAAAAAGCACGTAAGGGCCTGGAAGGAGCTATGAAGGGAGCAAGAGATTACCCCGGACGACTCCTGGTTCCCAACCCTATCCCCCCGATGGAGATGACGGTCGAACGCCTGGCTGAAGTCGCTCTTGCCGAGGGAGTGGTCTGCCCGCCGGATTTTCCCAAACGCTCTGTGCCTGTGGTTATTCCCGCCCATAGCTCCGCTCGCCTCCTCCTGGATAACCAGCAACTGACTACCGGCTACCTCTCGTTGCTGTTCAGCGGAGGGAAAAACGCCGAAGTGAAGATCGGATATGCCGAGGCGCTATACGAAAACAACAGCCAGGCTACCACCAAATCGTACCGCCTGAACGCCAAAAACCACCGCGACGAGGTCAAAGGAAAACTATTTATCGGATACGAAGATAAGCTCATTGCCGACGGAGGAGAAGGACATACTTATACTTCACTCTGGTGGCGCACATGGCGCTATCTGGAACTGCGCATCACCACGGCGGAGGAAGCGTTCACCCTGGACGATATCTACGGTACCTTCTCGGCTTATCCTTTTACGAATGAAAATACATTCGAGGCGCCGGGGCACCCCGAACTGAATAAGATGCTCGATATAGGCTGGCGGACAGCCCGCCTCTGCGCCAACGAGACATATATGGACTGTCCTTACTATGAGCAGCTTCAATACTTCGGCGATACCCGTATCCAGGCGATGGTCACCTTGTTCAATACCCGCGACCCTTATATGGTGCGGCATGCCATCGAACAAGGCCGGCAGTCTATCGTACCCGATGGGATCACGATGAGCCGTTATCCTTCCGGGTTGCATCAGTTTATCCCCTCGTTCTCGCTCTGGTGGATATGTATGGGGCACGATTACTGGATGTACCGCGGAGAGGAAGACTATCTCAGGGACTTACTGCCGGCATTCCGGGGCGTCCTCTCCTGGTATGAACGCCTTCTGAAGCCGGATAACAGCCTGGGCTACGTGCCCGAATGGTTCTTTGCCGACTGGTCGGCGGGATTTGCCAACGGAGAGCCGGTACGCGAGAAAGAAGGTCATTCCGCTTTTCAGGATTTGCTCTATGTGCTTGCCCTCGATGCGGCTGCCGAGATGGAAGAGGCTTTCGGGCTGCCTGCCCTGTCGCAGTATTACCGTAACCTGGCCGGACGCATCCGCGACTCCATCCGCCCGAAATACTGGGACGAAGGCCGGGGGCTGTTTGCCGATACCTACGATCATCGCAGCTATTCCCAGCATGTCAATTCGTTGGTTGTCCTGGCCGGTATCCTCACAAAGCAGGAAGCCGCCCGGTTGATGGAAAAAGTATTGAGTGATAAAGAGCTTGTGCAGGCAACCATCTACTTCCGTTATTATGTACACCAGGCTTTGAACAAAGCCGGTCTGGGCGATTTATTCTTGGATAACCTCCGGATATGGTACGATCAGATGGAGCTGGGGCTGACCACCTGGGCCGAGATGCCCGAGCCTTCGCGCTCCGACTGCCATGCCTGGGGAGCCAGCCCCAATATTGAATTCTACCGCATCCTCCTCGGCATCGACAGCGAGGCTCCGGGATTCCGGAAGATACGTATCTCGCCCTCCTTAGGGGAGCTGAAAACGGTTTCCGGTACAATGCCCCATCCGTCGGGAAGCATCTCGGTATCGTACACACTCGATAAGAAAGCCGGCCTCAAAGCCCGGATCACGCTTCCCCCGGAAACAACCGGTTTGTTTATCTGGAAAGGAAAAGAATACACACTCAAAGCCGGCGAACAGACATTGCTCTGCCCGTAACCCCGAATCGCGGAAAGAAGCTGGTAAAGAGCCAATAAGAGAGAATTGTTCCATTGTCATTGCGAACCGGAGGTGAAGTAATGACGATGGAATGCCCCCCTCTCAATAAATGCAGGATTCACTATTCGTTATTCACTATTCACTAATATAGTTTTCACTATAATATAGTTTTTCACTAAAAATAACTATATTTGCCGCATCTAATCAAGGAAATATCGCGAATGGAAATTCTTATCATTTTGGGGCTTATTTTATTGAACGGGCTCCTTTCAATGGCTGAAATAGCTTTGGTTTCAGCCCGTAAATCAAGATTGGAAACAGATGCAAAGAAAGGGAATAAAGCAGCGCAGACAGCTTTGCACTTAGCCGGACAACCTGACACCTTCCTTTCAACCGTACAAATTGGCATCACTTTGATTGGTATCCTTACCGGTTTGTATTCCGGCGAAGCGTTTGCACACGACCTGGCGGGGGTACTGGAATCGTTCCCGGCTCTGTATCCCTATTCCTTAGGCATTGCCAAAACGGCAGTGGTCATCGTAGTCACTTATTTTACCCTGGTGCTGGGCGAGCTTGTCCCCAAGCGTATCGGCATGAACAGAGCCGAAGCTGTCTCCCGCATCATGGCACAGCCGATGTACCTCCTCTCTCGCATCACCACCCCCTTTGTGTGGCTGCTATCCCAAAGTACTTCGCTGACCGTCCGCCTCCTGGGTATTCGCCAGACCGACGATAATAAAATAACGGAAGAGGAAATAAAAGCCATAGTAAAAGAAGGCTACGATGTAGGAGAAGTACAGGAGGTAGAACAGGATATTGTAGAACGTGTCTTTAACCTGGGCGACCGCAATGTCGGCAGCATCATGACACACCGGAGCGACCTGGTATGGCTCGATATCTCCGACAGCAACGAGAAAATACGTGAGAAAGTACAGGAAAATCTCTATAATATCTACCCGGTTATATCCGAAACATTTGATAAAATGCGGGGAGTCGTGTACCTGAAAGACCTCTTCGGAAAAATATACGCACCCGACTTCTCGCTGCAGGAACTCATCCGCCCCGTACAGTATCTGCCGGAGAACCTGAGCGTATATAAAGCCCTGGAACAGTTTAAGGATGCGCGCGTAAAATATGGTATCGTGACAGACGAATTTGGTGACGTACAGGGAATTGTCACACTGAAAGATATCATGGAGGCCCTGGTAGGCGAGATGCCCGAAATAGGAGAAGAACAGGAGCTGGTCGAACGCGCCGACGGCAGCCTGCTGATAGACGGGCAATATTCTTTCTACAACTTCCTCGAATATTTTGATTTGGAAGACCTGTATGCCGATTACGACTATAATACGCTCAGCGGACTGATACTCGAAATCCTGCAGCACGTACCCCAAACCGGCGAAAAACTATCCTGGCGCCAGTTTGAATTTGAAATAATGGATATGGACGGAGCGCGTATCGACAAAGTATTGGTGAAAAAAGTAAATGCTCCATGACAATAACCACTCAGTACGGGTGCAATTCAAATTGTCGCATCGCCATTACGGGGCGTCATTGCGAACCCGGAGGATGAAGCAATCCAGAGCGGGCACCCTGGATTGCTTCGTACCTCGCAATGACGATAGAAATCCATTGAATCTGCGACAATTTGAAATGCACCCCTCAGGACGGGGTTTTATGATAATTCAATTATTCTCATTACCTTTGGCAGGGAATAAAAAACTGAGATGGCAAAAAGGAACACTTCAAAGAAAAATACAAATGAAGAAGGATTTTATAACGCATTAAAAACCTTCTTTACTAACGAACGTACGCATTTCATCACCGGATTGATTCTATGTATTTTCGCTGTTTACACAGGGCTGGCGCTTC
>JAISZA010000061.1 GCA_031269535.1 Tannerellaceae bacterium
TTTCAATTCAAATGGTCGCATCGTCATTACGGGCCGTCATTACGAAGGCGGAGGGTGAAGCAATCCAGAACCGGGCACACCCTGGATTGCTTCGTACCTCGCAATGACGACGGAAATCCATTGAATCTGCGACAATTTGAATTGCACCCTAGAAAATCGACGTAGTCGAATGCACTCAAAAGAAATTGAATATTCATCCTGATACTGCTGCCGGGTATATAAAAGGGGCTCTCTATCGTTTTGTGTGGGTAATCCTAAAGAACCCTCTACGGCCTTATCCTGCAATAAAGTTTGTTACGCGCTTATAATCAAAGAAAAAAGTTCCATAGAGGAATAGAATGAGAGCCAGCATTTGAAGTTTTCTATTATCCGACCCGGGTCAGATAGCTGTCCGACCCGGGTCAGACACCTGTTCGACCCAGGTCGGACACCTGTTCGACCCGGGCCGGACAAATTTAAACCGCACGAAGTATAAGAGTTTGGGGAGGGAGTTCTGAACCCGTAACTACCCGTAAAATATCGCTACTTGCGAAGGCATGCATGATAGTGCGCTTATTATGACCACCTTCCTTCACTCTTAATTCTTAATTTTTAATCCTTAATTCCAAAGCCTCAAACATTTTTTTTGGAAAAACATGCTTTTTTATTGTTTGTTTAGATATAATTACATACATTTGGTGCGAATTAAAAAATGTTAGTATTAACGTTAACCTATTTTTTGTTATGACGAACAAACAAGTAGCTTTTATTAAAAGCGGGCTGACCTTGATTTTGTGCTTCCTGCTGGCAGGAGCGGGAATCCCACGGGTAGCCAATGCTGCGAATCCTGAAGTAGCAATCCAACAACAAACCAGAAGAGTAACCGGTTCGGTTAAAGATGTAAAGGGAGAACCCCTTCTGGGTGTTAATGTGATTGTGAGAGGAACAACAAATGGTACGGTTACCGATTTCGACGGTAACTATTCTCTGGAAATCGGGACAAATGATGTCCTCGTATTCTCTTATATCGGATACATATCGCAAACGCTTCCAGTATCCGGTAATGTGCTGAACGTCGTCCTGAACGAAGACACGCAGAACCTCAGCGAAGTAGTAGTCGTAGGCTACGGGACGCAGCAGAAGAAGGATATCACCGGCTCCGTAGCCGTGGTCGATACCAAAGACCTGCTGAAAGCGTCCGGCTCTTCGGCTTCACAACAACTGCAGGGGAAGGCCGCCGGCGTTTACATCGGTTCGTCCGGAGCACCTGGCTCTCAGACCATGGTACGTATCCGCGGGATCAATACAATCAACGACAACGGCCCTCTCTACGTAATCGATGGCGTGTCCTCGCGTAACTCCGACCTCAGTAGCATCAACCCCAACGATATCGAAAGCCTGCAGGTGCTCAAAGATGCCTCAGCGGCAGCTATCTACGGGGCGCAGGCGGCAAACGGGGTCATCCTGATCACCACCAAGAAAGGGCTTAAAACAGGACAGCCCGTAATAACCTACGACGGTTATTTCGGCCTCCAGAAAAGCGGGAAAAGGTATGATACCCTGAGCTCCGAAGAACGACTCAAATGGGAATGGGACGCCCAGATGAACTACATCAACCTCATGGGCACCAACGCACGCCCCAGCCATCAGCAGTTTGGCGACGGGGGAGACCACTTCATCATTCCCAACTACATGACTACCGGAGGAGCCGGCGGAAGCCAGACCATCAATCCGGCGGATTATGGGACAAACAATGTGATGGTGCCTTTCTCCTATGATGTCGATTGGTGGGACGAAATCGACCGCATTGCACCCATGCAAAGCCACCAGGTATCGCTGCAGGGAGGGAACGACAAAGGACAGTACAACATGAGCGTAGGGTATTTCGACCAGCAAGGTACGGTGATCGAAACCTATTATACCCGCTACACGGCACGCGCCAACTCCTCCTACAACATCCGCCCCTGGCTGCGCTTCGGCGAAAACTTCTCCTACACCTGGACGAAAGACCTCGGACGTTCGCCGAACACCGGCGAAGCTTCCTCCTATTCGTGGGCAGGATACCGCTCAAGCCCCTGGGTACCGGTCTATGACATCCAAGGTAACTATGCAGGCTCCGTCATCGCCGGAACAGGGAACTGGCAAAACGCCGTAGCCGATATAGAACGCCAGCGCGACAACTACTGGAGCAATTCTCGTATTTTCGGGAATATATGGGCGGAAGTCGATCTGTATAAAGGACTGACCTACCGGAACAGCTTCGGGCTGGACTATACCAACAACTATTCGTACCGCATGGGAAAGCAGACTCCGGAATTTTCGGAAGGGGGCGGCGGACAAAGCAACCTCACCGAAGAATCGGGATTCAACTTCCGCTGGGTATGGAGCAATACGCTGAGCTACACCCAGACGTTCAACGAAGTGCACCGGATAACGGCCCTGGTGGGTACGGAAGCCATCCGCGACGGCATCGGCCGCTCCATGTTAGGCCAACGCTACAATTACCTCTACCCGGAAAATGTGAATACCTGGGTGCTGGATATGGGTGAAAACAACGACCAACGCAGAGCCGAATCATCCTATAAAGGCGAGTTTGCCCTCTTCGGTATCTTCGGGCGCGTAGATTATGCCTTTGCCGATAAATACCTCTTTACCGGAATACTCCGCCGCGACGGTGTCTCCCGCTTCTCGACCAACAACCGCTACGGTACGTTCCCCTCCGTCTCCCTCGGATGGCGTCTCTCCGAAGAAGCCTTCCTGGAAGGGACACGCGAATGGCTCGACGACCTGAAAGCACGTATCGGATACGGACAGACCGGGAACTCGGAAATACCCCGTAAGAATAACTTCGCCTACGAATATACGACCGACCCGACCCGCACCAATTACGACTTGGGCGGCGCCAATAGTTCGGGCAGCACCGGGTACCGCCTCCAGCGCTACGGCAACGAAGACACCAAATGGGAAAGTGTGGACTCGTATAGCATCGGGCTGGATGGAACCTTCCTCAACGGTAAATTCGGACTGGGCGTCGAATGGTACAGCAAGAAAACATCCGATATGCTCCTGCCGGCTACCTACTCCGGACTGGCCGGTGAGCCCGACAAGCCTTACGTCAACTTCGGGGATATGAAAAACACCGGGATAGAGGCTACGCTCAACTACCGCGATTCGCAGGGCGAGCTCAGCTGGGACGTCTCGCTCAACCTCTCACACTATAAGAACGAAGTAGTCAGACTCTCCGAGGCCGACGATTATGCCATTTACGGAAGCGGTACCCGCCTCGATGCCGGTCCGGTGACCCGCACCACCAAGGGACGGCCCATCTCGGAATTTTACGGTTACAAGGTAGCAGGTTTCTATGAAAGTGTGCAGGACGTACTGGCCTGCCAGCCGCTGGGGCAGAACCTCAATGCCGGAGATGCCCAGGCCTGGGTAGGACGGTTCAAATTCCAGGATACCGATGGAAACGGTAGCCTGACGGCCGACGACCGCATATCCCTTGGCTCCCCTCACCCCGACCTTATCGCCGGGCTGAATGCCGGACTGACGTATAAGGGCTTCGACTTTACCATGTTCTGGTATTCCACCATTGGTAACGAACTGTTCAACAATGTCAAGGCCTTTACCGACTTCAACCTCTTCCGCGGACAGCGTTCGCCTGCTTCGCTCTATCAGTCGTGGAAGCCGGGAGCCGACAACAGCAATGCCATCCTCCCCTTGCTCAATGCACAGGACGGATACTCCGGCAGCGTTCCCAGTTCATACTATGTAGAAGATGCTTCTTACCTGGCGCTGAAGAACCTCGTCATTGGCTATACCCTGCCCAGAGAACTGCTCCGGAAAGCCACGATACAGAGCCTGCGACTCTATGTACAAGCCGAAAATACGCTTATCCTCACCAAATATACCGGCCTCACCCCTGAAGTCACCAATGCAGAGATCGATAGGGACGTAAACACCAGTAATGTGAGTAACGACCTTCGTAAAGGGATCGATATGGGAGGTTATCCTACGGTTATGCGCTTCATCGTTGGTTTGAACTTTACCTTCTAATACGTTAATCATTAAAAGTATATCATTATGAAACAGTATATGAAAACTGCGCTGCTCAGCGCCATCCTGTGCACTCTTCTGGCTTCCTGCGGAGAAGATTTCCTCTTTAAGGCGCCACAGGGGAGTATCGACTCCGACGCCCTGGCCAACGCCCAGGGTGTGGAACTGCTCGTCGTCGATGCATACGCCACCCTGACCGGCCCCGAACACCAATGGGGCTCCAGTATCTTCAACTGGACGTTTGGCGGCATGTATGGAGGCGATGCCAATAAAGGTTCCGACAATAACGACCAGAGCGTATTGAATAGTATGGAAACCTATACGCTCCTGTCTACCAACTCCTATCTCAACGAGAAGTGGACCTGGGTGTACAGGGGTTCCAAGCGTGTGGCGCAAGGCCTGACAATGGCCGAAGCGGCCGGCGATATAAGTGACGCTCTCAAAACCACCCGGACAGGGGAGCTTTACTTCCTGCGGACCCTCTTCTACTTCGAAGGCGTCAAGGTCTTCGGCCCTTATATTCCCTACGTGAACGAAACGCAGCATGCCGAAGACAACAACCCCAAGGTGAAAAACGATAAGGACATCTATGCCGACATCCTGGCCGATGCGGATAAGGCAATTGCCAACTTACCCGATAAACCCGATGCACCCGGACGGGCGTATAAATGGGCAGCCAAAGCCCTCAAAGCCAAAATCCTGATGCAGAAAGGAGACTTAGCCGCTGCCAAGCCCCTGCTCAAAGATGTGATAGACAATGGTTCGACCGCTACGGGTAAGAAATACGCCCTGGCCAGCGACCTGACCGACAACTGGGATTCGTTCCGCGACAATACCAGCCCCGAATCTATCTTTGAAATACAGTTCTCGTCGGACGGTAACAACAACGGCAACATGGGTATGTCGCTCTGCTATCCGCATAATACCGGAGCCCCCGGCGGCTGCTGCGGCTTCTATCAGCCTTCTTACGAACTGGCGAACTCCTTTAAAGTAGATGCCAACGGACTGCCTTTCCTCAACAACGAATACCGCAGCTCCAAAAGCATCAGCGAAGACGACACCCAGGCCATTGACCCCCGTCTTGACTTTACGATGGGACGGACAGGCATCCCCTACAAAGACTACGGACCTTCGTTAGACGGCTGGATACGCGATAAGAACAACGGAGGCGTATTCCTTCCCAAGAAGCATGTCTTCAGCAAGGCCGAAGCCGATGCCGGCCTCGGACGTGGTAATATGAGCGGCGGATGGGCGCCCGGCTCGGCCATGAACATACAGTATCTCTCCGTACGCGATGCGATGCTGCTCTATGCCGAATGTCTGGCCAATGACGGCGAACTGAGTGCCGCCATGGAAATAGTCAACAAGATACGCACACGCGCCGGAGGAGAAGTAAACTTTCTCAAAGGGGACGACGGGCAAGTGGTAGCCAACTATAAGGTTTCCACCTATCCCGCTTCGCACGCTGCTTTCTCCGATAAAGCAACCTGTGTCAAAGCCGTACGCATGGAACGTAAGCTGGAACTGGCCATGGAAGGCTCGCGTTGGTTCGACCTCACCCGTTGGGGAGGCGATTATATGGCGCAACAGCTGAGCGATTACATCGATTACGAAAAGCAGTTCATCGGAAAGTTTGCCGGCGCTTCCAAGCTCCCGGCCAGCAAGGTGGTATTCCCCGTTCCCCAGACTCAGATCGACATGATGGGTAACGACGAAAGCGGCCAGCCCTATCTGAAACAAGATGCCGCCTGGTAATAACCAGACTCACTCTTACATCTTTTTTTCACAAGGCCATCCCGCGACGGGATGGCCTTTTTTTTTCAGCGGAGATGATTTCATAAAAAT
>JAISZA010000122.1 GCA_031269535.1 Tannerellaceae bacterium
CAAAGCGTATCTGTGCATTGGCCGAAGCTGTAACTAATGTCATTAAAGCAATCCCTACAAATAAACCTACGATTTTTTTCATACAACTAAATTTTATAATTTACAATCCAAATAATCTCCACAAATATAGCAATATTTCGATGTATCCGCCAAAAAATAATTTCAGAGGAGTGCATTTGACTACGTCGGTTTTCAATCCAGACCGGGCACCCTGGATTGCTTCGTACCTCGCAATGACGGCCCGTAATGACGATGCGACAATCTGAATTGAAAACCGACGTAGTCAAATGCACCCTTTCTGAGAAAGAGGATTGCAGGCTGCTTTTCTTTTGATTTCTGTCATATTTTCCTGTCATTTTGTATCAGAAACAAGCCTTTTCACATTCTTTATGAATTGTATTTGTCAGAAAACGGGAAAAGGGAATAAAAATATATTTATATTTGTTACCGATTTATAGTAGTTACCTGATAATAACATTGTGCATTATGAAAAAAGAATCGATACCTCTGCGTATCTTCCATTTTTACATGGAAGGCTTCCGAAGCATGACGCTCGGTAAAACGCTATGGATGATTATTATCATCAAGCTGTTTATTATGTTCTGCATACTGAAGCCGTTTTTCTTCCCCAGCCATTTGGGGAAATTTAAAGGCGAATCGGAGAAGCAGGAATATGTTTCAGGCGAACTCATTCAGCGAGCAATTACTCCTTAAATTATTAAATTATGATTGAAAGCATTGACACTTCTCTGATTGATTGGTCGAGAGCGCAATTTGCTCTTACGGCCATTTACCATTGGCTTTTTGTACCCCTTACATTAGGACTTGGTATTATTCAGGCGATTATGGAAACAATCTATTACAAAACAGGGAAAGAGTTCTGGAAAACGACAGCCCAGTTTTGGATGAAGATTTTCGGTATCAACTTCGCTATCGGCGTTGCTACCGGATTAATCCTTGAATTTGAGTTTGGAACGAACTGGTCGAATTACAGTTGGTTTGTAGGAGACATCTTCGGGGCTCCTTTGGCCATTGAAGGTGTTGTGGCGTTTTTTATGGAAGCTACATTTATTGCCGTGATGTTCTTCGGATGGAACAAGGTCAGCAAAGGCTTCCACTTAGCTTCTACTTGGCTCACGATTGGCGGGGCTACACTCTCGGCTCTCTGGATACTGGTTGCCAACGCCTGGATGCAGTATCCTGCCGGCATGAGCTTCAACCCCGACTCGGTGCGTAATGAGATGTCGGACTTCTGGGCCGTCGCTCTTTCACCGGTTGCCATCAATAAATTCTTCCACACCGTATTATCGGGCTGGATTGTAGGAGGCGTTGTGGTTATCGGTATCAGCAGTTGGTTTTTATTGAAAAAGAGAAATGTGGAATTTGCCGTGGGCAGCATCAAGGTGGCAGCCGTTTTCGGCTTAGTCGCTTCTATACTGACTCTCTGGACAGGCGATGGCTCCGCTTATCAGGTAGCTCAGAAACAACCGATGAAACTGGCTGCCATGGAAGGACTGTATCAGGGAGGAAACGGCATGGGATTAGTAGGCGTTGGTGTATTGAACCCGGCCAAAACCAACTATAATGATGCAACCAATCCCTTCCTTTTCAAGATTGAACTGCCAAAAATGCTCTCGTACTTTGCCGAACGCGACTTGAACGCATACGTTCCCGGTATTGTCAACCTGATTGACGGAGGCTACCAGACAGCCGACGGGAAAACAGCTCTTTCGGCTCAGGAAAAGATAAGCAAAGGCCAACTGGCTATCCAGGCCCTGGCCGACTACCGCCAGGCAAAGAAAAACAAAGACGAATTAGCTGCGCAAGAAGCACGCACCATTCTGGATGAGAACTTTGCCTATTTCGGATACGGATACATCAAAAATCCGACGGATTTAATTCCCCCGATAGGGATAACCTTCTATGCCTTCCGTGTGATGGTGATTTTAGGAGGTTTCTTTATTCTCCTCTTTATTGTTGCCACCATCCTGTCTTACAAAAACAAGTTTGAAGACAAACGCTGGCTGCAATGGATTGCACTATGGTCTATTCCACTTGTTTATATCGCTTCCCAGGCGGGATGGGCGGTTGCCGAAGTAGGACGCCAGCCCTGGGCTATTCAGGATATCCTCCCGACATCGGCGGCTGTGTCTAAACTGTCTACCTCGTCGGTACAGATAACCTTCTTCCTCTTCCTCATCCTGTTTACCGTCCTGCTTATTGCAGAATTGGGAATTATGGTTAAAACGATAAAGAAAGGTCCTGCCTCATCCGCAGAATAACATTAAAAAACAACGTCATGGAAAGTACATATATATTATTACAGCATTACTGGTGGTTCCTTGTATCACTGTTGGGAGCGTTATTGGTTTTCCTGCTATTTGTTCAGGGAGGACAATCATTACTTTTTACTATCGGTAAAACCGAGTTGCAACAAAAGATGCTCTTAAATTCTACCGGTCGGAAATGGGAGTTTACCTTTACTACATTAGTCACCTTCGGCGGCGCTTTTTTTGCTTCCTTCCCTTTATTCTATTCTACCAGCTTCGGTGGCGCCTATTGGGTATGGATATTGATCCTGCTTTGTTTCGTGCTTCAGGCCGTATCGTATGAATATCAGGCAAAGAAAGGGAATCTGTTAGGGAAGAAGACTTATCAGATATTTTTGATTCTCAACGGCGTATTAGGCCCGGTACTGATTGGTACCGCCGTAGGAACCTTCTATAACGGAGCGGAGTTTTACGTCGAAAAGTCAAATCTCACCCAGCTGGCCATGCCGGTAATTTCCAGTTGGGCGACCCCCTTCCACGGGCTGGAGGCTGCCCTGGTACCCTGGAACCTGCTGCTCGGATTGGCCGTCTTCTTCCTGGCCCGTATCCTGGGATTACTTTATTTTATCAACAATATAGCAGATGAGGAAATACAGAAAAGATCACGTAAACAGCTACTTGTGGAAACAGTGCTGTTCCTCGTGTTCTTCCTCTCTTTCCTTGTACATCTGTTGCTTCAGAAAGGATTTGCAGTTGACCCTGAAACGAAAAATGTATTCCTGCAACCCTATAAATACTTCTTTAATCTGATTGAGATGCCGGCTGTACTGGCTATTTTACTGATTGGAGTGGTAGGCGTACTTTTTGGTATTATCAAGTCTCTCCTTTCTGCCACATGGAATAAAGGAATCTGGTTTGCTGGTGCAGGTACGGTATTTACGGTGCTGGCTTTACTGCTTTGTGCAGGATGGCATAACACGGCTTACTACCCTTCTCTCGCCGACCTTCAGAGTTCGCTGACTATTGAGAACAGTAGCTCCAGCCTCTTTACATTAAAGACGATGAGCTATGTCTCCCTCCTGATACCTTTTGTTCTGGCTTATATTTTTTACGCATGGAGGGCATTGGATTTACACAAGATTAACAGTGAAGAGATGACCGAAAACAAGCATTTGTATTAAGAAAGATAGCGTTTAATGAAAAAAGTTGAAAAAAAGAGAAGTCCTCGGACTTCTCTTTTTTTTATAATATAGGGGACAGAAATTACACAGATCTGTATGAATGTGGAGGAATGTGGAGGAATATAGAAAAAGGAAACGGCGGAGCTCACGCTTGGCCGTTTCTACATTTAACCGTTTTAAACAAAAAGAAAAAGTTAGTCAAGGTCTCAACATATTCACTTACGTCTTATTTTTTCAAGACCTTAAGTATTCTATGTGGCTACAAAGATAGACATTAATAATGTTTTTTCCTAACGATTCTTTTTTTTTCAAAGTAAACATAGCTAAATATTCAAAAAAAGGACATGCCATTTCATATTCGCACGAAAGGGGTACCATATTGTATTTTTTACATCCATTGCGGATTCGCCCCCTGCGACAGATACTTTCAGTTGTCTGGCCTCCTTCCTACCCGACAACCTGTCTCAGCTGAGCCAATAGATTGTTTGTACTGATAAACCGATTATCTTCAACTTCTTTTGACTACCTGTGGTTACTTCCATTAAATTTTCGTAATTTCGGCCTGTGTTTTCTGAGAAATAAATATTATTATGCAGGAGTCGCAGCTGTTAATTGGTTTGAAACAAGGAAATACGGAAATTTTTTCATTCCTGTTCAAGACTTATTACAAAGACCTCGTTATGTTCGGAAGTACATACCTGCCGGATCGGTCGGTATGCGAGGACATCGTGCAATCTGTTTTTCTGAAACTCTGGGACGAGCGTGAACACCTGACGATAGAGACCTCTCTCAAATCGTATCTTCTCACAGCCGTGAGAAATAGCTGTTTAGACGAGATCCGCCACCGGCATATTGTGCATGGGCACGAGAGCTATATCCTGTCTCTCCACCAGGAGGATACGATCGATACCGAGCACTACGTACTGTATTCCGACCTGCATCACCACCTGCTGGAAGCGCTCTCCAAACTGCCTGACAGCTACCGGGAAGCATTCGGAATGAATCGCTTTGAAGGACTGAAGTACAGGGAAATAGCAGCCAGACTGAAGGTGTCGGAGCGGACAGTCGAAGTCCGTATCGCAAAAGCCCTGCTGCTTTTGCGGCAGTATTTAAAAGATTTTCTTGAAATGCTTCTCCTTTTACTTATCTTTGGTTAAACAATGTTATGCCGGATGTGGAAATATCCTTAATAACCGTCACTAAATAAATACACGATAAATGCGTAAGAAAAAACATCAGCAGTTGCAGAATATATGGGAGGTGGCAGGTACGACCTTCACCCCGGACGAGATAGACCTGGAAAAGGCTTACAGGCGGGTGATGAGTCATGTGAAACCACGCAGATGGTATCAGTCTCCTGTCTTTATTTACTGGCAACGGGCAGCTGCCGTACTTTTGCTTCCTTTTATGCTGGGGTTTACTTATTTCTGGATAAACAGCAGGCAGAAGGAAATGGAGGCCGTAAACAGGCAGGCTGTCTTTCTGGAAGTAGCGACACCTTACGGGACACATACCCGGATGAACCTGCCCGACGGTTCTGCCGTCTGGCTGAATGCCGGGAGTTTGCTGAAGTATCCGGCCGTTTTTACAGCCGGCGAACGCACGGTCTATCTGTCGGGAGAAGCCTATTTCGAGGTGGAATCGGATGAGGGAAACCCTTTCATTGTAGAAACGAAAAAACTGAGCGTCCAGGCAACCGGTACGGCCTTTCATGTCGAAGCCTATCCTGAAGATTCCTTAGTCTGCGTCACTATGGCTCAGGGCAAAGTAGCTGTCAGCATCGGAAAAACACCCGCCCTGACGATGAAACCAGGCGAACGCATGGAATATAACCAGGAAAAAGACCGCTACAAAATACGGAAGACAGACGCCTATAAATGGTATGCCTGGAAAGACGGCGTGATGGTATTCCGCGACGACCCGCTCGAATATGTATTCAAAGAAATAGGGCAGACATTTAATATTGAAATAGAAGTAAAAGATAAATCTATCGGCAAACATTTATACAGAGCTACTTTTGAAGAAGAATCGTTAGACGAAATTCTGCGGTTGCTGGGCATGACCGCCCCCATCCGGTACAAATATTCCGACCGAAAAAAAGACATCGACGGCTATTATCTCAAACAACGGATTGAAGTCTATCGCTACTGAAAAATAATCGCGCCCAGGCATGTGGTTTTTTCTCTGTGAATCGTCTCTTATAAAACATCTGATCCATAATTTTTAAAAACGATTGCCTATGAGATAAAAACCAGAATATACGTGCATTAGCCTTTACAACGGGCTTAATGACAAGAAGAGGGGAAAGGAGTATCTTCCTGTGACCCCGGTTTGAATTAAACCTTATTTTCTAATTAAAACACAGTAAAAAAGTATGAATCCATTGTACGGAATGAGAAGGCCGGTACGGGCCTCAAAATTCTTTTTGATTATGAGAATGTCCCTGATCTTACTTGTCTGTAACATAATGCAGACATGGGCTTCGGGTGAACCGCAAACGACGCTTTCTATTGATATGCGAAATGTATCTATAGAAGAGGTACTCAACGAAATAGAATCTCAGTCGGGATATCGTTTCCTGTATAATAAACAATTCGTCAATGTGAACAGGAAAGTAAATATCTCCATTAAAAGCGATAAAATAACAGAGGTCTTGAATAATCTGTTTGATACCGAAGATATTAACTATGTTATCAGCGACCGCCAGATCGTATTGAGTCGGAAAGAAAAGACCGCTGTCATGCAACAACAAAGCCGGACCATCACGGGGATAGTCGTTGACGAAACTGGCGTGCCGGTTATCGGAGCGAACGTGATACAAAAAGGCACAACGAACGGGATCATCACCGATATAGACGGGAAATTCAGCCTGACAGTTACAGGAAATGCCATTCTGGCGGTTTCGTACGTCGGATATCTTTCCCAGGAAATCGCGACAGCCGGAAAGACTTCTTTCAATATTCGGTTGGCAGAGGATACCCGCAGACTGGATGAAGTGGTGGTCGTGGGCTATGGCACCGTCAGAAAGTCCGACTTAACCGGCGCAGTAGCCAAAGTAGCGACCGAAGATTTGCTGCAGCTATCGACGACCGATATCGGCCAGGCCCTGGCAGGACGTGTAGCCGGGGTAGATGTGATCAGCAATTCCGGAGAGCCCGGGGCTGGGGTTAAAATCAGAATCCGGGGATACGGCACTATCAATAATTCAGACCCCCTGTACGTAATCGACGGGTTCCCGGCCAACGACCTGAATACGATAACTCCACAGGATATTGAAAGTATGGAAATCTTAAAGGACGCTTCCGCTACGGCTATCTACGGATCAAGAGGGGCCAATGGAGTTGTCCTGATACAGACGAAAAGAGGCCGTTACGACAAAAAACCGTCTTTCAGCGTGAATATGTACGGCAGTTTATCCGATATATACCGCACGATTGACCTGCTGAATGCCTGGGAGTTTGCAAGCATACGCCAGGAAGCGCTTACCAACGGGATGCAAACGATAGACCCGACGACAGCCGCACAGTTCAAATATGTTATCGACAACAAACTGGAAGGAACAGACTGGAAAAAAGAAGTGACGCGCACAGGATTGATACAAAACTACAACCTGGGGGTGAACGGAGGAGGAGACCGTTCGGCTTATGATATTGGCGTGACGTACGCCGGAGAACAGGGCATCGTAAAATATAACGAAAGAAACAGCTTTACCCTCCGGGCGAACAATAGCTATAAACTGACCGGGAATGTCGAATTAGGTGCGAACCTGACTTATTCGAGACAAAGCAGGATAGGCGCTCCCAGCGGAAACTATTACGGTGGACTATGGCCCTCGGTTCTGGGCGCCGACCCGCTGACGCCGGCCTGGGACTACTATACCGACAACTGGGGCGAGGTTGTTTATTCGGATGTAAACTATCATCCGGCAAGGTCGGTCTATTTCGCCGGCAGCGATTTCCAGGACAATACCTCGCATTTCTTTATGGCCAATGCTTTTCTGCAGGTTAACGATATCGGGCTGAAAGGCTTTTCATTCCGTACTCAATACGGCACCTCGGCTTTTTCTGCTTCCTCGCAAACGTATTCGCCCGTCTATTATGTTTCTGCCAATCAGGCCTCGGAAAGGAGCAGCCTGACAGAGAGCCGCAACAATTTCTCTTCCTGGTTATGGAATGCTTACTTCATGTATAACAACGCCTTCGGACTGCATAATGTAGGAGCGACCCTGGGAACCGAAATGCAGAAGACTGCCACCAAAAGCCTTTTTGCCATGGCACAGGATATACCGGAAGAACGGAATATGTGGTATCTCAGCCAGACGGCAGACAAAAGTACTTACTCGGCCTCCAGCGACGGAGGAATGAACAGTATGGCGTCTTTCTTCTTCCGTACCAATTACTCGTATGCAAACAAGTATTTATTCACCGGTACCCTACGTTCCGACGGCTCTTCTAAATTTGCCAAAGGTAATAAATGGGGCTATTTCCCTTCCTTCTCCCTGGGATGGAATGCGCATGAAGAAGCGTTCGTGAAGGAAAGTGCAGCGGCAAGGTGGCTGACACAGCTGAAAGTCCGTGCCGGCTGGGGACAGGTAGGGAACGAACGAAGCGCCGGCTCTAATGATTATATCGCATTGATGACCAATGGTTATACGGCTGCTATCGGGGGCGCCTTGCGCGACGGAGCGATCCAGCAGATGTATGCCAATACCAATTTAAGCTGGGAAGCAGCCGAACAACTCAACCTGGGGATCGACTTCGGCGTCGTGGGTATGAAATTATCGGGTACGATCGATTACTTTGTCCGAACCACACGCGATATGATTCTGGCGACACCTATCCCTCAGTATGCCGGTATGACGCGCGCCCGGACCAATGCGGGCGAAATGCGCAATAACGGCCTGGAACTGTCGCTCAGATGGCAGGACAGGAAAGGCCGCTTCTCGTATGCTATCTCCGGAAACATGTCGTTCGTAAAGAATGAAATACTGAGTTTAGGCTCGGAAGACCCTGTTTACGGCGGGGATATCGGACGCCTTCAGGCACCTTTTACCCGTACGGAAGTAGGGCGTGAAATGGCCTTTTTCTATGGCTATAAAACCGACGGCCTGTTCCAGACATGGGAAGAAGTGAATGCCCATACTTATACCGGAACGGACGGACAACAGTATCTGATTCAGCCCAATGCAGCGCCCGGCGACGTCAGATTCCTGAAATTATCCGACGACGGACAGCCGCTGAATGTGAACGACCGTACCTATCTGGGCAGCGCAATGCCGGATATGACATGGGGGCTGAACCTGAATCTGGGATACCGGAATATTGACCTGATGGTATTCCTGCAGGGCGCTCTGGGATATGAAATAGCCAATGCCAAAGTATTGGATTTGTATTCGTCGAATATGGTGCAATGGAATATGTCGAAGGATATGGTGAATCGCTGGACAGGCCCCGGTTCGACCAATAAATATCCGAGAGTCATCTCTACCGACCCGAACGAAAATTCCAGATTCTCAGACCGCTATATTGAAGATGGCACGTATGTGCGTATCAAAAATGTGCAATTGGGTTACAGCTTCCCGAATGGACTGATAAGCAAGGCCGGACTTACGCGGCTGAGACTGTATGCTTCCGTAGATAATCTGTGGGTGTTCACCGGTTATACCGGTTTCGACCCGGAAATGGGCGACTATTTATCCAATCCCCTGAATAATGGGATCGACATGGTGTCTTACCCCAGACCCCGGATATTGACTTTTGGTCTTAATCTAACTTTTTAAAAATGAACAGACTTATGAATACAAATAAACTATTGGGCATCGTATTGGTATCCTTCCTGTTCTGCGGCTGCGACGATTTCCTGGAAATAGAACCACAAGCCAAACTGGGAAGCGACGTTTACATGAATACCGAGGAAAATGCCGAAAAAGTAATCATTTCACTCTATAATATGCTTCAGGTAACGCAGGGCGATGGCCCGGATGCCAACTATATGAATCACCACTATGAATGGTTCCTGGGATCTGTAGCGACCGACGATGCCGAAAAGGGCAGTACGGTGGGCGACCTGATGGACCTGACCTTAGTGGCCAATTATGCCATGACACCGGCAAATACCATCGTCAAAGGCTTTTATGTGCATAGCTGGTGGGCGATATCGAGGGCGAACTATGCTTCCGGACACCTGGAAGATGCTCCGCTCGACGAAAGTGTGAAGCAACGTATGTGGGGAGAAGTCCACTTCTTCAAGGCCTATTACTATTTTTATCTCCTGCGCCACTTCGGAGGTATGCCTATCCTGAAACATTCTGTTGAACTGGAAGAATTTGGCAACCTCCCCCGCGCTTCTTTTTCAGAAACCCTGGATTATATCGTCGAAGAGCTGACCGAAGCTATCCGCCTCCTCCCGGATACGTATCCGGATTCTGAGATCGGGCGGGCAACCCGGAATGCAGCCCGCGCCTATCTGGCGAGAGTCCTGATGTACCGGCTGGGTACGGATGCGCATTGCCCCCAGACCTGGCAGGATGTGTACGACCTGACAAGCGCTGTTATTTCCAGCGGTTTGTATGATCTCCACCCCAATTATGCCGTGGTCTTTGAGGCGGAAACGCAAAACAGCATAGAGTCGATCTTTGAAGTGCAGGATAAAGAAGGGCCTTTTGGTTCGGGCTCATTCTTCATGGATTGGATCGTACAGGGGAACCGTCAGCCTACTCCGGGCTTGTTTACGATGGGCTGGGGATTCCATAACCCCACGGAAGACCTGGTGAATGCTTTCGACCCTACAGACCCGCGCCTGAGCAGTACCGTCTATGGGCCGACCTTCAACAACGGTACCCTGTTCGGACGCACTCCGCTGTATAACCGGGCAGAGCAAATGACGAATTTCCTTTGCCGGAAGGTGGCGCTGCCTGAATTTCCGATGAACGGGACAACCAAACCCATCATCCTGATGCGCTATGCCGATCTATTGCTGATGCACGCCGAAGCCTCCTATCACCTGGGAAAAGAACAGGACGCAAGGGAGCTGGTGAACCGGATACGCGAACGGGCCCGCCAATCCTCGTATTGCAAAGGCTATAATGTAGGGGATTACACGGGATATGTGTGGCCCGAAACAACTCCCAACATTCCCGATTGCACGGCTTCGGGGCAGGCGCTGCTTCAGGCCATCTGGGATGAACGCAGGGTGGAACTGGCTACCGAAGGATACCGGGGCTGGGACCTGATTCGTACCGGACAACTGGTCGAACGGGTCGAACGGGTCAAAGACTTCCAGCGAGACCCTAATAACCCGCTCTTTCAGGAAACAGGAACAGGAAGCACGCAGACCGAACTGGAGAACAGCCGCGAACTCAGGGTGGCCGGCATACGCGCCAATATCCTGAGAAGCAGCCTGAACTCGCTCAATGCAGGCGACTACATCAACATCGTGCCGGTGATGCCTCTTCCCGATACGGAAGTCACTTACTGGAACCTGGAGCCTAATCCGTATTAATTCACCCCATATCCATCAAAAAATAAAAGGAAATATGAAAACAAAGCATATAAAAACGTACGCCCCGGCAGGCTGCCTGATTGGCCTGATCATGCTGATAGGAATGTCGTGCCGGGATCAGGAATGGTCGGAAGATTACGATATCGAATGGCCGCTGACGACTATTGAGAGTGTGCAGCCACTCTCGGCACCCGTGGGAAGTATTCTTACTGTCACAGGGAAAAATCTTGATTTTACATACATCTTCCGTATCGGTTCATTCGAGTGTGAAGTGCTCGAAAAAACACCGGGGCAGCTCAAGGTCAAAGTACCTCCATCGGTCACGGAGGTAAGTGTTGTTTCTGTGTATAACCTGTACAGGAGAAATTTTGAATTTACGGAAAAGTTTAGTCCGATACCCTCTGAATAACAAAACAAATGTTATTACTTTTGTACACCACGAAGGCTGGGTATGCCCAAGTGGTGTACATTTATTTTTTTTTTCTCACAAAAAATTTCATATTATGAAAACACTTAATCCTCTTCTTGTATTGTTATTCACGGCAGGTATGGCTTGTTCTTCTGCTGATCCGGGACAACAGGCATACGCACCTGCCAACCCACAGGCCACACCTGAAGCCCGACAGTTATTCACCCGCTTACTGGCCTTGCAGGATAAAGGCGTCATGTACGGACATCAGGACGACCTGATGTATGGCACCACCTGGTGGTACGAGAAAGACCGCTCAGACGTAAAGGAAGCAGTAGGCGATTATCCCGGAGTAGCCGGCTTTGAGTTAGGCGAGATAGAAACGGGTAGGGAGAGAAGCCTCGACTCCGTCTCTTTTGTGCAGATTACCGAACAGGTGAAATTCTTCCACAAGCTCGGAGGCGTGATTACGGTAAGCTGGCATTGCACCAACCCGATCACCTCACAGCTACCTGGCCCGAAGACAGCCAACGGACCGGGATCGTCGTGGGATGTGCCCGCCAAAGACGATCCGGTAAAAAACAGAGGCGAAGTGAAATCAATCCTTCCCGGAGGAGAGAACCATGAGAGCTTCAACCAATGGCTGGGCATACTGGCTGACTACTTCCTGACCTGGAAGGATGAAAACGACAAACCGATTCCCTTCCTCTTCCGCCCCTGGCACGAACATTCCGGCGACTTCTTCTGGTGGGGCAATACCCGCTGCACACCGCAGGAATATGCCGATCTGTGGCGCTATACCGTCGGTTTCCTGCGCAGTAAAGGACTGCACAACATCCTCTATGTGTATAATACCGACAAGGTCTATTCGACGGAAGAATTTCTGACAGGATATCCGGGAGACGAATACATCGATATGCTGTCGATCGACTGGTATGGCTCGGGGCCTGAGTTTAATGAGGCAGTAGATAAGGCCCTGAATTTTGTATCGGCAACCGCCCGACAGAAACATAAACTTGCCGCACTGAGCGAATGTGGAAACACAAGCTGGGACCTGGTTCGTATCATGCAAAAGTACAAACTCTCTTACTTCCTCACCTGGCGAAATGCCTACCAGCCCAATCCGGCCATGAGATGGCGGATGCCGAACGAGGGCCTGAGTTGGATGTATCACGACCCGCATACCTTATTCCTGCGAGATATTCAATGATTGCCCGGAAATATTTTAAATATATATTTGTATGAAAACAAAACAATTATTCTTATTCTTTCTCATTGGAATGACCACCACTCCGGCGCTGTTTTCCGGATGTGGTTCCGACGGAACGCTCCGGTCGGATTATTATACATCCGGCGTGGGAGTCTATCCCGGAAATCCGGCGGAAGATTTCGCCCCGGAATTGGTAGTGGATAATAATTACCGGAATATAGCCAGGCTGAGGAGCGCTTACCACTCTTCGAGCTACGACTATAACCTGACAGCCCAGCTGACTACCGACGGGATCATCACTACCTCCCCGCCAGCAACTATCAAGGTCGCTACACAGGCCGGAGAGCTGAAGAAAAACGAACGTGAATGGCTCTTCGACGGAAAAAGCGATTCGAAATACCGCATCAGTGGCGACGAAGTATTCCTGCAGTTAGACATCAATCACGCTGTCATGAATGTGGATAAGTTCGTCCTCAGCGGGAGTGTGACATACGATGAGAGCAAACCCCGCGGATACGAAATCCTTGCTTACGGCTCAAACGACGGTGTCAACTGGGATATCCTCGGACAGGAAAAAGGGCCCGGACGCATTGGCGTGGAGCCACCCCGTTTCTTCGGATTCGGATTCGTGATGCCTCCGGTCGATCCCGATGCTCCCAAACCTTCGTTTACCTTCAGTTTCCCGCCTCCCCAACCCTCAACAAACATAAATCAGGTGTTTACTCTGGATAAAGCCGTCAGCTATTCCTGTTATAAAATCAGTATCCGGATGCCTTCCGCCAAGGAATGGTCATTCAGCGACTGGGATTTCTATCAAGGGAATGAACTGCAGTTGATCACGCCTTCACGCTACTTCAACAGCGCCTGGGAAAGCGCCGGAACGGGAGAAGAATGGGTCTATGTAAACTTCGGAGCGCCTGCCTCCTTCGATAAGCTCAACCTGCACTGGATCAATAAAGCGCTTGCCGGCTCCGTGCAGGTATCCGGAGATGCCCGAACATGGAAGGATATCGCCTCTTTGCCGGGTGGAAGCGAAAAGACGGATGCCATCACCCTCGACCAGACGGCGAACGGACAATACCTGCGCATCCTGATGAAGGAAGCGGAAAACAATCAACCCTATATCCTCAGCGAACTGGAAGTATTCGGTAAGGGCGGTTTATCGCCCCGGCCGCTGCAGGCGCTCAAACCGGAAGGAAACCGACTCAGCCTGAGCGGTGGGGCCTGGAAGCTGCAACGGGCTTCCGAGGTGAATGCTTCCGGAGAAGAAATATCCCGGAGCGGCTTCGGCGACGACGACTGGATCATCGCAACCGTGCCCGGAACAGTACTGACCAGCTACTGGAGGATAGGCGCCCTGCCCGACCCGAACCATGCGGATAACCAGCTCCAGATATCGGAATCGTTCTTTAACTCCAACTTCTGGTATCGCAACGAATTTACGCTCCCTTCCGGATTCGGAGGCGGGAAGACTTTCCTCCATTTCGATGGAATCAACTGGAAAGCCAATGTCTATGTCAACGGACAGAAAGCAGGACGCATCGAAGGAGCTTTCATGCGGGGGAAACTGGATGTGACGCAATGGGTCGGCGCCGGAAAGAAAAACGTCGTCGCGGTTGAGCTTATCAAAAATGATCATATCGGAGCCATCAAGGAACAAACAGCCTTCAGCACCGACCAGAACGGCGGCATCCTGGGAGCCGACAACCCCACCTTCCATGCTTCCGTCGGGTGGGACTGGATACCGACTATCCGTGGACGTAACATCGGCATCTGGAACGACGTCTTCCTCACACATACAGGCGCCGTGACCATCGAAGACCCCTTCATACGCGCCGAACTCCCGCTACCGGATACCACATCCGCCAGCTTATTTGTTGAAGTGAGCCTGAAGAACCAGACGAACGAGGCTGTCAGCGGGATATTGAAAGGACAGTATGGAGAGGCAGCCTTTGAGCAGGAAGTGAGCCTGGCCGCCTCCGAAACGAAAGTGGTACGATTAGACCCTTCGACAACACCGGCGCTGACCTTACAGAATCCCCGCCTCTGGTGGCCGAAAGGCTACGGAGAGCCTTATCTGTATGACGTGAGACTGAGCTTCGCGATCGATGGAAAAGCATCCGACCAGACTGCCTTCCGGTCGGGCGTCCGGCAGATGAGCTTCAACGAAGAGGGGCAGACGCTGAGCCTCTTCGTCAACGGACGCCGCTTCATCGGCTTCGGAGGAAACTGGGGGTTCGGCGAATCCAACCTCAACTACCGCGGACGTGAATACGACATCGCCGTCGCCTACCATGCCGATATGAACTTCACCATGATACGCAACTGGGTCGGACAAATCGGCGACGAAGAGTTCTACGAAGCCTGCGACCGCCATGGCATCATGGTCTGGCAAGACTTCTGGCTGGCCAACCCTGTCGATGGCCCCAACCCTTACGATAACGACCTCTTCATCGCCAACGCGGAAGATTTCGTCAAACGCATACGCAACCACCCCTCTGTCGGTATTTATGTCGGACGGAACGAAGGGAATCCCCCTCAGATACTCGACGACGCCATACGCCGCCTCGTGCCCGAACTGCATCCGGGCATCCATTACATCTCCAATTCGGCCATGGGTGTAGTCAGCGGAGGAGGGCCGTACCGGGCCTTGCCACCCAGAGACTACTTCCTGCTCTACGGAAACAATAAGTTCCACAGCGAACGGGGGATGCCCAATGTGATGAACTACGAAAGCCTGCTCCTCGCTTTTGGAAAAGACGCGATCGAACCGGTGAATACAAAAGATACTCCCAACAGTATATACGGCCTTCATGATTATACGCTGGGAGGAACATCGGGCGCTTCGGCTCAGGCCGCCGGTTCTTTCAACGACAGGATAGAAAAAGCCTTCGGCAAACCCGCCGACACTAAGCAGTTTGCCGAATGGGCACAGTGGATCAACTACGACGGCTACCGGGCTATCTTCGAAGGACGCAGCGAATACCGCCGGGGCATGCTGCTCTGGATGAGCCATCCCGCCTGGCCGTCGATGGTATGGCAAACCTACGATTACTATTTCGACCCCACAGGTGCCTACTTCGGCTGTAAGAAAGCGTCCGAACCCATCCATATCCAGTGGAACCCGGTGTACGACTACAAAAAGGAAGACTGGATTGAAGTCGTGAACTATCATGCCCGGGATCGGAGCGGACTGCTCGCCAAAGCCCAGCTGATCAATCAGGATGGCTCCGTGCAGTGGGAAAAAGAAACGACGCTCGACGTCGGGGAAGATGCTACGGTGAAAGCCTTCAACCTGGAATATCCCGCAACCCTCTCCGATACTTACTTCATCAAACTGACTCTGACGGAAAACGGGAATCTCCTCTCCGATAACTTCTATTGGAGAGGCAAGGAAGACGGCAACTACCAGTCGCTGCTCCAACTGCCCCGGATAAGCCTCGATACCCAGACCACCCTCACCCGCGTGGGAGAAGAATGGCTGCTGAGCACCACATTGAAGAACAACACCCGGACGCCGGCCTTGATGCTGCGGCTGAAAGTGGTCGGCGAAAAGAGTGCGGAACGCATCCTCCCCGTATTCTTCAGCGACAACTACCTCTCTCTGATGCCCGGTGAAGAAAAAACAATCACCATGCGCCTGCAAAACAGAGACACCCGGGGCGAAAGACCCACAGTAGAAGTCTCCGGATTCAATCTCTGAAAGCAAGTGCCGGCAGACCTGCCCCCGGGGGGGAAACGCCGCCGGAAATTGTCGGCAGACTTTCCCCCCGGGGAAAAATGCCGCCGGAAGTTGCCGGCAGACTTTCCCACAAGGGGGAGGTTATGATATCAACAAATACGGAGGATTTGAATCCTTTGTGGGTGTCAGCTCCGATGAAAAAATATTGAACATTCAAACGGAATAATCCGGATAATGATGTCCGCAGATAATCTCCGGCTGCCTATTCAGCCTCCGGGGCCTATATTGTTTTTTCCTGTTCACTATTTTAAACCGAGCGAAGTATAACTCTTAATTCTTAACTCTTAATTCCCCGCGAAGGGAGGGTTCGCTGGGATGTTTTGTTTATATTTGCCACGAAAAAAAATCCAGTCATTATGAAAATAAAAACAATTCCTGTCTGTCTTTTGTTTACCCTGGCCATGCTCCTGATGGATGGTTTTACGGGAACAGCTTTGGCGCGGGGGAACTCCGGACAAAGCACTTTTGATACGTATTTTGAGAAGAAGAGCCTGCGCATAGACTTTGCACTCAGCGGAGATGTCGCCTCGCAGACTGCCGCCTTGCAGCAATTGCGCGAAGAACCGCTGTGGGGAGGCCCGCAACGCAACCTGATCGACTCCTCCGGCTACGGAGGGTATTACGTGAATGTGTATGATAAAGCAACACAGAAACTAATCTATTCCAGAGGGTTCAATACCTTGTTCGAAGAATGGCGCACGACGGAACAGGCCAAAACCGAAATACAGTCGTGGACAAACAGTGTCTCCATCCCTTATCCCCGCCAGGAGGTGGTCGTCGAGATTACCGGACGCGATAGGAAAGACATGCAGTTTCGTACCCTGCTGAAGACAGCCATCAGTCCGGCAAGCATTTTTATCGACCGGGGGAGGCTGAAGGATAATAAGATCACCCGGATTCAATACACCGGCGAGCCTTCCGGCAAAGCCGACCTGGTATTCTTAGCCGAAGGATATACGGCGGCGGAACAGGATAAGTTCGAAGCCGACGCGCGCCGTTTCACCGAATTACTGTTTGCTACGCCTCCCTACGATACACGCCGGAGCGATTTCAATGTATGGGCGGTAGGACTCATCTCCGAAGAATCGGGGACGGATGTTTCCGGCAAGGGCATCTTCCGGCAGACGGCTCTGAACTCCGGATATTATACCTTCGGCCTCGACCGCTACCTGACGACGCCGGATATGAAGTCTATCCGCGACGCGGTATGGAACGTCGCCTGCGACGCCATCTTTATCTTAGTCAATGCCGAGACATACGGTGGCGGTGGGATGTATAATTTTTATGCAATGGGGACAGCCGATAACGAGCGGACAGCCGGCGTCTTCGTCCATGAGCTTGGCCACAGCTTTGCCGGCCTGGCCGACGAATACTTCACTTCCGAAGTGGCATACGATGCGGATTTCTATCCCCTGGATGCCGAACCCTGGGAGCCGAATATCACGACGCTGGTCGATTTCGGGAGTAAATGGGCAGACCTCCTGCCGGCGGGCACCCCTGTCCCTACGCCTCTGGAGGATGCCTACACCGACAAGGTAGGCGTTTTCGAAGGAGGAGGCTATCTGGCCAAAGGCATCTACCGCCCCAAGGTACATTGCACGATGCGCGACTATGCTCCGTTCTGCCCCGTATGCAGCCGCGCCATTCAGCGCATGATCGATTTCCTTTCGGATAAATAAGGCGTTGTCAGGAAATAAACGTCACAAGAAGTTTAACGACGCCCTAAATCATCGTACAGGGTCTGGAGGAGGGCTTTGCCCTTCTCCACGCGTCCGGCTCCTCCGGTTACCGGCTCCTGGAAGATGAGGCGGTTGCTGTCGTTGTCGTAGGCCGAGACGCCGGTCGTATCCACAAAGCCAAACCCGTTGCTGAAGGTATAGAAAGCATAGGTGGGATG
>JAISZA010000164.1 GCA_031269535.1 Tannerellaceae bacterium
GAACACGGGATTGTTTATATCCTGTCCGGCAAACTGGAAATCAATGAAGGCGGCAAAATAACATATCTGTACAAGGGCGAATGTGCCTTTGTACGCAAGGATAATCGCGTCAGCATGAACAAAATGCCCAAAAAGAACGAGCAGTATAAATCCATTTGGCTAACGTTTACGCGCCCGTTTCTGCGGGAGTTTTATCAAACATTGAATAAAAAGCAGCTACCCGAAGACGCCAAAAGGCAAAAAATCAGCGTGTACAAACTCCCCGCCGACCGTCCCGACATTCAAAGCCTCTTTGAATCCATGACGCCCTATTTCGATTCGCCCATCCCGCCCACCGACGAACTGCTGAAACTGAAAATGACGGAAGGCGTTCTCATCCTGCTGAACACGGATAAAAACGTTTACGCCTCACTTTTCGACTTTGTTGAACCGTGGAAAATTGACATTCTTGATTTTCTTAACAGAAATTACATGTACAACCTTTCGGTGAAAGAAATAGCCTCCTACACCGGTCGCAGCCTTGCCTCGTTCAAGCGTGATTTCAAGAAAATCAGCCCGCTGTCACCCGAAAAATGGGTGATAGAAAAACGATTGAAGGTTGCGCATGATAAAATCAGCAAAGAGAATAAAAAAGCGTCGGATGTGTATCTTGAACTGGGTTTTAAAAGCCTGTCACATTTTTCGACTGCTTTCAAACGACAGTATGGTTTCCCACCTACTGCTATCTAAAAAATAACACTGAACTTTTCAATAAAACATAATTGAGCTGCAAGGGTTGCTTTCCCTAGCGGCTCTTGCTTTACCTTTGCACTTTTTAAAAGTTCATGATTGCGGACAAAAACTACTCTCAACCACAACGGAACAGACGAAAACATCTAAGGCGTTGTCAGGAAATAAACATGACCGGCATTACTGGATTGCTTCGCTCCGCTCGCAAGGACGACCCTCCCGTCCTTGCTTTTCAGGCTTCTTTTTTCGGAAAACGTTTATCTCTGCAAAGCCATTGATGTCGTTGACAGGCAGATGGAGGAACCTGTTCGAGCTTAGCCGACAAGCGGAGTCGTTGATATATTAACCGAAATCAGAAACCTATTATTATTCTTATTTTGTTAAGTGTCAATTATATGGTACAATCGAATTTTGAAATACATTGATTTATTGGCCTTTGATGCTTTCGGACGGTTGAAAAATAGTATCCGGGTTTTTATCTTTACGGTAAAAAGTAAAACTAATTAAAAAACACTTTTACAAATGAAACACTTTAAAATTATATTATTAGGAGTTGTTGTTTTGATCTGCACCTGCAATACCCGGAGTTATTCACAAGTGACTATCGGCATAGATGAAGAACCGTCGAAAGGCGCATTACTCCAATTAAAAGAACTACATGTAAACAGCGGTGATGATGGCGAAAACTCACATAAAGGATTTTTTCTTCCCCGTGTTCAACTTTCCGTAAGGGATAAACTATACCCCATGTTTGGCTCGGCTTCCAGTCCTTCGGGCGATTACTCTTCTTCTACCGACATTGCGGCTGCCAATAAGGAACATACCGGCCTGATTGTTTACAACATCTACGAATCGCCGAATACCGTAACAAACTCTAATCTAATTTTTACAAAAGGACTTTATGCCTGGACGGGGGAAAGATGGGAGAACCTCGGAGTAATGACGGCGGAAAACGGCCTTTCGATCCGCAATGACACGCTCCGCCTAGGCGGCCCGCTTACCGAAGCAGCTACGAACATTGTCGTTGATATGAACCATGAGCTTCGTATCAGTGGCCTGGAAACGCAGACCAGCAATTCGCAATCAGTGGTGGTTGATGTGAATACCGGCAAGCTGGGCATGTCTGCGGCCACTCCCGCTAAATTGGCATTCTTTCAGTCTGCCGACGAAACACATGACTTGGTGGCTAACGGCATAAACAGCGGAAGCGAGGTAGTTGTACCCTGGTCTGCGGCAGATCAGGTAACAAACAATTTCCTGATTTTTAATGACACCGAGAATTCTTTTGAATTAGAAGAGGATGCTCAGATAGAAATCAGTGCAATGGTTGGTTACAGGGGGAGGGGGGCAACCACAACCAGTATTAATATTGGTACTCTTGGTACTAGCCCTACTTCTACTGCCACTCCTAATAATGCTACTGTTATTATAATCAATGCTACTTTGCAAATAAAAAGAGCTGCCGGAAGCGGCAATTGGGAGAATTATTCTTCCGTTCGGGGTGTTTACGTTGGTACCGTCAATTACTATCGCAATACATTAAGTATTCCTCCTGCTTTAGTAAGTGGAAAGAAAGGAGATAAGATTAGGTTGATTATACAAAGGCCGTCCGGTTTGGGGGGGGATCATGAGGACGGCACTGAACTGGGCATAGTCGTACCTTATGGTACCCAGTTTTCAAAATCAATAAAGATTATAGCCCAATAGGGATACTTTTTAGAAAGAATTAAGAAACGCCTTCCGGATTGTTTATTTTGTTAGCATATTCGGAAGGCGTAATTTTTTCCTGTAATTTGAAGGCCTTATTAAAAGAAGACTGGCTGTTGAAGCCCGAAGTGAGATAGATGTGTTGCAGGGTGTAATGGGGATTGTCTCTTATCATTTCTTTTACTTTGCTGATTCTGTAGAAATTGACGAACTGGTTAAAATTCATATTCCTTTTAATATTGATGACCTTTGATAAATAGGCTGTGTTGATATTCAAGTCGTTCGCCATATTGACAAGGGTGAAGTCGGGACGAAGGTAAGGCTGTTTGCTTTCAAAATATTCTACAATCTGCCTGTATATTTTTTCATACTTTATATCTTCTATTTCCAGTCGTTCGCTTTTTTTGGCTTTATCTGTTGCCGTAGTTTCCTGATTAATCAACTTTTGTACTTTTATTTCATGGATCAAATGGAGATAATACGTACTGCGGCAAATGACCAGAAAACAAAAAAACACGGCAATAATGTCGGGCAGCATCATCGTATGGAAAGGAGAGTCGGCTGACAGATACTTAAAATAGTTCTCATAAGGCATTTCCCTGAAATGATAATTTAATAAATAAGACGAAATACATGAAATCAGCATCAGGAGCAAGAACAAAAGCGACCATTTCACAACATCTTTCCACGGATAAATAACATATAAAGTAGTAGGTATGACAATATAATAAACAATCGGAATGACAGTGGGCAAAATCATCATAACAAAAACCGAATTGACAAACAATAAGCCAGTCAATACAATGAGGTAAATGAAAAGCAATTTTTTCATATAGTACAGCGGAATGTTATAAATGACAATAATGGAAATAAGGTTAAGTACGATTCCGATAAATATGGTTTGTTTTATAACGGAAGGATAGGAATTGTAGAGTAATATCCCTATTATATAATTAGCTGTAATCAAAAATAAGATACCTAAAATAAATTCCTTGATTGTATTTTCGTAGATTAATCGTCCGTTGTTTTGCATGATAGCGCCTTTATCCTGTGAGCTAAAATTCTTTGCTCCTTTTCTTGGCAAGAAAGTATAAATTATTTTTTTAAATGTTATCATTTGTTGTTGTTTTTGCTGTTTTTGTAAAATCATTATTGTTTATGTAAAATTTATGCCAAAGATAATAACTTTCCGTTAAGATAGGCAAATATGGATATTTATTTTGCACGGGTATATTTCAAATTGTCGCAGATTTAATGGATTTCCATCGTCCTTGCGAGGTACGAAGAAATCCTACGCTGGTTGCGCCCCTTCCGGACTGTCGTTTTGTCGCTCCGAGCGGGGAGTTTGTCAGTAAAAGCTCCGGATTCCTAGCTCGGAGCCAGGAATTCCTAGCTCGGAGCCAGGAATTCCTTGTTCTGAGCTAGGAATTTTGAGCTCGGAGCTAGGAATTCCTTGTTCTGAGCTAGGAATCCGGAGTTCGGAGCCAGGAATTCAAAAAAAAAGATTTAGCCCTTTTTATTATACTTCGCGCGGTTTAAAAAATAGTGAGATGAAAAACAGAAATAAACAATACAACCCGGGAACCCAGAGCGTTGCCCTGGGGTTCCTTATTTTATGTTTAACCACCCTATCGGCACACCTCCGCTGTTCCTTTTATTTACTTTATTTCTGTTTTTCATCTCACTATTTTAAACCGCGCGAAGTATAAACACCATCCGGCAGTTTTTTTAAGGTTTTTTTTATTTCCGCTTACATAAAGCATGAACATAATTCTGAATTTTATTAAAACTTCTATTTGATTAATTTTCAAATATATGATATAATAAAATTCATAATCCTATAAGTTTTGCGCTACATATTGCAACTTATAATTCGTGTTGCATATTGCAGGTTAAATATAATTTTCATTACTTTGTCGTGTGTATAAAATGAATGTTACTGAAAATTTACAACTTAATTTACTATAATATATTCCATGCTAATGATAACACTTATAACAAAACAAAGTAAATCATCAGGGAGCATCACAGACAGGCTTAGAGCAAAGGCTCAACATGGAGGTAAATAATTTTCTTTTCATTTGAAAATAGGCAGGGTCATCTATAAAATCCTCACCTTAACATAAATTGAAAATCATTCATACCCGCGTCTAAATGGTTCAAACCCCTAAATCCAAAACTATTTCTATGGAACCAGAACTATTAATTAGGGCGTGCGGTGTGAATGGTTTTTCAACTTTATGCAAACAAACAGGGGTCGGCAGATGACCCCTGTTTGTTTTAAGGAAGGGGTTGAATAAAAAATCCGGACAGGGAGATTTTAGATACATTTGCCCTGGGATGTTCAGGGTTCCCGTATGATAAAAGAAATAAATCATTAACTTTGTGGCTTTGAAATAATAATGTGTTAATAGCTGGCGCAATGGAATATAAATTCAAGGAAATAGAGAAAAAATGGCAGGCTGCATGGAAAACCGGAAAGGTTTACCAGGTCGGAGAAGATGAAACTAAACCCAAGTATTATGTATTGGATATGTTCCCCTACCCTTCCGGGGCCGGGCTGCATGTGGGGCATCCGCTCGGATATATCGCTTCCGATATTTTTTCGCGATACAAAAGGCTCCGGGGTTTCAACGTACTTCACCCCATGGGATACGACGCCTACGGCCTGCCTGCCGAACAATATGCCATCCAGACCGGACAACATCCTGAAATCACAACCCGCAATAATATCAAACGATACCGCGAACAATTGGATAAGATTGGATTCTCGTTCGACTGGAGCCGCGAAGTGCAGACCTGCGACCCGGCTTATTATCACTGGACGCAATGGGCGTTTATCCGGATGTTCAACAGCTATTATTGCTACGACGCACAACAGGCACGCCCTATCGAAGAATTAAAAGAAGCCTTCGCAGAGGTAGGAACGGGAGGAGGACTGAATGTGGCCTCCGGAGGACGTTATTCTTTCACCGCCGATGAATGGAAAGCCATGAGCCGGCAGGAGCAGGAAGAAGTGCTCCTCGATTACCGCCTGGCATACATAGGCGATACGATGGTCAACTGGTGTCCGGCCCTGGGCACGGTGCTGGCAAACGACGAGGTAGTAAACGGCTTCTCCGAACGGGGCGGCTATCCGGTGGAACAGAAAGTCATGCGCCAATGGTGCCTGCGCGTCTCTGCTTATGCCCAACGCCTGCTCGACGGCCTGGAAACAATCGACTGGACGGAATCGCTGAAAGAGACACAACGTAACTGGATCGGAAGAAGCGAAGGGGTGGAACTCCGGTTTTACCTCTCCCCTACCCTCTCTTGTGGGGAGAAGTCTTTCACCATCTTCACCACCCGAGCCGACACAATCTACGGCGTCACCTTCATGGTCTTAGCGCCCGAAAGCGAGCTGGTAGAAGTGGTAACGACTCCCGAACAACGAGCGGAAGTAGAGTCCTATCTGGCTGCTGCAAAAAAGAAAACGGAACGCGAACGCATAGCCGACCGGAAAGTGACGGGCGTCTTCTCCGGAACGTATGCCATCAACCCGATGAGCAATGAAAAAATCCCCATCTGGATAAGCGATTATGTATTGGCCGGATACGGAACAGGCGCCATCATGGCAGTACCGGGACACGACAGCCGCGACTATGCTTTTGCCAGACATTTCAAGCTACCCATCATTCCGCTCATAGAAGGCTGTGATATCTCGGAAGAAAGCTACGACGCCAAAGAAGGAATAATGATAAATTCTCCGGCAAAAGGCAAAGAAATACCCGGAGGACTCGAACTGAACGGGCTGGAAGTGAAAGAAGCCATCGCCCGCACCAAAGCGTATGTCGAAGAAAAAGGATTGGGTAAGATAAAAATCAACTACCGCCTGCGCGACGCTATCTTCAGCCGCCAGCGCTACTGGGGCGAGCCTTTCCCTGTTTACTACGATGCCGATGGACTGCCTCAGACTTTATCCGAAGATAAACTACCACTGAAACTACCGGCTGTAGATAAGTTCCAACCCACCGAAACAGGTGAACCACCCCTGGGACACGCTACGGTATGGGCATGGGACAAAGAAAATGCCAAAGTAGTAGAAACCTGTCGTATAGACAATAAAAATATTTTCCCGCTCGAACTGAATACCATGCCGGGATTCGCCGGCTCATCGGCCTATTATATCCGGTATATGAATCCCCATAACACCAAAGAATTGGTATCCGGAGAGATAAACCGCTACTGGAGGAATGTCGATCTATACCTGGGCGGAACAGAACATGCGACAGGCCACCTTATATACAGCCGCTTCTGGAACAAATTCCTCTACGATACCGGTATCGTATGCGAGGACGAACCTTTCAGAAAACTTATCAACCAGGGCATGATACAAGGACGCTCCAACTTCGTGTACCGCATAAACGGCAGCAATACCTTCGTCTCTCTGAACCTGAAAGATACGTATGAAGTGACGCCGCTGCATGTAGATGTGAATATCGTGAGCAATGATGTACTGGATATAGAAGCTTTCCGCAACTGGAATCCGGAATACAAAGAGGCTGAGTTTATCCTCGAAGACGGGCGCTATGTCTGCGGATGGGCAGTAGAAAAAATGTCGAAATCAATGTTCAATGTAGTCAATCCCGATAAGGTGGTGGAGAAATTCGGAGCCGATACACTGCGTCTGTATGAAATGTTCCTGGGCCCGCTGGAACAATCCAAGCCCTGGGATACGAACGGCATCGACGGTGTTCACCGCTTCCTGAAAAAACTCTGGGCGCTCTTCTATGCCAATACCGGCGAGCTGCTGCTTACCGACGACAAAGCGGAGCCTGCCGAACTGAAAGCGCTCCACAAACTGATTAAAAAGGTGTCGTACGACATCGAACATTTCTCTTTCAACACTTCCGTCAGCGCCTTTATGATATGCGTAAACGAACTGACGTCTCTCAAATGCAGCAAACGAGCCATACTTGAACCGCTGATCGTTGTCCTGGCGCCTTTTGCTCCACACATTGCCGAGGAGTTATGGAGCATAGCGGGCAAAGAATCTACCGTATGCGAAGCCTCCTGGCCGGCATACGACGAAGCTTACCTGAAGGAAGACGTGCTTACCTATGCCGTATCCTTCAATGGCAAAACCCGTTTCAGCATCGACCTGCCGGCGGAAGCTACGCGCGAGGATGTGGAAAAAGCAGCCTTGTCGCACGCGAACGCCATCAAATGGATGGAAGGAAAAACGCCCCGGAAAGTAATTGTCGTACCCGGAAAGATTATTAATATCGTGATTGGATGAAGAAGAATATCCGTAAACTATTTTATTCCATACAGGATTATCTGGTAATATGTCTGGGAACCCTGTTGTATGGCTTCGGTTTCAATGGTTTTATTCTCTCCAATGAGATTGTCACAGGGGGGCTGAGTGGTGTCAGCGCCTTGATTTTCTTCGGGACGTCTATCCCGGTCTCCGTTTCGTATTTCCTTATCAATGTGGTACTGCTGACTTTTGCCTTCAGGATATTGGGGTATAAGTTTCTTTTGAAAACGATATTCGGCGTCATTTCGCTCTCGCTCTCGCTTTCGCTCTTTGAGTGGGTGTTCGGAGGCGTCCCTATCATTCGTGACGAAGCTTTCATGTGCATCCTGATCGGTGGCGGTATTTGTGGTACGGGGCTGGGACTGATATTTGCAGTCAACGGAAGTACGGGAGGTACCGACATCATTGCCGCCATCATCAACAAATACAAAAATATATCGATGGGAATGGGGCTGATGCTGTTTGATGTAGTGATTATCAGTTCGTCGTATCTCCTCTTTCAGGATGTGGAAAAGATTGTTTTCGGCTTTGTGGAAATGGGCGTCAATAGTTTTGTGCTCGACCGCGTGATCAATGCCAACCGCCAGTCTGTTCAGTTCCTTATCTTTTCGCAGAAATACGATGAGATAACCGAACGGATCATCAAAGACCTGGGCCGGGGTTGTACCCTGCTCGACGGCGTAGGAGGATACTCACAGAAACCAACCAAAGTAGTCGTCCTGCTGGCCAAGAAATCCGAATCGGTCAATATCTTCCGGCTCATAAAAGAAATAGACAGTCAGGCCTTCATCTCGCAAAGCATCGTACGGGGAGTCTATGGAGAAGGCTTTGACCAGATAAAAACGTAAGACACAACAACAAATGAAAACGTTGGTATTCGCAACAAACAATCTTCACAAACTGGAGGAAATACAAAACATCGTTTCCGGCAAACTACAGATACGCTCCCTGGCTGATATCGGCTGTCGGGAAGATATCCCCGAAACAGCCGGGACACTGGAAGGAAACGCCTTGATGAAAGCCCGCTTCATCAAAGAAAACTATGGATATGATTGTTTTGCCGACGATACAGGACTGGAAGTAGAGGCATTAAACAATGCCCCCGGTGTCTTCTC
>JAISZA010000242.1 GCA_031269535.1 Tannerellaceae bacterium
TTTATTCCCGGACGGGAGCAAATTTATCCCGGACGGGAACGGATTTATTCCGGACGGGAGCAGGAGAACGACACAAATCCCCATAGACTTTTGACTAAAAATCCTTCACTCCTTCACAGAGGGCATAAGCCTTTGAGTGATATTTTGTTAAGGTGTGAAGGATGGGGTTTTCATCCTTCACCTTTCCACCGGCCTTTTCCCTGTGGAGCGGGCGCCTTTCCTCCCCTGTCTTGTGGGAGGGGCAGGGGGAGAAGGACGTCCCAACTATACGAGTGGGACTTCCGGATATAAACCCGGACAGCCGTTTCAGACAAAAACCCTCAGCTGATTTCGGAGCAAATCACGTGTAGGTGTGAAGGATAAGAACCCCATCCTTCACACCTTAACAAAGTATCACTCAAAAGCTTATGCCCTCTGTGAAGGAGTGAAGGATTTTTCGTTAAAAGTCTATGGGGAATGTGTGAAACTTTTATACCTTATTTATTTCGCATCCCTAAACATAGGCTGCCCTTTCAGGGCGCCTACCGGATTATTCCGTTTTATACCCAGGGCGTTGCCCTGGGCTGGGATATACAGGGCTTTCAGCCCGGAAAACTTCCGGATTTTCCCTACAGATAAAAATAAAATGAGCCGGAGCCGGAACGGACAAGGCATACCCCCGTCCCCCTCATCCTGACAGCAAAAAGGGCTGAAGGCCCTATATAACCCAGCCCAGGGCAACGCCCTGGGTTCCGGCGGCAATGCCCTAGGTTTATGGGCGGCAATGCCCCGGGTGTAAAAACAGAATAATCCGATATGCGGGGTGCATTTGTCTGTTTGGAATTAAGGTCGTATTTTTGTGACGAAAAATAAATATCAAAAATGGGAAAAACAGTTTTAATATTGATATTGTGTACGGTAATCTGTACGGGCGGATTTTCTCAGACAGGAGAAAGCAAACAGAGAGGATTTCAGTTCAGTTTTATCTATCCTGTGAGTACGAACGGAATATCTGCACCTGAATATACCAACACGGTATCATTCAATATGTTGACGGGAATTTCAGAAAATGAGAAAGCCTTTACTTTCGGAGGGTTGGTGAATATTATCCGCCGGGATGCATACGGACTACAGTTTGCCGGACTCTATAATCATATAGGGAACAACGGTAAAGGACTCTTATTCTCCGGCCTGGCAAGCTATGCCGGTAAAAATTACACCGGACTGCAATTTTCCGGTTTGGCCAATATATCCGGTGATATCTCCGGACTACAGTTTGCCGGACTTGTCAATATCGCCAAAGATGTAAAAGGCGTTCAATTCGCCGGATTAGTCAATGTGGCAGACAACAGTGATTATCCCATAGGCATTGTCAATCTCATTAAAAACGGTGAAAAGGGTATCGCCGTCACGTACAATGAAACAGGGAGTATGCTTCTTTCGTTTCGCTCCGGAGGAAGGGTAACTTACGGTATCATTGGATATGGCTATAATCACAGAGCAGGCAAAAAGTCATGGGTTGTTGAAGGCGGTTTAGGTATGCATATAAATTGTAGTCCGCATTTCAGAATCAATAACGAAATCAAAACCGAAAATCTGATTTCATCTGAGAATACGACTTTTAAAACGGGATATCATTTGTCGGCGGCTTATAAATTTATTCCTCAAATAGAGGTTTTTGCCGGACCAGACATCAGCTACCTGTATTCTAATGATACCGACAATGCTGCGATGTTTCCCCGCAGGGCTTTGTGGAAAAAACACGATTCATCCGAATTGCAACAAATTTATATCGGCTATCAATTAGGAATAATGTACCTGTTTTAATCCAACAGAATTATATGCGGACGAAGCGTATGCCCCCTCCCAAATACCACTGTGCATAATCATTGACAAACAATATCTTCATACAACTGCTTCATACGCTTACGTAAATGCAATACGGCATAATGTTTGCGCGATAGGAGCGTATTAACCGGGACGCCTGTAGTTCGTGAAATTTCCTTTACCGGAATACCATCCAATTCCGTCAATTCAAAAATCCTGCGCTGTCCGGGAGGAAGTTCGGCAAGGGCGATTTCCAGTTCTTCCCACACAAGCGAGCGCAGGTATTCTGTTTCGGGCGACGGCGAGGTTTCGCTGCTGAACAGGACTTCCGAAAAATCTGTCAGCATTTCGTCTTCTCTTTCATCGTTTTGGCAGACAGGCATTGCTCCTTCCCGTTTCTTAATGTCATGATTGATAATCGTGTTCCGCGTTACACGGTACAGCCATGCCGCAACCTCCTCAACCGGGCTTAGGGCGGCATTGACCGTTTTTGCCAACTGATAAAAAACGTCTTGCAGAATATCTTCCACATCTTCCCTGTTATCCACTCGTTTGCGGATAAAAGATTTGAGTTGCGGCCGATATTCTGCAACCAGTTTTCCGAGATTGTCTTTGTTTACCTCCACCTCAGTCTTTCTTTTCGGGTCGTTCCTCTTCGAAAAAATCGTGCCCGAAACCATGACCGAAATGGTGGCGGTTTTTGATAAACGTTTTCCGCTCTTCGGGCGTCATTTTCATCCATTTTTCACGGATGGGGTTATTGTGAAAATGAGTGTGATCGTGAGTCATCCAATGTCTGCCACCAAAGCCACCGAAACTGCCGAACAAAATACGACACAACGCAAGTAATCCCAATGCCTGCCAGAAATCAACGGCGGTGATTCCGAAAATCTGCGGAAGCAAAGCGTTCCACAACAACATGACTGCGGCGCCAAATCCGGCTATTGCCGCTAATCCAAACAATAAATGCCCAACAATGTGCAAACTTCTTTTCATAACTTTTTTATTTTATATTTGTAATCTGATCTTTTCGATTGATTCCATGGGTGCATTTGACTACGTCGATTTTCAATTCAAATTGTCGCATCGTCATTACGGGCCGTCATTGCGAACCTGAAAGGTGAAGCAATCCAGACCGGGGCACCCTGGATTGCTTCGTACCTCGCAAGGACGATAGAAATCCATTGAATCTGCGACAATTTGAATTGAAAATCGACGTAGTCAAATGCACCCGATTCCATACATTAATTTGTTTTGTAACAAAAATAACAATATGTTTTTGAAACTTCCGCAATCCATCTGTTGTTTATTTGCCATATTCATCAATACAGTTTGTTCTTGCGGAGGGATATGCAGTTGATAAAACAGCCTGCGTACATCGCAGTAAAAACGCTCTCCGATTTGGAAACATTCCATGCAATTCTTGCTAATTTGATGATCCGTCATATTTAACTGATATATAATCCGAATTAATTATTGAAAATTTCGATGAGACTATTCTCTAATGTTGAAGACAAACGAACGGGAAAAATATTTTACAGAAATACGAAAAAAAACAAAGGTTGGTTATTTCTGCGGCGCATATGCGAACCCGGACAGAATGTGTCGTCGCATTTCTGAAGCTGCGGAGGCGCGTATGGCGACGGCAGGCGAAGGCGCGTCTTGATGAGGCAGGAAGCAAGCCCCTGCGAGGGCTGAATACTAAAAAAAACATTCTGCCGAAGTTATTTGTCTCTTTTACGTACGTTAACCAACAAACTTTCATTACATTTGCACGATTTTACAGACGAAAAATAAGAAGAAGAAAAATTATGGTTAATCCGATTAACAAAACGATTGAGTTGGGTGATGGACGAGTAATCACCATTGAAACAGGGAAATTAGCGAAACAGGCAGACGGGTCTGTTACTGTTCGTATGGGTAATACCATGTTGCTCGCTACCGTTACCGCAGCTAAAGATGCCGCACCGGGTGTTGATTTTATGCCACTGCAAGTGGAATATAAAGAGAAGTTCTCAGCTTATGGGCGTTTTCCCGGAGGCTTTACGAGAAGAGAAGGGAAAGCCTCAGACTATGAAATCCTTACTTCACGTCTGGTCGATCGGGCGCTCCGCCCGCTTTTCCCCGATAACTATCATGCCGAAGTCTATGTAAACATCATATTGTTCTCTGCCGACGGCATAGATGTGCCCGATGCGCTGGCTGGGCTGGCTGCATCCGCTGCGCTAGCGGTTTCCGACATCCCTTTCAACGGGCCGATATCCGAAGTGCGCGTAGCACGCATCGACGGGAAGTTTGTTGTCAATCCGACCTTTCCCGAACTTGAAAAAGCCGATATCGACATTATGGTTGGCGCTACCCTCGACAATATCATGATGGTGGAAGGCGAGATGGAAGAAGTGCAGGAAGCGGAAATGCTCGAAGCTATCAAAGTGGCTCACGAGGCCATCAAGATACAATGCCAAACGCAGCTCGAACTCTCTGAAGCCTGTGGTAAATCGGTAAAACGAACCTACGAACACGAAGTAAACGACGACGAACTGCGCAAAGACGTCCGTGAGAAATGCTACGACAAAGTCTATGCCGTAGCCGTTTCGGCTTCCGCCAAACAGGAACGGAGCGAAGCTTTCGAAAAAATCATAGAAGAATACAAAGCCGGCTATACGGAAGAAGAACTAGAAGAAAAAGCCGAAATGATAGGCCGTTACTACCATGATGTGGAAAAAGAGGCCATGCGGCGTGCTATCCTCGACGAAGGCAAACGCCTGGACGGAAGGAAGACTACGGAAATACGCCCCATCTGGTGTGAAGTAGATTACCTGCCGGGGCCTCACGGAGCAGCCGTCTTTACACGGGGTGAAACACAATCGCTCACGACCGTAACTTTAGGCACCAAGACCGACGAGAAAATAGTCGATGACGTATTGGTCCACGGAAAAGAACGATTCCTGCTGCACTATAATTTTCCTCCGTTCTCTACCGGTGAGGCCAAAGCCTCCCGCGGTGTAGGGCGTCGCGAAGTAGGGCATGGCAACCTGGCCCATCGCGCCCTTAAACGTATGATCCCGAAAGATTACCCCTATGTGATACGGGTGATCTCCGATATCCTCGAATCCAATGGTTCCTCCTCGATGGCTACGGTTTGTGCCGGCACGCTGGCGCTGATGGATGCCGGAGTGCAATTAAAAAAACCTGTATCGGGCATCGCCATGGGATTGATATCGGAAAACAAAGGACAGAACTATGCCATCCTTTCCGATATACTGGGAGACGAAGATCATTTAGGCGATATGGACTTTAAAGTAACCGGCACCAAAGACGGTATCACCGCTACCCAGATGGATATCAAAGTGGACGGACTCTCGTACGAAATCCTTGAAAACGCATTGGCGCAGGCCAAAGAAGGACGGCTGTATATATTGAATAAACTGACGGATACACAGCCCGAACCACGGCCTGACCTGAAACCGCACGCTCCGCGCATCGAAACCCTGACAATCGGCAAAGAATACATCGGCGCCGTCATCGGCCCGGGTGGAAAGATTATTCAGGGAATACAGGAAAAGACCGGCGCTATCATCTCTATCGAAGAAATAGACGGCGTAGGCAAAGTGGAAGTGGCCGGAACCAACAAAGCCATCATCGACGCTGCCATGAGAGCAATCAAGGCGATTGTCGCCGTACCTGAAGTAGGCGAAATCTATGAAGGAAAAATCTCTTCCATCATGCCGTACGGGGCCTTTGTCGAATTTATGCCGGGCAAAGACGGCCTGCTCCACATCTCGGAAATAGACTGGAAACGGCTGGAAACGGTAGAACAGGCCGGATTGAAAGAAGGCGATCTTGTCCGGATTAAATTAGTGGATATAGACCCCAAAACAGGTAAGTTCAAGCTCTCGCGCAAAGCCTTACTTCCCAGGCCCGAAGCCTATGAAGAACGCCCCTCGCGCACGGAACGCCCCGACCGCGGAGGCGAGCGCAGAGACAGAGACGATCGCGGCAGAGACAGAGACAGAGACGATCGGGGCTACCGGGATAACCGCCCTCCCCGCCGCCGGGATTATTAAGAGATGAGGGGGGAGGAGGTACCGAAAGGATTATTCCAACGAACGGAGCTTTTGCTGGGCAAAGAGCAGATGCAACGAATCGCAGATGCACGGGTGATTCTGTTCGGGGTGGGAGGAGTCGGAAGCTGGTGCGCCGAAAGTCTGGTGCGCTCAGGCATCCGGCACCTTACGATCGTGGATTCCGACAGGATATGTGTGACGAATATAAACCGCCAGCTGATGGCAACAACCAAAACGGTGGGCAGGGTGAAGGTAGAGGCGCTGAAAGAACGCTTGTCGGAAATAAACCCGACAGCTGCAATCAGGCCACTTCAGATGATTTACAGCCGAGAGACAAGCGAATCATTCCAGCTGGAAAGTTATGATTATATCATCGACGCCATCGATAGTCTGGAGAATAAAGCGCAACTGATCCTTGCTGCCGCGCGGAGCCCGGCAGTCTTCTTCTCGTCGATGGGAGCCGCCCTCAAGATGGATGCCTCGAAGATAAGGGTGGCCGAGTTCTGGCAAGTGAAAGGCTGCCCGCTGGGCGCAGCCTTACGGCGTAAACTGAAAAAGACCGAACGCCCGGCAAAAAAATTCCTCTGTGTTTACAGTGAGGAAGTATTGGAAAATAAGGGCGGGAATGCGTCGTGCGGAACCGGGAAATGCCTCTGCCCCAAAGCGGCAACAGGCCCCGGAGACCCTGAGCTGGTGAATCATGAGTGGTGCAGCCTGAAGGCGCGTATCAATGGGACAATGGCGCATACAACTGCCATCTTCGGCTTCACCCTTGCCGGATTGCTTATGCAGGATATTTGCAAATAATAAAAAGAATATTGTATTTTTGTAAGGCATACACCAATACAAAACAACAATGATTGATGATGAAATCCATCCTCCCCGGAGACTGCCCGAACCAACGCTCAGACGGCTACCGTGGTATCTTGCTTTCGTAAAGCTATTGAAAGGAAGAGGGGAAGTCTATGTCTCGTCCACCCAGATTGCCAAAGAGATTAATGTGGATTCCAGCCAGGTGGCGAAAGACCTTTCTTTCGTAAATATTTCGGGTAAAACAAGGGTGGGATACGAGATTGAAACCCTGATAGCCGTATTAGAGGATTTTCTGGGTTTCACTATACAGCACAAAGCCTTCCTCTTTGGCGTAGGAAGCCTCGGAGGAGCTCTGCTGCAAGACTCCGGCCTGAAGCAATACGGGCTGGAGATCATTGCGGGTTTTGATATACGACAGGAATTGTCGGGCGCCCTGATTAATGGAATCCCGGTGTTTCATATCAGCCAATTCCCTGCCCGGCAGAAAAAACTGAATGCAACCATCGGCGTGATTACCGTCCCGGTCGATCAGGCACAGGCGGTAACCGATCATATCGTTGCAGAAGGTATCAAGGCGCTTTGGAATTTTACGCCCTTCCGCATACGGGTGCCTCATGGGGTCGTGGTGCAAAACACGTCGCTCTATGCTCATCTGGCTGTCATGTTTAATCGCCTGAGTCTTATTAATCACAGAAAATGAAAATTATAGCTGTTGGAATGAATTACGCTTCTCACAATAAAGAGATGTGTCATGCGTTAGAATTATCAGAGCCGGCTGTCTTTATGAAATCCGATTCCTCGCTGCTGAAAGACGGGAAACCATTCTTTATCCCCGACTTCTCGTCGGAAATTCATTACGAAACGGAGATTGTCGTTAAAATAAACCGTCTGGGAAAAAATATTGCCGAACGTTTTGCCCACCGCTATTATAGCGAAGTCACTGTAGGTATTGATTTTACTGCACGCGACTGGCAAAGAAGGCTACGCCGGGAAGGCCTGCCGTGGGAAATAAGCAAAGCATTCGACCATTCAGCCGTCACAGGCAGCTTTATCCCGCTCGAAGAAGCAGGGGATATCGGGCGGATACCTTTCTGCTTAGAGATAAACGGACAGAAAGTGCAGAAAGGAAATACGGCAGATATGATCTTCACGGTAGATAGGATCATAGCGTATGTAAGCTGTTTCTTTACACTGAAGACAGGCGACCTGATTTACACCGGAACGCCCGAAGGCGTAGGACCTGTGAAGGCAGGAGACCGACTGCAGGGATATATCGGCGAACGAAAACTACTGGATTTCAGCGTGAGATAGTTAAACAAATGAATCGTTAACAGTGAATCGTATTTTTAGAATAGTTGTTCTCTGCTCTTGTTGCTTTTCCTCTGTACGGGGAGCGGCCAACGGAGAGAGTTATGCTCCGCAGTCAGTGCTGGCTACGGGTAAGTGGGTGAAGATACAGGTGGAAAATACCGGTATCTATAAAATCACGGATGATGATTTGAAGAAGATGGGATTTGCAGACCCGCAGAAAGTATCCCTATACGGATACGGAGGCTGGCCACTGGACGAAGATTTCAGGAAACCATATCTGGATGATCTCCCCGCCGTAGCGACTTACAGGGGAAGCAATTACCTGCTTTTCTACGGAAAAGGGACTGTGAAATGGGAATATAACGAACAAGAAAACACCTTTATCCATACCAACAACCCCTATTCCGTGTCGGGATATTATTTCCTGACCGAGGGGGCTGCCCCTGAAGCAATGGAAAGCCTGGCGGCTGCCGGCAGTGGAGCCTCCCTGACTATCACGTCCTTTGATGAATACCGGGTGTTCGAAGAAGACCTGGTCTCGGTGAATCACTCGGGACGGGAGCTTTTCGGAGAGTCGTTTGCCGCCGGAGGTTCGCATACAATAACATCGCCGGTATTCCGTATTCCCGGTATTACCCCTGAAGACGGAAAACTGAGCATGCGCTTCATCGCCCGCCCCAGGTCAACCGCAGGAATAGCCGTCTTACGTATCAATGGGAATCCCTTGTTTGATATAAGACTGCCGGCGGTTACCAATGGAAATGAAAGCGCATATACCAAAGCTGTGGCAGAAACAAACACGGGAATATGGGAAGGTGAGAAAAATGAAAATCCCGTGATAAGCCTCAGCTATAATAAAGCAGGCGACGAAAATGTACACCTGGATTATATCCGCCTGCACGTCAGACGGGCCTTGAAGCAATACGGAGCATGCACCCTCTTCCGCAGCATTGCTTCGCGCGATAATGTCTCCCGTTTTGTGATTCAGAATGCGAATGAGCATACGGTAGTGTTTGATGTCACCGACGGAATAAATCCCAAACGCATGGAGACGCAACTGAACGGGACAGAATTATCATTCACCATTCCGGCCGGTGGCTTACGCGAATTTGCAGCCGTACAAACCAATCAGGATCAGGAAAACTGGAAGGTCGCCGGAGAAGTAAGCAACCAGAATCTGCATGCCCTGCCGCAGACCGACATGATAATCATCGCCCAGGATGCCCTCCGCAGCCAGGCAGAACGTCTGGCGGAAAGGCATCGTACAAAAGATAAGTTGCGTGTCGAAGTAGTGAATCCTCAGCAGATTTATAATGAATTTTCAAGCGGTACACCGGATGCCACTGCCTACCGCCGTTTCATGAAAATGTTTTACGACCGCAGCACGACGGAAGCAGACAAACCCAAATACCTGCTCCTTTTTGGCGACGGCGCTTATGATAACCGGGCAGTAACGGCCGGCTGGAAGAACATCTTAACCTCCAATATGCTGCTGACCTATCAGTCGGAAAACTCACTGAACCAGTATTCGTTTGTAACGGATGATTACTTCGGAGCGCTCGGAGATACACCTTTCGGCACAGGCGCCATTCAGTTGGGTATAGGCCGCTTCCCCGTCCGTACAATCGAAGAGGCGAGCATAACGGTAGATAAAGTCTTATCGTATATGGACAATACCTCGACGGGTGCATGGAAAAACAGAATCTGCTTTGTAGCCGACGATGGGAGTTCGTCGGATTCTTATAGTACAGAACACATGGAATATGCCGATAGTCTGAGCGAACGTATCAGACGCGAACATCCCGGATTCCTCGTCAATAAACTATTCTTCGATGCCTACAGGAAAAACAGTTCGACTTATCCGGATGTACGGCAAAATATACAGAAACAACTGAAAGACGGCTTACTGGTAATCAACTATACCGGACATGGAAGTACAGAACAATGGAGCGACGAGAAAGTACTGAGTGCTACGGCAGATATTGCCCATTTCGCGTATCCTTACCTGCCTCTGTGGATAACGGCTACCTGCGATTTTACCCGCTTTGACAATACTTCGACTTCGGCCGGCGAGCGTGTTTTCCTGCAGAAAAGCGGAGGAATAGCAATGTTTACAACAACCCGTGTGGTTTATTCAAACAATAATTTCCAGCTTAACAATTACCTGATCGAAGAGTTGCTCCGCTCGGATAAAGAAGGGCGCTACCAGACCCTGGGAGATATTATACGAAATACCAAAGGTAAGCTCTATGATACGAATAAACTTAACTTTATCTTAATAGGCGACCCTGCCATGAAACTAAGCTACCCGGAATACCGTATGCAGGTGACGGCTATAAACGGCCGGGCGGTAAGCGCCGGCGAACCTGTGACTTTCAGGGCTCTGGAAAAAATTACGGTCGAAGGGAATATCCTTTTACCGGACGGAAGCAAGCTTGCAGCCGACTTCTCCGGCTCCTTATTTGTAAACGTGCTTGACAGTAAACAGACTATCCGGACGCTGGACAATAACCATACCGGCAAGGTATTCGAGTTTACGGACTATCCCAACACCTTATACAAAGGGAACGATAAGCTGACTGACGGAAAGTTTACCTTTTCATTCACTGTCCCACGGACTATCTCTTATTCAAATGATTATGGCATTATGAATCTCTATGCCGTTGCCGACGATCCAGAGAAGGAAGCGCAAGGCTATTTCCGGGATTTCCTGGTCGGCGGATCGGCAGAGCATCCCGAAGAGGATACGGAAGGCCCGGAAATACGGCAGCTCTACCTGAACGATTCTACTTTTGCGGATGGTGGACAAGTGAATACCACTCCCTTCTTCGTCGCCCGGCTATGGGATAAGACGGGCGTAAATATCAGCGGCAGCAGCATCGGACACGATATCATGCTGTCGATAGATAATAAACCTGCCTGGAGCTACAACCTCAATACTTATTACCAATTGTTACCGGAGACAGAAGGCGAAGGATGGGTGGGCTTTTCGCTTCCGGCCTTGCCTCCGGGTGTGCATACGGCAGAGTTCAGGGTATGGGATGTAGCTGATAATTCTACGCTTTACACCTTTACATTTGAAGTAGTGGACGAGCTGAAACCTTCTGCGCGTATCATAGCCTCTCCGGTTCCCGCCCGTGAGAGTGTACGTTTCAATATCTACCATAACCGCCCCGAGTCTGTATTGCAGGTGGATGTGATGGTGTACGATATGACCGGGCGTCTGCTGTGGACGACAGAGAAAAACGGCTCTTCCGGTATCGACGCTCCCTATACCGTAGAATGGAATCTGAGCAGCAACAGCGGTTCCCGGCTCCGCCCGGGCGTTTACATCTATCGTGCAGCTATCCGGACAGGGCATTCAAAAGAAGTGACGCGGTCGGGGAAATTAATTATCCTTGCACAATAAAACAACTATTGCAAGAGTTTATAGTATTATGTAAGATATAAAAACAGAAAGCATGAAAACCCTTTATATAACGACCTGTATGTTCCTGGTTTGTTTTACTTCTCTGTGGGCACAACAGAAAGAGTTCTCTCCTATCAATACGGCTGTCCCTTCGCTGTCTATTGCACCCGATGCCAGAGGGGGAGGAATGGGAGACAACGGAGTGGCCAACGGTTCGGATATCGCTTCCCAATACTGGAATCCGGCAAAGTATGCCTTCAACTATAGCAAGGCGGGAATAGGATTATCCTATACGCCCTGGTTGCGGCGGCTGGTAAACGATGTGGCTCTGGCCTACCTGTCGGGATTTTATAAGATCGGGCAAAACGACAATCAGGCGCTCGGCTTCTCCCTGCGTTATTTCTCTTTAGGCGAAATAACCGAGACGGCTCCGTATGAAGATATTCCGTATAACCGTCTGAATCCGTATGAAATGGCAATAGATATGAGCTACAGCCGGAAACTCTCGGAAATATATTCCATGGCAGTTGCTGCCCGGTACATCCGTTCCGACATGGGCGACCAGAGCGACGAGATGATTCCCGGTAATTCGGTCGCCGCCGATGTATCAGGATATTTAGAGAAATATGTCATATTGGGAAATTCGGAAAGTTTATGGACTTTAGGTTTCAATATCTCCAATATCGGAACCAAGATATCATACGACGGGGGAGGAACAAGCGATTTCATCCCTACCTTGCTGAAAGTAGGAACCGGCCTGCTATATCCGCTCGACGAATACAACCGGATAGGCATCTATGCGGATTTTGGTAAATACCTTGTCCCGAGCCTTCCCAAAAACAGAGGGAACACGGAAGAAGAACAAGCCGAATACGACCGTCTGAAACAGCAATACAACACGATGTCGTTCATGACGGGTATTTTCAGGTCGTTCGCTGATGCGCCGGGGGGCTTCAGCGAAGAATTAAGAGAGATAAATGTCTCGCTGGGAGCGGAATACAGTTATAACGATCAGTTCTTTCTGAGGGGAGGGTATTACTACGAAAACCCATACAAAGGAAACCGCCAATATTTTTCTTTCGGAGCCGGCTTCCGGATGAGTGTATTCCAGCTCGACGCCGCTTACCTGATAAGTACTGTTCCCAGCAATCCTTTAGACCAGACCTTACGTTTCTCGCTTTCCTTCGATATGGATGGTATTAAAAATCTTTTCAGATAATGAAGAAGATACGTGTAGGTTTCGGGTATGATGTACATGCACTTACGTCTGGCCGTGATTTATGGCTGGGAGGTATCCGTATTGAGCATCCACTGGGTTTGCAGGGGCATAGCGACGCCGATGTTTTAATTCATGCCATCTGCGATGCATTGCTCGGAGCTGCCGATATGCGCGACATTGGTTATCACTTCCCCGATACTGCAGGAGAATACAAAGACATCGACAGCAAAATACTCCTGGGTGATACGATGAAACTCGTCCGTGAAGCCGGTTATGAGCTGGGAAACATCGATGCCACCCTCGCCGCTGAACAGCCCAGACTTAATCCATACATCCCAGCCATGAAAAAGACACTCGCCGAAGTCGTGCAAACCGACCCCGGCGATATCTCCATTAAAGCCACTACTACTGAACGATTAGGCTTCACCGGCCGGCAGGAAGGCATCGCCGCCTATGCAACGGCACTCATTTATATGCGCTGATTACAAAGCCTTACTTCAACTCCAACAAGGCCTTTTTAATACGGGCAACAGCTTCTGTTAAATTCTCGTCGGAAGTAGCATACGAAAGACGGAGGCATTCAGGGGCACCAAAAGCGGCTCCTCCGACGGTAGCTACATGCCCTGCTTCCAACAGGTACATGGCCAAACCGGCGGCATCTCTGATTGTACGGTCGCCAGCACTCTTGCCGAAATAAGAATCAACTTCAGGGAAAAGGTAGAAAGCGCCCTGGGGTACATTCACTTTTATCCCCGGGATATCCTTGCAGAGGCTGACTACCAGATCGCGACGGCGAAGGAAGGCCCGGCGCATTTTTTCTACACATGTCTGGTCGCCTGAGAAAGCCGCCACAGCAGCCTTCTGGGCTACAGAGCCGGCTCCCGATGTATATTGTCCCTGCAATTTATTGCACGATTGGGCGATCCGGAGCGGGGCGGCAATAAAGCCTATACGCCATCCGGTCATGGCGTATGCCTTGGAAACACCGTTGATAATCACTACGCGGTCGCTGATAGCCTCAAACTGAGCGATGCTCTGATGGGCTCCTATGTAATTGATATGTTCGTATATCTCGTCCGACAGCACGATGATGTCAGGGTATTTGGCAATAACCCCGGCCAGCTCTCTCAGTTCTTCTTCGCTGTAAACACTCCCGGTAGGATTGGAAGGAGAACAAAGGATAAGCGCCTTTGTCTTCGGAGTGATAGCCGCCTCCAGTTGAGCAGGCGTGATCTTGAAATCCTGTCCGATGCCTGCGGTGACAATGATGTTAGTGCCTTCGGCCAGCTTAACCATTTCTACATAACTCACCCAATAGGGAGCGGGAACGATTACTTCGTCACCGGGGTTGATAATACTCAGTAAGACATTACAAACCGATTGCTTCGCTCCGTTTGAAACAACAATCTGATCGGGGGTATAGTGGAGTCCGTTTTCACGTTTTAATTTTTCTGCAATGGCATTCCGGAGGTCTGCATATCCGGGAACGGGTGAGTAGAAAGAGAAGTTGTCGTCGATAGCTTTCTTTGCGGCTTCCTTGATGTGGTCGGGGGTAAAGAAATCAGGTTCTCCCACACTTAAATTAATTACGTCGATTCCCTGTGCCCTGAGTTCACTACTCTTTTGCGACATTGCCAGCGTCTCCGAAGGCGATAAACCGGTAATGCGATCTGAAATTTGTGTCATAACTTTAGAGTTTTGTATGATTATTTGATGTTGTGCAGTATATGTCCCATTCGTTCCTTTTTCGTTTTCATATAGAACGCATTATATGGATTGGGGATTACTTCTATCGGGATGTTCTCCACTACGGTTAATCCGTAGGCTTCAAGTCCCACCCGTTTAACGGGATTATTGGTAAGCAACCGCATTTTATGCACTCCTATATGGCGCAATATCTGGGCTCCCACCCCATAATCCCTCTCATCGGCCTTATGCCCCAGATGCAGGTTTGCCTCTACTGTATCCAGGCCGTTTTCCTGTAGTTTGTATGCTTTTATCTTTTCCATCAGCCCAATGCCCCGTCCTTCCTGATTGAGGTAAACAATCACGCCTTTACCTTCTTCTTCAATCAGTTGCATGGCCTTATGGAGTTGCTCTCCACATTCACATCGCATCGAGCCGAAAATATCGCCGGTGGCACACGATGAATGTACCCGTACCAGGATGGCTTCGTCTTTGTCGAATGTTCCCTTTATCAATGCGATATGTTCCTGTCCGTTGCTCTTCTGCCGGAAAGGGATCAGCCGGAAATGCCCGTACCGGGTAGGCATATCCACCTCCACTCCTTTATCCACAATAGATTCATTCTGCAGACGGTAGGCTATCAGGTCGCGAATGCTTATGATCTTGATCCGGAACCTTTCAGCCACTTTAATCAGGTCGGGTAGCCTCGCCATTGTACCGTCTTCATTGATAATCTCAATCAGCGCGCCGGCGGGATAAAGACCTGCCAGAAGTGCTAAATCAATGGTCGCTTCCGTATGTCCCGAACGGCGTAACACACCACGGGAGCGTGCCCGCAAAGGACTGACATGTCCCGGACGTCCTAAATCTGCGGGTTGGGTATCCGGGTTAGCAAGCGCGAGGATGGTCTGGGCCCGGTCATACATGGATACACCCGTTGTGCATCCTCCACCCAGCTTGTCAACAGTAACAGTAAAAGGCGTACCCAGAGCGGATGTATTATTGCTCACTTGCATATCCAGTTCCAGCTCTTCGCAGCGTTCTTCGGTGATAGGTGCGCACAGAAGACCTCGTCCATAGGTCATCATAAAGTTTATTTTCTCAGGCGTTACCTTTTCTGCCGCTACAATGAAGTCACCTTCATTTTCACGGTCTTCGTCATCGACAACAATCAGGAATTTACCCTCGCGGAAGTCTTCAATAGCCTCTTCTATAGTGTTTAATCTGAAATTACTCATGATGTAAAACTTAGGTTTGTAAAATTTGTTATTATCTCTCTCAATTCTTCACTGACTTTCTGAACTGTCCGGATGTCCTGACGTAATAATTTGCGTTGATAGGTGGCGACAAAATAAACAGAAAGTCCCAATGGGAGAAACAGGCCGATACCTAAGCTGATTCTTTTATCCAGATTCTCTCCCAGTTGGTTGTATCCGCCGATAATCGGATAGTCCATGAGTTTGTTCAGAACCAGGTTCTGATCCGAATTGCCTAGCTCTTCCACTATCATTTCCATTTCCCCGACGAGTTGTTCGGCTTCGGCATCTTTTCCTCCCTCTTTCCAGAAAGTGATGTAATTTAACCAACGTCTATGCCGGGCAAGATAGATACGGGAATTTTCGGCAAGTCCTTCCAGGCGTGGGACGAGGCTTTTATAGTCGGGGGTATAAATAATGACTTCTTTTCTCTCTACTTTCCGGGCGGCACGTTTGCCTATGATATTTTTCAGTGCATTTATATAGGTATCCGCGTTTAAGATGACGGAATCGTTCACTGCCTTATAAGTAAGGAATGTACCCAATATCGTCAGGACAGCCGAGCTAAACCACATGCCCTCCCAAGCAAGCCAGATGCCATCACGCGCCATTTTACCGCCGATATTATTGATTACATAATAGAAAATAAACAAAATAATAGATAATACCACCGGCGTACCCAGCCCTCCTTTCCGGATAATAGCTCCTAAAGGAGCTCCAATAAAGAAAAATATCAGGCAGGCAAACGAAATAGTAAATTTCGTATGCCATTCCATAAAATGCCGTCTCAATCTGACCGATTCGTCACCTACAGTTGCTCCTTTAAAAAAATAATCCGATTTTACGTACTCAATAGAGGATTTTACGCGCGAGAGTAAAGCCGCTTTACTACCCGGAGATTCGGCCTGATAGACACTGTCGAAATCCATGACAATTGTTTCTTGTGAGGGGGGAGCGGCATTCCACGGAAACGATTTTTTATACGAAGACGAATACACCTCGTTTGCATAAACATTCTTGATACTGTCCAAACGAACGGACATTGAATCAATGGAGGTTTGCAGGTTATCCAGATTTTTCCCGATGTACTGATTTTGAAAAAACGATTCGTCCGTGCGGGTAAAATTGGCATCGAACTCTATCAGAATTTCTTTGCTATGGAATGATTCCCTCCGGTAAGGGACTGCTTCTTTTATCTGAGCGGAGCCGGATTGTTTTTTCATGTTCTGGAAAGCTTCTCCGTTATGCAGCGATAATACAAGAAAAAGTTTATCGGCAGACATCTTCAATCTGCCGGAATCAGCCACAATAACCGTCGCATTGTTGAAGCCTTCGGAATAGTTGTAAATCATCAGGTTTTTCAAGAGGCCGGTCTCATTCTCTTTCTCCCTCACATACACATTGTAACCACTGATCTCATTGTAAAATACGCCTTCCGGAATGTCCAGTTCGGGCGACTTCTGGCGTATGGAGTAAATCAGCGAAACAAGCTTTACCTGGACAACAGGCATGACATTGTTCTGAAAAAAGAAAGCACCCACACTAATAAAACATATAAAAATAATCAACGGACGCATGATATGGATCAGAGAAATACCTGCCGACTTCATTGCCAGCAACTCCAGACGTTCGCCCAGAGCCCCAAAAGTCATAAGTGAAGAGAGCAATATCGCAAGCGGAAGCGCCATGGGAACCAAAGACAAGGCCGCATAGATAAACATTTCGCCTAAGACCAGCATATCAAGCCCCTTCCCCACCATATCGTCGATGTATTTCCAGATGAACTGCATGAGAACAATGAACAAACAGATTCCGAAAGTCATGATAAACAACGGAAGGAAAGTTTGCAACATGAATGTATAGAGTCTTTTAATTTTGAGCATTACCAATCCGATTGATGAGGCAAAAGTAGTGTAAAAAAACTAAATACCCAATGTACGCTTTAATTCTTCTACCTGCGTATCCCATAATCCTATAGCATCCTGCTTCTCGTCAGGATCAGCGAAATCAGTAATTTCAAGAGCAATAGAACCTGTCAGTTCTATTGTATGAATAATAAATTCAAAGTAAGTCGAATCATCGTCCATCCAACGATAACGAATGCTTATCTCCGGTTTCACAGATAAAACCTCTGCCTCTTGTTTTTCTTTATTCCATTTGAAAATATATTTATTATCAGCAATTTCCACATGGTCAGCAAACCAGGACGACAAGCCTGGAGGTGTGGTCAGATGATTCCATAGACTTCTTCGTGAAACAGTATCAAAAACATATTCAATATGAAATTTTTCTTTCATTCGCCATAAAAAATTAATTGCGCAATGTACATAAAAGAATCGAAAAGCCGCAACATCCGCCCACTTTTTTTCTGAAAGAGTTGCACAAGAAAAAAAATACCTCTACTTTTGCAGCGTTTAAGAAAAGCCTGATGGCGAGATAGCTCAGTTGGTCAGAGCGCATGATTCATAATCATGAGGTCCGGGGATCATAGCCCCGTCTCGCTACTTAGAACAGAGGGATTTACGATGGAAAGTAGGCCTCTCTGTTTTTATTTGCATGTAACCATGTCTTCTATTTCATCTTCATTCCATTCCCACGCAACAGTACCTAACTAATTCCTCGTATTTTTCTACTTGTTTGTGAATGATTTTGATGCTGTCATTATACTTAAATTG
>JAISZA010000086.1 GCA_031269535.1 Tannerellaceae bacterium
ACATTAGTATATCCTTATCCGGGTAATAAAAGGCCGGTCCCCGGCAGCTAAAGGATAATTGTCGCCTCCTGCTTCATCCGGCGGGAAGCTGAAGCTCCGGGCATTTTCTTCCGGACTGTAATTTTGTCGCTAAGAGCGAGGTGTTTGTCACTAAAAGACAGGAATTTGTAACTAAAAGCCAGGAATTTCTCGCTCAGAGCCAGGAATTTCTCGCTCGGAGCCAGGAATTTCTCGCTCGGAGCCAGGAATTCGGAGATCGGAGCCAGGAATTCGGAGCTCAGAGCCAGGAATTCGGAGTTCAGAGCCAGGAATTCGGAGCTCGGAGCCAGGAATTCGGAGCTCAGAGCCAGGAATTCGGAGCCCGGAGCCAGGAATTCGAAACCAGGAGGTTTTCAGATTGTCGCATCGTCATTGCGGGGCGGCTTAACGGGTGCGACAATTTGAATTGCACCCCACAGAAAGATGAATCGCGTGTATTCCGGATTGTCAGAATCCATTCTCCCTGATTCTTAACTCTTAATTCTTAATTAATCCTTAATCCTTCCCCCCTCTTATTGATTCCGGTACATATTTTCCCTGCCTTATCTCGAAAAACGCCGGTTTCGGGGCGCGTTTTCTCCGGTTCGGGGAGGAATGTCTGTTTTCGCGGACTTCCCGGACGCTTTCTTCACCATATCTTTGCCGGAAATTAACAGAATTGTAACGCATGGAAATACTAAAGAGAGTTGTCGTCGCGATGGCGCTGTTGTCGTGTATCGGTCAGGGCGTCAAGGCGCAGGAGAAGCCGAACGGTGAGCAGGAAAGGTACAAAAATCTTGTGACGAAGGAAATCAATACCTATGCGAACGGGAAAAGGCAGTGGCTGGACCATCTGACCGTCCGGAACGAGAACGGTCTGAAGATAGAAGAAATCGAGTACGCCGTTTACGGGCAGCGGGAGCGCATCACCTTTGAATACGACGGATACGGAAATTGTACTCGCGAAAACGTGTACAACGACAAGAACAAACTCTTCCGGATACGGAAATACGAATACTTCCCCGACGGGCGGAAAAAGGTGCAATACAACTACAATCCGGACGGTAAACTCTATTCCACCAAGATATATGAATACACGTATCAGTGAGATAGCGGCTGCAATGCCGGTTGTGACACTGGAGGAGATATCACATCTCCGCCTGATGGAGCGTGTGGACTGCAAGTACGTGGCGCCGGCCTCGCTGCTACCCCGCCTGATGGAGCAGATGTGCCCCCTCTTCAGGATGCAGGTAAACGGCGGAACGGGCATGGCCGACTACAGCACGCAGTATCTCGACACGTGTGACCTGGGCATGTTCGTCATGCACCAGAACGGGAAACTGAACCGGCAGAAAATCCGCATCCGCTCGTATGTCGGTTCCTGCCTCTCCTTTCTGGAGATAAAAAGCAAGAACAATAAGGGGCGGACAAGCAAGCAACGCATCCCCGTCTGCTGTGCCCATCTCTCGGCAATCGACGAACTACCGGCAGAGGGAAAGCTGTTTCTCGACACCCGCGCACTCGTCTGCTGCGAAGCGCTGGAGCCGGCGCTCTCGAATAAGTTCCGGCGAATGACCTTCGTCAATAACCGGGATACCGAGCGGGTGACTATCGACCTGCACCTCTCCTTCCTCAACCACCGGACGGGCAGGGAGGCGGCGGTGGAAGGGCTGATGATTCTCGAACTGAAACAGGACGGCAGACAGGAGTCCGATTTCAGGGAGATACTGCACCGCGAACGGATAAAACCTGTCGCGTTCAGCAAATACTGCATGGGAACCGTCCTGACTAATCCCGGTGCAAAGTACAACCGTTTCAAAAGCCGCTGGGCGGCAATCAATAAATTAATAGGATAACGATATGATTCAAACTGATTACGACCCTCAGATTGCGGCCGAATATGCGACCGAATTAGCCGGTAAAGGTCTCACTTTCATGGGAGTTGACCTGTTCGACCCGGCCAACTTTTGGATGCTGCTCCTGCGGTTTGCCTTTAACCTTGCCGTCTGCTGGGTGATTATCCGGTTTTTCTACTACCGGAAAAGCCGCCGGAAGGACTACTTCTTTACCTTCATGCTCTTCAGCGTGACAATATTCCTGCTGCTCTTTCTCCTGCAGAGCATCCCGATGGAAATCGGTTTTGCGCTGGGGCTGTTTGCTATCTTCGGCATGATACGTTACCGGACAGAGACCGTACAAATCCGCGAAATGACCTACCTTTTTGTCGTGATCGGCATCTCAGTAGTCAACGGATTGTCGATGGACGTGCCGGTGGCATCCGTCGCTGTGGCCAACCTGTTCTTCATCCTCGTCACGTGGCTGCTCGAAAGCAATCGCTTCATCCGACACACCTCCTCCAAGATGATTCTTTACGAGAAAATAGCCCTGATCAAGCCGGAAAACCGGGAGGCGCTGATGGCCGACCTCACCGAACGCACCGGTCTGGACATCATCAAGGTGGAAGTGGGACATATTGATTTCCTGCGCGATGTGGCCTTCCTGAAGGTATATTACAAAGCCGGCACGGACGAAATAAACACGATAGACCATATCACGCGCTTCTCATGACAAGGAATATAAACATCCGGACGCTGCTCCTCGCACTCGCCTCCCTGCTCGCTGCCTGTCCGACGGTGAAAGCCCAGACCCCCGACTTCGGGATATGGGCAAGCGCGGAGGTGGAAAAGAAACTCTCGCCGAAATGGAGCTTAAACGGAGAACTGGAACTCCGGACGCACAACCATTCCCGCGAAATAGGCCGGTGGGGACTGAAACTCGGCGGCGACTTCGGCATTGTCCGCAACCTGAAACTCGGCGCGGCATACCAGTTCCTCTATTTTCACGATACGGAATACAGCGATTACCAGCCGCGCCACCGTCTGATGGCCTATGCACAGGGACGGCAGCGATGGGGTAACTTCAGCTTCACCCTGCGCGAAAGAATACAGGTCACGACGAAGGACGAGACCGACCGCATCAAAAAAAGCGGCAAAACCGATACATACAAGCTCAATCCCGAATGGAGCTGGCGCAACCGCCTGAAAATGGCGTACGACATCCCGCGATGCCGCTTCACGCCGTCACTCTCGGTGGAGGCTTTCTATCTGTTGAATCACCCCGATGGCAACCGTTTCGACTGTATCCGCACCATTGCCTCCCTCGCCTGGAGGTTAGACCGGAAAAGCGTCGTTGACTTCTCGGTGATATACAACCGCGAAATCAACAGGCAGAATCCGCAGGATAAACTTGTCGCGGGGATCAACTATGCATATTCGTTTTAAAAATTACATGATATGAAAAAGAGCGTATTATCCCTCATCCTACTCGCAGGACTCCTCGCCTGCAACCGTGTCATAGACGAACTCTCCGACGAGGGCATCCCCAACACGGAGACAAACGGGCAGGACAAAGAAGAACCGTTTGCAACGCACCCGAAAGATACGGTCTTCGCCAACGCCGTCGTCATCAGCTACGCCGCTGCGGGAGTCTCCGTCAGCAATCCCTACGACGGCAAGGGCATATCCGTCGCGACGAACGGCGGGAGCGTGACCGTCCACTCCACCCTGTCGGGCGTGACCGTCCACTACGTGCTGACCGGTACGCACCATAACGGCTCGTTCAGAATATACAGCGATGCGACATTCGTCATCGGGCTGAACGGCATCGACCTCATTTGCTCCGACGGTCCGGCAATCAATATCCAGAGCCGGCATGAAGCCTCGCTCCTGCTGGTCGGTGGAACGGACAACCGGATGATTGATAACAACCTCTATGCCGACGACCCGGAAGACCGCAAGGCGACCATCTTCAGCGAGGGTGGGCTGGACTTCTGCGGAACCGGGAGGCTTATCCTGAAAGGCTACTATAAACATGCCATTTGCAGCGACGACTACGTCAGGGTTTCGGGTGGCAATATCGAAATACTGAGCGCCTACAAGGACGGTATCCACGCCAACGAGCTCATTGCCGTGTACGGCGGCAACCTCTGTGTCAACGCTATCGACGACGGTATCGAATGTGAGGATGGCAATGTGGAAATAGAGGGCGGCGACATCTCCGTCCAAACCACCGGCGATGCCGGCTACAACACGGAAAAAGCCGACATCAGCTCTTCGGCAGGCATCCGATGCAGCGGCAATTTCAGCATGGCGAAGGGAAACCTGCTCATCACCTCTACCGGTGTGGCCGGCAAGGGAATCAGCATCGACGGCGACCTGACCGTCAACGACGGCTTCGTACACATCACCACAACCGGCCAGCAGTTCCGCTACGACCGCGACGACTCATCCGCCAAAGGGATGAAAGCCGAAGGCAACCTGACCGTCAACGGCGGGACGATTCGCATCCTTACCTCCACCACGGGAGCCGAAGGGATGGAAAGCAAGCAAACACTGACCATCAACGACGGCACGATTGAAATCGACGCCTGGGACGACGCTATCAATGCCGGCAGCCAAATCTCCCTCACCGGCGGACGGATTTATGCGTACAGCGACACCAACGACGGTATCGACAGCAACGGACCGCTGAGCCTCGCCGGCGGCACGGTTGTCGCTTCCGGCTCTACCTCGCCCGAAGAAGGCATCGACTGCGACAGAAACACGCTTAAAATCACGGGGGGCACGGTTGTTTCCGTGGGCGGCACTTCAAGTACGCCCACCGTCGCCGTCTGCACCCAGCCGTCTGTTCTGTATGGAGGTACCGCCTCCGCCGGACAACTCGTTCACATCCAATCCGCCAACGGAGCGGAAGTCTTCACTTTCAAAATCCCGCGAAACTACACCCAGATGACCATGCTATTCAGCGCTCTCGGCATCACCATGGGGGAAGCTTACTCCCTCTGCACCGACGGCAGCATGGCCGGCGGAACGGACTTCCACGGCCTCTACTCCGGCGGCAGCTATGCATCGGGTACGCCCGCTTATTCCTTCACCGTCGCATCGATGCTGACCAGCCTGGGCAATCCCTCAGTGGGCATGGGCGGAGGCGGCCGGCCGTGGTGACGGGATTTTCGGGGAAAACAGGTATATTTGGGCATCCAAAAAGCGATGAAGGCATGAACGAGAAGTATGTGTATATCCATCTGGCGACGGCGCTGATTTTAACGCTGGTACTTGCTGTGCCCGAATTTGTGACGTTTCCGTACAGAACAGGCAATGCGAGGCCTGCCGAACGGTATCATGCGCCTCCGGCATGGCCTCCTGCTCAGCCGCGACGACACCATGCCCCTCCGCCTCCGGCGCCTCTGCCCGGTAACTCGCCTCCGTCAACGGAGTTTCCCAGGGATTTCGGTTATTGGCATACGGTTAAAAACACCGTCTTCTTCTTCTGCATGTCGTTCGTCATGCTGGCTTACAATACTTTCCGGCTCCATGCACCACGCGACAGGCGCAGAGCGAAAAGGCAGAACCGGAGACTGCTGTTTCTGGTTCCGGAAGATCTGTTGCTTTGTTTGCTGTTCTTTGCCCTGTATGTATGGCTCGACGACCGTCCGGGCGCCCGGAGACCGCTGGATGGGATGCTCGCGCTGAAATGCACTGTGGTGGCGATTGTTTCGTATCTGTTTGTCTTCATTCTGCTGCTGATCCGCCACCGGCAGCAGGTGATGTTGGAGAACGAGCAGCTGAATACGCAAAACATACAGGTGCAGTACGAAGCGCTTGCCAATCAGGTGAATCCGCATTTCCTATTCAACTCGCTGAATACGCTTTCCGCCCTGATACGGGAACATCAGGACGAAAACGCACTGAAGTACATCAACAAGCTGTCCGATATTTTCCGCTACGCGCTTTACTCGAATAATCAGAGTATAAGAACCTTAGATGAAGAGCTGGAAATCATCGACGCCTACCGCTATCTCCTGAAAATACGCTACGAAGACAATTTATTATTCGATATCCGCATCGACGAAAAGTACAGGTCGTATCTGCTGCCCAACCTGTCGTTGCAACTCCTGATAGAAAACATCATCAAACACAACGAAGTAAGTGCAGGCAAGCCCCTGCTTATCGATATTTATACTGTTGAAAAAGACCAGATCGTCGTCTCCAACCGCATACAGCAGAAATGGTGCGACATCCGTTCGCCGGGCATCGGATTGAAAAACCTGAACAAGCGCTACCGCTTGCTTTTCTCGAAAGAAATCATTGTCGAAAACAATGGTTCACAGTTTACGGTCAGGTTGCCGCTGATAAACGAAAATTCGGGCTTATGAAAGCGATTATTATAGAAGATGAACGGGCGGCAGTGAAAAACCTGAAAGCCATACTGAGCGGCGTGGCTCCCGATATTGAAATCCAGACCTGTCTCGACACGATTCAGCAAAGCGTGAAGTGGCTGAAAGAAAGCGCTTCGCCCGACCTGATATTCATGGATATCCATCTGGCAGACGGCGATTCGTTCCATATTTTCAAGCAAGTAGAGGTGAATACGCCTATCATTTTCACTACCGCCTACGATAAATATGCCCTGAGCGCATTCAAGGTCAATGCCATTGACTACCTGCTGAAGCCCATACAACCGGAAGCAGTTGCCGTCGCACTGGCCAAACTGCGGAAAATCACCGAACATGAACGAAACGAATACATCAGCCGCATCTCAGGCCTGTTCGGGGAAAAAACCGTCCGTCACGACACGCTGCTCGCCTTCCACCGCAACCGGATCATCCCGCTATCTGCCGACAACATCGCTTTCTGTTATCTCGCCGGCGAAAAAGTCAGGGTATATACCTTCGACGGCCAGGCGTACGGCATCGACAAATCCTTGAACGCCCTGTCTGAAATCCTCGACCGGCATCAGTTTTTCAGGGCAAACAGGCAGTTTGTCATTTCCTGCCGGCTCATCAAGGAAATAGAAGTGCTGGACGGTAACCGCCTCCTGATTGTCGCCCGCATCGACACCCCCGAAAAGATAATCATCAGCAAAGAACGGGTAGCCCTGTTCAAAAACTGGCTGCAAAACGGATGATATTAATAGTGAATAGTGAATAATATATCAGATAAAGTGACAATATGAAAAGCAATGCCCGGATGTGATTAAGTTTTCTATTATATGTTTTTCTTTGGAAAGTACTTCACTCTCACTACCTCAATAATACCGGGCAGAAGCGAGATAAAGATGATGAGGATAAGCAGAATCTCAAGGTTTTTCTGCACAAACTCCAGACGTCCGAAAAAGTATCCGGCATAAGTAATCAGCGATACCCATACAACGCCTCCTATCACATTGAAAGAGGCGAAGCGGCGGTAGCCCATGCGTCCCATACCGGCAACAAAAGGGGCGAAGGTACGGATAATCGGGACGAAACGAGCCAGGATAATGGTCTTTCCCCCATGCCGCTCAAAGAAGTCGTGAGTCTTTTTCAGATAGCTCTGTTTGAATATCTTTGACTGAGGATTACTGAACAGCTTCTCCCCGAAAAAGCGTCCGATGGTGTAGTTGGCGGCATCGCCTGAGATGGCTGCAATGATCAGAGCCAATACGATCAGATGCACATTGATGGAGTTCGCAGGCAGGGATGCCAGGGCGCCGGCAACAAATAATAACGAATCGCCCGGAAGAAAGGGCGTAACAACCAGACCCGTTTCACAAAAAATAATGACAAACAAAATGCCATATACCCAAACTCCATACAAGGAGATCAATTCGGCAAGGTGGACGTCGATATGCAAAATAAAATCAACAATGTACTGAATATATTCCATGTCTTTCTATAACTTCTGATTCAGGAGGCAAAAGTATGACATTTTTTTCGTAATATCGCATAATTAATTACAAGGATGATGAAATCTATATTTATCTACAATGCGCAGATATTGAATGAGGGATATGCAGCGCCAGGCTCGGTACTGATCGAAGGGGATAAGATTGCCGCTGTTTATGAAGGTGCTTCTCCCCCCTCTCACCTCCTCTCCGGCGCCGGAGAGCGAATCGATGCCGGCGGCAAATGGCTGCTGCCGGGAGTGATTGACGACCAGGTACATTTCCGCGAACCCGGACTTACCCATAAAGGGGATATCGCCTCCGAAAGCCGGGCAGCCGTGGCCGGAGGAGTGACCACCTTCATGGATATGCCAAACACCAAACCGCAGACGACAAGCCTCGGACACCTGGAATGGAAGCTGCAACGAGCCGCCGCCACATCGGCCGCCAACTATTCATTCTTTTTCGGGGGTACCAATGATAATATAAACGAGATACACAAATTAGACCGCAGGCGTGTGCCGGGACTGAAACTGTTTCTGGGCTCTTCGACAGGCAATATGCTGGTGGATAAGAGAGAAAGCCTGGAACGTATTTTCGGTGAGACCGACCTGCTGATTGCCGTCCATGCCGAGAAAGAAGAAATAATCCGCCGCAATACCGCATATTATACAGGGCTGTATGGAGAGGCTTTAGACATTTCTTTCCATCCCCGCATACGCAGCGCCGAGGCCTGCTATGCTTCTTCCGCCGAAGCGGTAGAACTGGCAAGGCGCCTGGGCTCGCGCCTGCATCTGCTGCACCTCTCTACCGCCGGAGAACTGGCCTTGCTCGACGGGGAAAAACCGCTGCACGAGAAAAAAATCACGGCCGAAGTATGCATCCATCACCTCTGGTTCAGCGACGAAGATTACCCCAGGCTGGGCAATCGCATCAAATGGAACCCATCGATCAAAACAATCCACGACCGTCAGGCGCTACGCGAAGCCGTAAACAAGAACCTCATCGACATTGTAGCGACCGACCACGCGCCTCACCTCCCGGCAGAGAAGGAAGGGAGTTGTCTTACGGCAGCTTCCGGAGGCCCTCTGGTGCAACATTCGCTGGTGGCTATGCTTGAAATGGCCTCCAGGGGCATTTTTACCTACGGGAAAGTAGTAGAAAAGATGGCGCATCAGCCGGCCGAACTATTCCACATCGACCGGCGCGGCTATATTCGCCCCGGCTATTACGCCGATCTGGTAATAATCGACCCGGAGGCACCCTGGACGGTATCTCCCCACAACCTCCTCTGCAAATGCGGCTGGTCTCCTTTCGAGGGAGAACGTTTTCGCCACAAAGTATGGAAAACCTTTGTCAACGGGCAGCTTGTCTATGACAAGGGAGAGATCGACGAGAGCGTCCGCGGAATGGAAGTAGCCTATACGGATCCGACGGCCAGGCCTTTATCCCCTACTGAATAAGTGCCTTTTCCATATAAGCCGTCGGCGACATACCGAAGTAGGCATTGAAGCTGCTGCTGAAATAAGAGGGCGTATTATAGCCTACCTTATATCCTACTTCAGACACGCTCAGCTTTCCCGTAGTGAGCAGATAAGCCGCCTGTTTCATGCGTATCATCTTGATAAATTCCACCGGGCTTTTTCCCGTCAGGGCTTTGAGTTTACGGTGCAGGTGCGTACGGCTCATCCCCAGTTCACGGCTCATCTGCTCTACGCTCAATTCCGGATTTTCTATATTGGCACGCACATAATCAATCACTTTTTGCAGCAGGCGTTCATCCATGCTGGTAAGCGTCACTTCCTGTGCGTCCATATAGATCGACTTACTGAAGCGTTCTTTCATTCTGCGGCGAATCTCGATTAGTTTTTCTATCCTCACCTGCAGGTATTTTGTGCTAAAGGGCTTGGTAATAAAGCTATCGGCTCCCGATTCCACTCCTTCCAGGCGGTGGTTCATATCGTCCTGGGCGGTCAGGATAATGATCGGGATATGGCAGGTCTCCGGGTCTGATTTCAGGATACGGCAAAGCTCCGTACCGCTCATTTCGGGCATCATGATATCGGTAATAATCAGGTCGGGCATCAGCCGTCGTGCCTTGTCAAGCCCTGTCTTCCCGTCCACAGCTTCTTCAATGAGGTATGAGGCAGACAATTCCTGGCGTATGTAAAAACGCATATCGTAATTATCTTCTATCAGCAGCAGCCTTGCCGGTTCTGTATCCCCTTCTCTTTCCGGCGGCCTGGAGGTGAGTTCCCGAAGTTCTTTCATATACGCTTCTTCTTCCGTCGAAGAAGAAGATTGTTCTTCTTTTTTCCTCAGCTCTTCCGCTTTAAAATGCGCTTTTCCGGGAAGTATCGTGAGGAAGAAAGCGCTTCCTCTGCCTTCCTCGCTCTGTACGCTGATTGAGCCTTTATGCAGTTCGATAATGGTTTTGGTGAGATGCATACCTATCCCGGTGCCGGTATAATTCTGATGGGTATCCCCCTGGAAGAAACGGTCGAACAGGTGAGTCAGGGTTTCCTGATTCATCCCGATTCCCGTATCACTTATGGTCAGGAGTATTTTCCCGTCTTCGTTTTTTCTTACCTCCACATGTATTTTCCCTCCGTGGGGAGTAAATTTGAACGCATTATAGAGCAGGTTATTCAGACATTTGTCGAGCATATCCGGATCATACCAGGCTTCTATTTTATCGGGATTCCAGACATACGTCAGCGATATCTGTTTCTGCCGCATCAGTTCGGTAAATATATTTACACAATTGGAAACAAACGAAACAAGCTCCAACTCCTGCACATGCAATCTCATCTTGCCTTCTTCTATCTTGTTCAGGTCGAGAATCTGATTGATCAGGTGCTGAAGCCGTTCGGCATTGCGGAGGATCAGGAGGCCTGTTTTTTTCCTTTCTTCGCTTCCGTCTTCACTGATCAGGCGCTTCAGGGGGCCGATAATGAGGGTCAGCGGAGTGCGGAATTCATGGCTGATATTTGTAAAGAAATTGGTTCTGACCTGGTTAAGTTCTTCCTGCTGTTTCACTTTGATCCGTTCGATATGCAATTCGTTCTTTTCGCGGATGCGGATAATCGTGAAGCGGAAAACAGCATAGATTATTCCCAGCGACAGCAGCACATAGAGCGATTCGGCCCACCAGGTCCTCCAGAGGGGCGGTTCTATTTCAATAATCAGCGAGGTGTCTTCGTCTCCCCATATCTGGGGGTCGCTGCTGGCTTTGACGCGGAAGGTATAAGTTCCCGGATTCAGGTTGGTATAGGTCACGCTCCGGTGGGCATAATCGTATATGACCCAGTCGGTGTCGAAGCCTTCCAGCTTACAGGCATAAACGGTTGAATAGGGTTTATACGAGCCCATCGCCACAAAATCAAGCGTAAAGTTTTTATCACTATAGCGGAGTTTTATTTTCTTGCTTTCGTTGATATTACGTGTAAGCACAAGCCTTCCGTTTATTTCCTTATTGATCAGTACAGGTTCGTTCGAGATGCTCAGATGGGTGATATACACTTTCTGGAGGGTCACGCTGTCTTGTATCTCCGAAGGATAAAAACTGCTCAGTCCGGTGATGCCCCCAAAGAAGATCTCTCCATCCGGACTTTTATAGTAAGAGCCTTGTAAAAACTCATCACTTCCTATACCGCTATTGCTCTGGGAATACACCCTGATATCCGCATTCCGGATTGAATAGGCTACGATTCCCCGGTTTGTGGACAGCCACAGCCGGTCGTCATCGGGTACGATTCCGTTGATCACCGCTGTTTCCCGGGGTGAAGCGGGGAAGACCCACGAAAATTGATTCCGTCCGGGGTCATATCGATTCAGTCCATTGGCCGTGCCCACCCATATTGTGCCTTCGGGCGACTCACCGATGGAATAGACAGAGAGGTTGCTGAGTCCGCTTTCTTTTCCATAAACGCTGAAGGTCTCCGTGTCTATGTCCAGGAGGCTAAGCCCGGAGTTTGTTCCGATCCATAGCCTGTTCTTGCTGTCGGCGAAAAGGATATTGATATAATCGTCTGCCAGTCCCTTGCCGGCATGTTTACGGAAGGTGCGGAACGTATGGTTTTCGGGGTCAAAGCGTGTCAGTCCGCCGCCGTATGTTCCTAACCAGAGGATGCCCTCTTTATCTTCCTGGAGGCTTTTGATATAGTCAGACTGTAATTCGCCGGATATGCCCTCATTGGTATTAAAATGTATAAAGTTTTCCGTCTGGCGGTCGAACAGGCACAGACCACCTTGGTATGTACCGACCCAGATCCGGTTCCGGCTGTCGCAGAGAACACTGAGTACTACATTGTCCCGCAGGCTGAGCGGGTCGTCCTGCCGATAGGTATAGCAAGTAAAACGCCGGGTAGCGAGGCGGTAGCGGTTCAATCCTCCCCCATCGGTAGCAATCCACATATCCCGGTCCTTATCGGTAGTAATGCCTGTCACATAATTGTAGTTCAGCGAATTGAGGTTATTATTGATTTTCCTTATCGTACGAAACCCGCTATGTTCGTTTCCTGCCACGAAAACGCCTTTATATTTCAGTCCTATCCATACATAATTGTGGCGCCCGATATAAAGGCTGCTTATTTTTGCATCATTAAATTCTGCGGAGAACTCCTCCAGTATCGGATACCTCCTCAGCTCACGTGCTCCGGGGTCGAACTCAAAAACGCCGTTCCCTTCCGTTCCGATCAGTATTTTCCCCCTTTCGTCTTCTTCCACGCAGAAGATGGAACGGGTATAAGGCGGGTTGAACACATCGGGATAGGTCATAAATAGTTGTTTATTCGTATCATAGATAGCAACTCCTCCTTTGAGGGTAGCGACCAGCATATTTCCGTCCCGGAGCAATCGCAGGTCCGGAACGGCATCGCCGGGCAGTCCGCTGTTGGATGTATGATAGTGTTGAAACGTCTCCGTCGCCGGATTATAAACAGAAATGCCTTTATCCTGTGAGCCGAACCAGAGATTACCCTGTTGGTCTTCCGCTATCGACAGGATATAAGCGCTGCATAGCGAAGACGAGGAACCGTCCGGCGAGGGAGTGAACAGAAAGCTTTCGCCTGTATCGGGCGAGTAACGCAATACGCCGACGCCGGAGGAAGCAAACCATACCTGTCCCTTCCGATCTTCCATGATAGCCACACATTGGTTTTGCTTTACCACCCTGTCCGGCTGGTTCAGCGACACATTGATAAAACCGTCAACAGAAGGTTCATAATATTCAAGCCCGGCAACCGTCGCTATCCACATCCGCTGCCGCGAGTCCTGAAACAAGGCGGTTATATGATTGCTGATGAGGGATAAACTATCGGCATATTGCTTCTTATATATCGTAAAGTCATACCCGTCGAAGCGGTTGAGTCCGTCTTCCGTTCCTATCCAGAAAAAACCGTCGTCTTCTTGTGCTATGCAAGTGATCTTAGAACTTGACAAACCTTCTTTTATCGTAAACAAGTAAGAAATCGTGTTTAATATACCCTCATGACTTGTCTGAGGAAAAATGGGGAGCAATAAAAAGCTAAAAAATAATGTGAGTAGGGTTTTTTTCATTAGCTGTAATTTATGAGGTAAATATAAGAGTATATTTTGAACCATCCCTCTTTTTAACAAAAAGTAACCATAAAGCTACCCGAAACTTCCGGATAGCGACCCCCAATCCCTCCGGAAGGCCCAGCACAGTTATTTTGAGACAAAATAATAGTAAGAAATATAGTCAAACCGAAAAATTTGACAGGAATGATCGATTAAAGGAAACAGGAAGCGCAGGGATAGGACTAATGTCGGGGGATGGAGTATCTCCATTATATCACGCAAAATCAGAGATAATTCCTTAGCCCGACGGCTATGACCTACAGGGTGTGGAAATGCGTATTCCTCTCTTTTTGTCCTTCGATTTCTTTTTTCAGCTGTATCAGTACCTCATTGAAATTGTGGATAAAATACCCTTTGCAAAACACATTTTTTATGATACCGGCTTCCTTGTTCTTAACCTTAAAGTCAAGGCTTGAATAATAACAGTCGCTGTAAGAGATGTCGAGCAACTCCCACTTATGCCCGGAAGGCAATTCAAATATAAGGTCGCATACTTCATACGAGCTGTTGTAAAACCCAAAAAAATCGATCTTCGTATAATGTCCGTTCTGATAACTGGCAGCAGGAATGACATAATCAAAATCTCCTGCTTTCTTTGCTCTGAGAAGCGGATCGACAAAAGCATCTGACAAATCATGTTTGAAATAAATGAACAAATGCCCTGAATAGTGCCTTTGAGTTGCATTTCTAAGGACGATTACTTCGTCTGAAAATTCTTTGAGTGTCATGTTTCTATTTTTAACCGGGTTAGTTGTTATGCCTCCTTTGTTCCCTTTTCATTCGGCAGTTAAGTAAAATAAAAAAGCGTGGGAACTGTTTAATGTCTCATCTGTCTAAGAGGCATCCCCATGCCCACGGAACAAATAAACAACAGCCCCACGCCAGTATGATATATGAATCTTATCGGATGGCATACACAAATGGCGTGAGCGTTCTGTTGTATTACATTTGTTCCGTTTTTGAAAATTGGGGATTTTCTTAGACAAAGTAATATCTTAAAACGCTTTCGTAATCAATATGTTTCTTTCCTGCCCTAACGCTTTAGCAGCCAAAAATTGACACAAAGATAGGAAAAATTGCATACAGCTCTCCAAAAGACAAGAAAATAGCTTCGTTTATAACTGTTTTTTTTATCGTTTATAAAAAATGCACCCCGGATTAGCCGTATTTATCATAAAGCCGATAATTAAAACGATTATTTAAAGATCCGTAGTTTTCAGCCAGACTTTCATTTTACCCTCGCCTCTGTTCGACCAGGCATAATAGGGGATGAAGGTGGCTGTTTCAGTCTGTATGACAGAAATACCACCCAATAGATCGGGCCTTTTCTCAACCTGATAAGAAGTTTCTCCGCTGAGGCTTATGTCGTCGAAGCGGCTGTTGTCTGCTTCTTCGGCGCAATAGACGAAGGGGCCATATTCGAGGGCCGTTAATCCCTTGTCGGCAGCTATTTGTTCATGGGCTTTCACCAGTCGCACTTTCATGGGCAGGTTGAGTTCGATCCGGTCGTCGCCTGTCCATCCGCCTGAGATTTCCACATATCCGTTTTTCCGCTCTCCTTCTACCTTGTTTCCATTCAACAGCAGGGTATAAGGTTCCGCAGGTTCGTTGCAATAGGTGTATAAGCCGCCCGGCGATACCTCGTTCAAGGCCCATCCGGGGATACGTATCTTCAGTGTCAGGCGTTGCGGCTTATCTGTCTGTACGTGGATATTCACTTTTCCGTCCCAGGGATAACCGGTTTCCTGAACGATGCGGAGGCTGTTTTCCCCGAGAGGGATATCGGCCTTACCGGAGATAAAAAGATTGACATAAGCCGTATCGGACTGGGTTGCATAGATCAGATTCGGGAGATAGGGGATAAAGCGGATCAGGTTGGTCGGGCAGCAGGAACAATCAAACCAGGGCTGGCGGGTTTTCTTTCCCTGGTTGAAGGCATACTGTCCGTCGGCTTCCAGGGGATTAGGATAGAAAAACTCCGTGCCCTTCAATGAAATACCGGCGATAAGGGCATTATACAAGGTTCGCTCAAGCACATCGTAGTACCTGGATTCGCCGGTGAGGCGAAACATGCGTTCGTCCCAATATACCCCTCCGATAGCGGCACAGGTCTCGCTGTATGCCGTCAGGTTGGGGAGTTCGTAATTATCGCCGAAGGCTTCTCCTGCATGGCGGGCGCCTAAGCCTCCGGTGAGATACATTTTCTTTCCCACCCGGTTTTCCCATAATTTGTGGATAGCATTCCGGTAGGCCGGGTCTCCGCTGATAGCGGCCATATCCGTCATGCCGGCATATAAATAAACCGCCCGGACGGCATGGCCTACCACCTCGTCCTGCTGCGTCAGCGGGAGGTGATCCTGGCTATAGGAACCCCGTAGTTCGCGGTGTGTGCCGTCTCCTCTCAGGTCGAGAAATTTACGGGATAGCTGCAGGTAGGCTTCGTTACGGGTTATCTGATAGAGCCTGACCAGTCCGGTTTCTACAATTTCGTGTCCGGGGACTTCATATTTCGCGCTATCGCCAAACACCTGCACCAAAAGGTCGGCATTGCGGATAGCGATATCGAGGAAATTCCGTTTCCCGGTAGCCCGGTAATGAGCAGTTGCCGCTTCAAAGAGGTGTCCGCTGTTATACAGTTCATGACTCATGGCCAGGCCTGTCCATCTTTCGCCCGGTTCCACCCATTCGGCCGGCGGGTTCATAGGGTCGATGGTACGCCAGGTTGTCAGATAGCCATCAGGTTCCTGGCCAAGGGCAATGATGCCGATAACCGAGTCAACATACTGTTCGAGCGCAGGGTCGGGAGCGCTGATAAGCGAATAGGCAGCGCCTTCGATTGTTTTATACACATCCGTATCGTCGAAAGGCATAACGCCTCTCACCTTCCCTTTTTCGCCTTTCATCACCCTTGCGGCCGTCTGGAAATTCTCCAGACGACCTTCCGAGTCGCATTTGCCGAACGCATAGCGGATCGTTGTTTGTTGTATCGTCCGGATGCGCGGCAGCCAGAAAGCGTCTGTCAGCTCTACCTGTGTCAGGTTTACCTGTTCGATGGGATAATCCGGATACGCGGTTGTATCCGTTGTCGGCTTGCACGCAATGAAGCAGAGTGCGCCTACAAATAATGTCAGATGTTTCATGTCGGTAGTAAATTTATTATTAAGTGTATGATGTAAAATGCCACATGCCGTATTCCCCTTGCCGGAGCATACAAATGTAGCATTAGTTTTTTTATTTATCCTTTTAACAGGGTGCAATTCAAATGGTCGCAGATTCAATGGATTTCTATCGTCATTGCGAGGTACGAAGCAATCCAGGGTGCCCGGTCTGAATTGCTTCACCCTCCCTTTCGCAATGACGGCCCGTAATGACGATGCGACAATTTGAATTTAAAATCGACGTAGTCAAATGCACTCATCCAGAGCGGGCACCCTGAATTGCTTCGTACCTCGCAATGACGATGCGACCATTTGAAATGAAAATCGACATAGTCAAATGCACCCGGGCTGAAAGCCCAGAATACCCCAGCCCAGGGCAACGCCCTGGGTTCCGGTGGCAACGCCCTGGGTATAAAACGGAATAATCCGATACGCGCCCTGAAAGGGCAGCCTAATGATGTCCGCAGATAATCTCCGGCTGCCTATGCTGCCTACGGAACCTATATTGTTTTTGTATT
>JAISZA010000141.1 GCA_031269535.1 Tannerellaceae bacterium
ATCCTTTAGCTGCCGGGGACCGGCCTTTTATTACCCGGATAAGGATATACTAATGTTTTTGTGCAGACCTTTTATTCTTTTCACGGAGGTGAAAAGAATAAAAGTATCAGAGCAAACGACTAAATATTCAAGGACAAAAGAGGAATGGTATCGCAGCAAAGGACGAGTTCTCAGGGAGTCGCTCCTTATAAAATAGGTTTTATCACAGAGGCGTGCTGAGTGCGTTTGTCTTCCGGCGGAAGCGTCATATAATCAGGCCCGTATATTGTCCGCAGATAGATATCCGGAGTATGCGGGGCAAAAAACGAGGCGTCTTCAAACGGTATCTCAATCAGGGGATAGATATCGTCATATTTGAAATATCTGTTCCATAAGGTATCAAACCCATGGCCTATGTAACAGGCTGTTCCCAGCCCTTTATTGCGCTCGATCATCTTCCGGGCAAACTTCAGATAGTGTACCACCAGGAAATGGAAGATCGGATGGAAAAACGAGAGAAACTTACGGATAACCGATTCATCAGCAAAATTGACCGAATCCAGACATAAGCATATAAATTTATTATAGGCTTTCGCCAGTCGTTCCCAACAAAAAACAAGCGGGTTGAGAGGGTAGCGGTCTGCCGGAAAAATATCCAGGAATAATCCCTTCTCAGCGTGTTCATCTTCATGACCGGGTGAGAGGATAAAACTTTTTTTATCCCTTACTTTGCAGGGAAGGGGTAGGTAATGGTAGTGCGGGTCTGTTTCACGTGTCTGAAGCATCATGTCGTGGGGAAATTCGGTTCCTGCTATTTTTATGAATCGTTCATAATCTTCGCGCAGCATACTAATATCCAGATCATCATCCCAGGGGATAAATCCTTTGTGACGAACTGCCCCAAGCAAGGTTCCCGAACAAAGCCAATATCGGATGTTATGCTTCCTACAAATAAAATCAATTATTTTCAGCATCCGCAATAAAACCAGCTGGGCCTGCCGCAGCACGGTCTCTCCTTCGCTACGATTATCGGGGAATTGCTTGTCGATATCAATTATACTATTCATGATGAGATTAATTTATGTTTTTTACTATGAGATTAATTTATATTTTTTTACTCCCCTGATACGGAAAACAAACAACAGAGATTCCGAGCAAACAACCAGGGCAGCCACACTGTAAACAGAGAGCACACCCAGGGCAAAGAAAAGAGACAAGCCTGCGATGTGAAAGACAGAAACAATGACGACCGTCCAGTTGGTATAATGAGCATGCCCCATGGCCGCTAAAAACGGATATCCCAGAAGCATAGATGGAATGGTAAAGAAACAGCCGCACATCAGGATACGAAAGACCAGTAAGCTGCCCTCCTGAGCCGATCCGCCATATACAATCTGTATAATCCACGATGAATAAAGCAATATCCCGGTTAATAAAATAATATTCGCCGGAGTGATGTATCTCAGGGTGCGTTTAAAGAAAGAGACATCGCGCGTTTTGGCAATATGGGGAAATAATACACCGGAAAAAGGAATCAATAGCTGATTATATGCCTGATATAATTTCTCTGCCGCCGAATAATATCCTACCGCCGTATTTCCGCAAACCAAACCAATAATAAACGTATTGATATTAGTGAACATAGATACCGACAGACGAGAAAGAAAATAAGTGAAACTATCGGAAAAAGCAAAGCGGATCTCCTTCAGAGAAGGGATAAACCATTTCATCTTCTCTTTGAAATAAATAATATAAATACTGATAAGCCCGGCAAGAATAAATCCGATACTGTAAAAAACCGGAACCAAAGCGTAATCCTGCGGCTCCCGGATAAATATAAAAAAAGGAATGAAACTTACCGACTTGGCAACAATATTGAATACGGTAATATATTTCATCTTCTCCATCCCCTGGAAATACCACATAGGAAACATGACATTCCCTATTACAATCCCAAAATATGAAATAAAAAACAAGGATTCCTGCTTGAATTTATCAAACAGCATCGTTAATAAAAGAAGAAACAGAAAGCCTGTCGCCGCTAAAAGAAAACGACAGATGAATGCACTATTCAGATACCGGTTAATATGGTGTAAACTATCGCGATGAGTAGAAATATATTTCGTAGCAGATAAATTAAATCCGAAATCAGTAAATATCACGAAATACTGAATCAATGTATAACCAAATGTAATCAATCCCCAATGTTCAACTCCTAATACCCGGAACAAAAAAGGGAAAGTAAGTAATGGTAATAAATAATTTATCCCTTGCAACAAAACCAGAGAGACAAAATTCTGCATCATTGGTTTTTTCACTAATTCTGAAATATTCAGCATCAGGAATGATTCTTTACTCTGCGGTATTCTTTGATTAAGGAGCGGGATTGTTCTTTAGCAAAAAGGTAAGTCACAGGAACGACCAGCGTTAATATCATCATCCCGATAGCTGCGTATAATTTACGGGGAGCGATGGGCTTTCTCTTTACAAAAGCGGCATCCAGTATTTTTGCTCTTTCTCTGTTTAAATCATTACTCAAAGCGGTCTCTTCTTTTTTCTGAAGCAAGATAAGATAGACGCCCTGAAATATTTCCTGCTGGCGCTTTAATTCAATAAAATCACGCTCTTTATCGGGAAAAGTCTCCATCAGTTTAAAAAGCTCTTTTTCTTTTTCTTTTATCTCATCAATCGCCTGCCGAGTTGCTTTCCGGGCATTGGAAATGGAGAGAAAGACACTTTCCCTGAGTTGGTCTGCCTGTTCGGTCAGATTTTTAGCGATAGGGTTATCTTTATTGGAATTTTGTATCACCCGTGTCCTCTCCAGCAAAACATCATTGTATGCCATAATAGGGCTGCCTTTTTCGCCCTCCTGACTTAAAAGGATAGGTACAAGATTATATTTGTTAGCCGGGTCTTTAACAAACTCATCCATCATTTTTACTAAATGCGACTGGGATTCCAGTTCGATTAGTTTTACCTGAATTTCGTGCATTTGTCCGATATAAAACTCCACATCATGCACCCCATCCATCAGATTATTTGCATTCTTATACACGGCAATATCTCTTTCAATAAGCCCCAGGGAGCGGGTGATAGAATCTATCCGGGCGTTGAGATAGGTCAGTGTTTTCAGGGCTTCTTTGCTTTTATAAGACCCGGCATCTTCGTTATAAAAGTGAATAAGCCGGTTCAGCATATTGACTCCCCTGCTCAGCTCGTAATCCGTACAACTTAATTCGATAACAGTGGATGATTTTGATGTTTCCTCTATCAGGAATTCTTCTTCCAGCTTTTCGGCTATCCAGGTAGCGGGATAGAATATTATATTCATATTTTCCAAAGCATCTTTCGTTTTTCCGGGTGCATAATCAAGCGTAAAATCTCCGTTCGGCAATGAAATAAATGCCGGTAAGGAAGAAAAGCGGAATGTGTGCTTTCCCATTCGTTTAGATTTCGTTCTGACGATTATTTGCCCGTCATGAAGGCGTACTGCAAATTCGATATCTTCGTTAAGCCGTTCATTTGTCAGCGAATCAGTGGTCAGAAGATACGGATTGTTTTCATACAGGCGATAGAATGAATAAGGTCTTTTATATTCTGCATTAATGCCTAAATCACACACCATTTTCTTCAGTAAAGCGTTGGATGTTAATGTACTCAGTTCGTCTTCTATATTGACGGTCCCTTGGGCAATAGAGTTCAGTCCAAAGGAGCGCATCAGCCCTGCCGCTTCGCCCAATCCGAAGCTTCCTCCTCCCAATTCCTGATCTTCTATAATCTGAATGCGCGCCATCATCTCGTATGTACGAGGATACCATACAAGGTATATTATAGCAGGGATAAAAGATAGTATAAAAACGAGTACAAACAGCCTCCAGTGCAGGAGATATTTTACGATAATACTCTTCAATCCGATAACCTCATTGTCTTTTATTTCCATCGTCATATTTTATTACTTTTTTAAGACAGCTACAAGAACTGTGGTAATTACAGATACAGTCGTCAGTAAAGTAGAAACGATCGATATGGTAAACGTTTGCGACTGGGTGACATTATAATTCCTTTGTTTAGGTTTGTTGGGTTCGATATAAACAAGGTCGTTTTGCTTCAGATAGAAATAGGGAGATGCAAAAATTGCCGGGTTTGTAATATCGACCCTCCCAAATTCTACTTCGCCGTTATTATTACGTATGACCAGGATATTCTTCCGGTTGGCATTGATTGTCAGGTCGCCCGATTGTCCGATTGCATCCAGGATTGTGATTCTGTCATTCCGGACAGTTATAGCGCCCGGACGGGAAATTTCACCCATAATAACCACCTTATAATTAACAATCTGAATACTTACTAAAGCATCTTTCAGATAAAGCGAGATTTCTTTTTGCAAATAGTTGGCTAATTCTTGTTTCGACAAGCCGTCTGCTTTTACTTTTCCTATTACGGGAAAGGTGATGTATCCTTCATTGTCAACCAGATAGGTATGTAACTGCGTCGCACTGGAAATCTCTGTTTCCCCTTGCAAAGGATAGGCCCAGGCAGGAGGGTTAAACGGAGTAGCCACAGTAGGGTCCCATGCCGTAACAGTAATCGTCAACAAATCACCCGGACAAATGCTCGAAGAATAATTCTGATTCATCTGTGTGAGCTGTTCCTTAGTCAGCGAATCAACTCCCTGGAAATAAAGAACATCTCTGGGAGTACCACAAGATGTAAGCAGACAAATCAACCAGATGGCTGATAGAAGTTTAATTTTCATAATCTGTTTTTCAAATGCGTGCTTTATTGTAATATCGTTCTTATAACGATGCAATCATTCATATATTGCTGCACGAGTAATCAAAATTATCCCGTACCTTTGCGACAAAAACAAAAAACCATGTTGGAAATTGGAAATTATAATACGTTGAAAATTATAAAAGACCTGGATTTTGGCGTGTATCTTGACGGAGGAGAGGGCCTTGAAATCCTGCTTCCGGCCCGTTATGTTCCTGTAAATGTAAAGACGGGAGACGAAGTGGAGGTCTTCATTTACCATGATAATGAAGGACGTCTGATAGCCACTACGGCACGTCCGCTGGCCGTGGTGGGTGAATTTCGCTTTATGGAAGTCAAATCGGTAAATCCCACCGGCGCATTTCTTAACTGGGGAATCATGAAAGACCTGCTCGTCCCCTTCCGGGAACAAAAAATGCCGATGCAGGAAGGCAGGTGGTATGTAGTGTACGTACACCTCGACCACCTGAGCGGACGTATCGTGGCATCCGCACGTATCGAAAAATATCTCGACAACGTCGTACCCTCCTACATCAAAGGACAGGAGGTGGACTTACTGGTAACAGACGAAACCGATATAGGATACAAAGTGATTATCAATAATCTGCACTGGGGACTTGTCTATCACAACGAAATATTCCGTTCGCTGGAAAAAGGCGAATCACTGAAAGGATACATAAAAGAAGTGCGCGAAGACGAAAAGATAGATGTCACTCTCGCTCCGCTTGGATACCGGAAAGTAGAAGGAATTGCAAGTCTGGTACTGGAATCGCTCAAAGTACACAATGGTTTCCTGCCGCTACACGACAAGAGTGCTCCTGAAGAAATATACGCCTTGTTCGCCTGCAGCAAAAAAGCCTTTAAGCAAGCCATCGGAGCACTATACAAAGAGGGAATAATCACAATAGAATCCTCCGGCATCCGTATCGTCCCCACAAAAACATAAGCTCCCCCCGAAATTTCATTACAAAAACGAAGTTTTCTCCGCAAAAATTTGGAGTTATTCAAAAAAGGCATATCTTTGCACCGTCTTAAAAGAAATAAGGCCAACAAACAAAAGGGCGTTTAGCTCAGCTGGTTCAGAGCATCTGCCTTACAAGCAGAGGGTCGGCGGTTCGAATCCGTCAACGCCCACC
>JAISZA010000047.1 GCA_031269535.1 Tannerellaceae bacterium
ATATAAACCGGAACTGCTGTTTCAGACAAAAACCGTCGGCTGATTTCCGTTCGGATCACGCAGTAAGATGTGAAGGATGCGGCCCCCATCCTTCACACCTTAACGGAGTGTCACCCAAAGGCTTATACTCCTTGTGAAGGAGTGAAGGATTTTTCGTTAAAAGTCTATGGGGGAATGTGTCGAGCGCCTCCGCTGGACGGGCTTACCACTTTGTCGTCGGTCACCGAGAGAGAGAAACTGCCTGTTACAGGTTCGCCTTCCCGGTCAGTTATTTTTATCCGGAGAATTGCTTTTTTCCCTGAACTTTTTTTCAGATGACAAAGACAAGAGTCCGAATAAATTTAATGGGGTTTTTTCGTTGTATTGGGAAAATCAGTACTTTCGTATTCGATAAATATCCATTTAAGATGAAATATTTTACACTAAAAATTAACACGTTAGCCTGGGGGCTATCATTTGCTTTCCTGTCGGCTATGCTCTCATGCGGAAATAAAGAAACGATTAATAATGCAGTAACAATGGAAACGATGTCAAAAAAAGATGTAACTCTTTCGGTTATTCATTCGCGGAAGAGCGTTCGTAATTTTATTACGGGAAAAACGGTTCCCAGAGAGACGCTCGACACGATTGTACGGGCGGGAATGGCTGCGGCTTCGGCTGTCAATCTGCAACCCTGGCAATTTATTGTTATCGACGACCGTACGGTGATGGATTCTCTGGCGGCAGGCTTGCCGTATGCCAAAATGCTGGCTCATGCCTCGGCGGCAATTGTGGTCTGCGGAGATTCGACCGTCAAAGCCGGCGAGCTCGCCTTTTGGGAATTTGACTGCTCGCTGGCATCCGGAAATATTTTGTTAGCGGTTGAGGCTATGGGACTGGGAGCGGTATGGACGGCTGTCCATCCCGATACGGTACGTATTTCGACCGTTCGGACGATGCTGCATCTTCCGGACAATATCATTCCTCTGAATGTTATTCCGATAGGGTATCCGGCCGGTAACGATAAACCAAAAGATAAGTACAAACCCGATAAAATTCATTGGAACAGCTACTGAGTTAATGTGAGAATCTGCGGCAAAAGAGATAAGATGTAAAGATACGGATGGAAGTAAAACTGCACACTGTTATAAAGCATTACTGAGGACAGATTGATTAGTTTCACGGAAGTTCTGAAATAGTTGATCCTGTATTTTCCAGTACTCCCCCCCTGTGTCCCTGTCGTAACTCGTAACAATAATCAAAAAAATTGGGTGTGTTTCAAATTGTCGCAGATTCAATGGATTTCTATCGTCCTTGCGAGGTACGAAGCAATCCAGGGTGCCCGCTCCGGATTGCTTCACCCTTCAGGTTCGCAATGACGGCCCGTAATGACGATGCGACAGGAGGGGGAGACGTTCTGTTTCAGCAATAGATTGACACCTCTTTATTATTTTCTTGTGTAGTTTCGCATCTGTGGGATAGGTGATATTTTTCTCTTGTACCGTAGAATCGATAAAAGCGGTCTTGTCACCCTTACCTGAAGAATCATCGTTATTTATCCGGATACTCTCTTCAAGAATCGATTCGATTCCTTCCCAATACGGTTCCGAAAATGGACCAGCTCTGTTGCATTGCATGGATAGGCAGGAGTAAAGTGCTGACGGCCACAGAAGTATTGATAATAAGCATTTTCACTCCACTACTCCACTACAGATTCATCTGAAATATTACGTAAATACTTAAAGATAAGTAGACTATACATTAAACGAATCGGTTTAGCTGGACGACCATTATCCAAGTAGTATAAATCAGAAAATTTCTTACTAAATCTTGACCAATCAATTTTGTCTGCTAGAAGGTAAAGGGGGATGACGGGGATTCAGCTGTTCACTCAAAGAGGAGAAAAAGCTACACTGACGGTGATTTTCTTTGTTGTTTAACATAACAATATCAAACGTGTTAACCTTTTTAAGGGATGACTAAATACATTGCCACAACTCATTTCCCCTTTTCAGGTTCAACGGTTAAACTGATATGTGAAGCGTGTTTTGCATTGCGATACAAGGTCACTGTCGGTGCTCCCTCATTTTCTTTATTTGCATTATCTGCATTATTAATGGTTATCCGTAGGCAATTTCCCTTTTTAAATACATGAGATGTGGGCACTAAGAAAAATGCGATCTCTATCGGCTTGTCGGGAGATAATTCGAGTTCATCACCTTTTCTTAAATTTCCATGAAAAGGCAATCTCATAGTGTCATGAGGTGCGTTCCTTATCCCTCCCCAAGAAGATTTAATGCTCTGATTCGCTATTTTCGTTGAAATACCATTTTCGTCTACTTCTTCCAAATAAGCATATAGGTCTACTTCTTTCGCAGAAGAAGTTAACCACAGATGTACAACTGGCATACCGGTAACCACCATGTCTGAAGATAACGGAGGCGTGGTATAGGTCAGCGATTTTGCGTCCAACGGAGTAAAGTCAACAGGCTTAGTTGTTCCCGTTTCTGCTCCATTTGAATCGGTAGAAAGTTGACTGGTTGATACGGTATAGTCGATTTTGTAATCATCTTGCCCGTAAGATTTTCTTGGTTTTTTCACGGATAGGGAACCGTCATTAACGGATTGTACTGTGCCGGACGTACCCTTGTCAAAATAATACTTTTGGACTTTTGCATCAGAAAGAGGAAATCCCTGTGAGACTTTCCATTTATTGCCATCAGGAGCGTTAGTCGTATGGTAGCGTACAGGTTCTTCGTCCATTACGCCATTGTTTATCCCCTTTAACCAATAGTCATACCAGCGGAGATGCTCTGCCGCCCAATCAAACTCGTCCATACTGGCTGTTGATTGGCAATGCTCCCACGGTCCGATAGTAAGTCTTTTAGGACTCTTCAAACTATTATAGGCATAAAGCACGTCTGTCACTACCGGATCGAAAAATCCACCCAACAGATAAACGGCTATGCCATTTTTGTTAATCGCTTCAAAGGCTGTGGATACCTCCGCATCTTTATGTGGGTATGATTTCAAGGTTTCGCTCCAACTATCGTAGTAAGGAGTTTCTTGGTGAGCAAGTCTAAACAGTTCCTTATTTGCCTTATGCTCTTCAATAGCCGCTTTCAGCATGGAAGAATCCCTGTCTTCATCTACCGGAGGAGCTGGATTTACTACGTCAAGATAATATAGTCCTTCTGCAAACAACTCATAAAAATTAACGTTCATGCCGTTAAAACGCCAAGGCCCCATGTCTCCGAATGGAAAAGAGTCGGGAATAATGGCTTTAAGGCTCGGAGCTCCTGATGCGGCTGCCGCCCATTGTGTCCTGCCCACTCCGGAACACCCGAACATACCTGTTTTACCGTTGCTCCATGTCTGGCTGGCAAGCCATTCATTAACATCATAAAAATCCTCCGCATCACTCGGCATTGTGCCAAAGACCGCATTTGTGCCAAAAGACGCTCCGTGACCACGTTGATCCAGAGACGCCACTACATAACCTTGTTTCAGGATTCGTTGCAAACCGGGGTTCGTATCGACAATAGATAAGATATTCCCTTTTTCGTCCTTACTGGCTCTCTGGTACATGGTAGCCTGCCAAATAACCGGCAAACGTTCTGTGTGAAGTATTCCGTTTTTTGTCGGTCTTATAATATCTATGGCTAATTTTATGCCTGCTTTTGTTGTGATGTATTGAGAAGAACGCTGCCAGCCGTTGTAAATTTCATTTGCGGTAGAATCGGCAATACGTCCCTTAAAAGCCTCAGATTGATAATTGTATCTATCCAAATCTGCTCCTTTCTTTTTGTCCTGCGCCCACACATACATCGGTGAAACGCCACTGACAAACAGTAATAAAACTAACAGTAGGTATTCAGCATTCGGTTTTGTTGACTGAGAAAACTTATTATTTGTCATGTGATTGATTTATTTATGTTTTTTTTAATTCAATTTGTTATCATCAATGATTTTTTAGCCTCTAAGTTAAATTATATTTGTACAACAAATTATATTACTTGATAAAAAAAGTACTTTAATAAACGATAATGAACTTTTTTGTATATTAAAAGGCAAAAAAACAATGAATGTAGAAGATAAAAGAATCAAGCTGACGAAATTGATTTTAAAAGATGCCTTGGTAGAGCTAATAGAGACCAAGTCTATTAATGAGATCTCGATCACGGAATTATGTAGAAGTGCGAATATTAATAGAAGTACATTTTATAAATATTACAGTTCACCCCAAGAGTTGTTACGGGAACTGACTAAAGAATTTATAAATACAATTCTTGAAAAGGTTCGCGGGATAGAAGATGTTGATAGAATACTTGCAATCGTGTGTGATGAAATTCTAAAGAACAGAGCATTCTGCATAGTCGTGTTAGCGATGGATGAAGATAGCGGTGCACAGAAATATCTTATTTCTTCCCTAAGAAATGCATTCCTCGGTGGTGACAATGAATCAAGCAAAGTACATATAAGGGGATATCGAGAAGCATACTTTTTTAACGTTTATGGAGCACATGCAATAATAAAAAACTGGGTGTTAACTGGTTTTCAGGAAGACTCAGTATTTATAGCAAAAATAATTAACCATTTTGTTATATCGGTAATAACCTCATTACAAACAATTATAAAATAAGATAGCCAACAAATTGCGAGTACAGCAGCTTCTTCAACATTGATTTGGTATGCCTCATCAATCAAGCGAGAAGTCGCCAAATAAATCTTTTCCTCTTTTTGGCGTATTTGTGAAATTATAGCGCTTTGTGAGTATTTCACATGATAAATTTTATCGGAATACCTACCACTGTTATGAGCGGCATCCTCTATTTCAAACGCAAAATTTTCATGAATAAATGGATGTTTTCATAGGTCAAACCCAAGCCGCCCTGGAAATGCACCCAAAAAATTTGGCGGTTCGAATAAAGAATAGTAATTTTGCACACTGATTCCTCAAGGGTAAATAAGTGAGCCTGGGAAAGCCTCCGCCCCCGGAACATTAACTGTTAAATATAGAATAAAACAGATGTACGTAATCGTAGAAATTAACGGACAGCAATTCAAAGCTGAAGAAGGCAGAAAATTATTCGTTCACCACATTCGCCATGCTGAAAGGGGAGCCATTATTGAATTTGAAAAAATATTGCTGGTTGACAATGAGGGCGTGATAAAGGTAGGAGCGCCTACGATAGAAGGAGCAAAAGTCGTAACCGAAGTACTCTCCCCACTGGTAAAAGGCGATAAAGTATTGATCTTCCATAAGAAGAGAAGAAAAGGCTATCGTAAGCTGAACGGGCATCGTCAGCAGTTTACGGAAGTGAATATCAAACAAATTGTTGTTTAACAAGTAAGGAGGACTAAAAAATGGCACATAAAAAAGGTGTAGGAAGTTCGAAGAACGGTCGTGAATCGCATAGCAAACGATTAGGCGTTAAGCTTTTTGGCGGAGAAATAGCCAAAGCAGGCAATATCATTGTCCGCCAGAGAGGTACCACCCACCACCCCGGTAAAAACGTAGGTATCGGCAAAGACCATACCTTGTACGCATTGATCGACGGGCAAGTCGCTTTCCATAGAGGAAAAGAAAACCGCTCGTATATCTCTGTCAGGGAAATACAGGCAGAAGCATAATTGCTTCGCTTCTTTTTCGGCAAACCAGAGGCAGGGTTATCCTTTCGGAAAAGAAAGGGTAATCCTGCTTTTTTAAATACATAGATACTTCATGGAAGAAATCCTTATCGAAACAAAAATAAAGGCATATGCGGTTGCAGAATTGCCGGACGAGCTGAAAGCGCTGGCTCACTTATCCTTCGCCGCTACGCACGGGGCGTATGCTCCTTACTCTGAATTTCGCGTAGGAGCAGCTGTCTTACTGGATAATGGTGTGATTGTAACCGGAAATAATCAGGAAAACGCAGCTTATCCTTCCGGCTTATGTGCCGAGCGCGTCGCTTTGTTTTATGCCGGCTCGCATTATCCCGGCCTGAGCGTACGCGCTATCGCCATCTCGGCCCAGACGGGAGGCAGGCAAACAGAGCGGATAAGCCCTTGCGGCGCCTGCCGTCAGGTATTGCTCGAGACCGAAAACCGCTATCAGCATCCCATCCAGGTACTACTCTGCGGGCAGGAGACGGTTTACATAGCGGAGAGTGCAGCCTCTCTGCTCCCGCTGTCTTTCAGCGGGAGCGATTTGAAATAAGTCAGACCGTAATCCACCTCACGTATGCAAAGTCCATACGGTGGGGCAGTTCGGGATTTACAGGATAGACGCGAAAGCCGACTTTGTGGATGCCGGCTTCGGCAGAGGCTACTTCCAGACTGAAATACAGCCGCGAACCTTCTTCTTTCTCCAGGCAGAAGGGATGAACGGCCTTAAGCTCCAGTGTATTTGTTTCCGGGTTATCCCAGCCTACCACCATATCCACTCCCAACATGCCTTTGAGCATTTTGCGGTCGATCACTAATTGATAAGCGTACAGTTTACCAACCAGAGGCTGGTTGGAAGCCCATTCGCTGTCGCTCGTAAACGATTCGACCTCGAAGCTATCCCAGTGTTCAACGACTTCTTCTTTCCAGGCTGCTATTTCTTTTGCCCTGGCAAACTCATTCTCTTTCAGATGAGCCGAACGGTTCGCTAATTTATTATATATGCGGATGTAATCGTCGAGCATACGTTTCATGGTATATTCGGGGGCAATCCTCGAGATGGAGTTTTTGATGTATTGAATCCATTCGAGAGACAGTCCCTTGCTGTTGCGGGCATAATAGAGCGGGATGATCTCATTCTCCAGCGTATGGTAAATGGTAGCAGCGTCTAACTGGTCCTGATACTGTTGGTTTTCGTAGGTACGTTTGTCGGTCAGTGCCCATCCGGCTCCTTCTTTATAGCCTTCGTACCACCATCCGTCTAATACGGAGAAATTGAGTACTCCGTTCATTTCAGCTTTCTCACCCGAGGTACCGGAGGCTTCCAGGGGTCGGGTGGGCGTATTCAGCCATACATCGACCCCGGAGATGAGACGGCGTGCCAGGCGCATATCGTAATTTTCAAGGAAAATAATCTTCCCCAGAAATTCCGGACGGCGTGATATCTCAATAATATGTTTGATCAATCCCTGCCCTCCGCCATCGGCAGGATGGGCCTTCCCGGTATAAATAAACTGAATCGGATAGCGTTCGTTATTGACAATCTTTGCCAGGCGCGCCAGGTCTGTAAACAATAAGTGGGCGCGTTTATAGGTTGCAAAACGCCGTCCGAAGCCTATCAGCAGTGCATTGGGATTGATTTTTTCGAGGATGGAAACGACCTGCGAAGGGTCGCCCTGGTTCTTCAGCCAGTTATCCCGGAATCGTACTTTTATGTAATCGACCAATTTATTTTTGAGTGTTTTACGGATATTCCATATTTCTTCATCCGGCATCCGTTGGATGACTTCCCAATAGGTTTTGTTCGACTGATTGTTCATGAAATCCGGAGAGAAATGGGTAGCGAAGAAGTGTTTCCATTCTGTGGCAGCCCAGGAGGGCATGTGCACACCGTTGGTTACATAAGTCACGTGCAACTCTTCGGGGAAATATCCTTTCCAGATCGGAGCAAACATACGCTGGGATACTTTCCCGTGCAGCAGGCTTACTCCGTTGGCTTCCTGACAGGTATTGAGGGCGAATACACTCATGGAGAACTTCTCGTTTGAGCCGGGATTTTCGCGCCCCATATCGATAAACTCCTGCCACGAGATTCCCATTCTGGCAGGGAACTCTCCCATATACCTGCCTATCAGTCCTTCTTCAAAATAGTCATGTCCGGCAGGGACGGGTGTATGCACGGTGTACAATCCGGAGGCTCGGACTACTTCCAGTGCTTCATTGAAGCTAAGTCCTTCATTCTGTATATAATCTACCAGCCGCTGGGCATTAATCAGGGCGGCATGTCCTTCGTTGCAATGGTACACCTGCTTTCTGATGCCTAATTTATTCAGCATGAGTATGCCTCCGATGCCCAGCATATATTCTTGTTTCATACGGTTTTCCCAATCCCCGCCGTATAGCTGGTGCGTAATTGAGCGGTCCCATTCGCTGTTTTGTGGGATATCGGTATCCATCAGGTAGAGCGAGATGCGTCCTACGCTTACTTTCCAGATATGAGCATATACGATACGTCCGGGGAAGGGTACTTCCAGCAGCAGAGGCTGTCCGCCCGCATCCATGACCTGGTTCAGGGGCAAGGCGCTGAAGTTCTGGGCTTCGTAATTGGCAATCTGCTGACCTTCCATCGACAGGGATTGCGTAAAATACCCATACCGGTAAAGGAAACCTACGGCTACCAGGTCGATCCGGCTGTCGCTGGCTTCTTTCAGATAGTCGCCTGCCAGCACCCCCAGCCCTCCCGAATATATTTTAAGCACATTGGTCAGACCGTATTCCATGCTGAAATAAGCGACGGAAGGCTTCGAAAGGTCGGGAGCTGTGTGGATGTAGTTTTTGAACAAGGCATATACTTCCGCTATTTCGTTCATCAAGGCTTTATCGCTGATGATTTCCTCCATCCGCTTAACCGACAGGCTTTGAAGCAAAAGAACCGGGTTCTCTTCGGTTGATTCCCACAGTTTCTCATCCAGTCTGGCAAACAACTGAGGGGCTTCATGATTCCACACCCACCACAAATTACGGGCTATTTCTTCTAAAGGTTTCAATACCTGAGGGAGTGATGAATGCGAATAAACTTCTTTCCATATCGGAGCATTGGCATTATTTGCTTTTATTTTCATTATTGTGACATTTTATATGTTTCAAATCTGGTTTTCTACTCTTGACTTTTTATTTATTCAAGTGAGACGGGGCAAAGATATATATTATCGTTCATATTCAATCATTTTTTTGTACCATTCTCTTACAGGCGTTTTGCAGTGCGATGCCGTAAGCTGCTTGGTAATAGACGATAAATTTATCCCATTCGGCCAGGGAGGCCAGGTTGTAGCAGCGTTCGCGAATGGCGGCAAGCCCTGCTTTTTTCTCTGTGCACAATCTCAGGACGGTCTGCATAATCAATTCGGTCACTTCCTGATAATTCGTATCGGTACGATGGATCACTCTCACTCCCTGGGTAATATCTTCGCCTATTCCTTCCTTTTTTGCCCATAAGCCGAAACCTGCCAGGTCGGTGGTAATGGTAGGTATGCCAAAGGCGATACTCTCCAGAGGCGTATATCCCCAGGGTTCGTAATACGAAGGATATATCGTTGCATCCATACCTATCAGCAAATCGTAATACGATGTATTGAATATCCCGTCTCTGCCTGTCAGATAACAAGGTGCAAAGATGATCTTCAGCTTCTCGGAAGGCTCGTTGGTAAATCCTTTCTGGATGATGTAATTCAGTATCTTATCCTGTTCCATCCAATTCAGCCAGTGGGTAGCAAAGGGCATTTGCAAAGGAGCGTTTACCGGATAATCCTTTTCGATGACAAACTTCAGGTCGGCGCGGACAGCTTTTGTCCAGGCCGGTACCATGATAAAAGCAATCACATCACGCTGTAGCTGCTCCGAATGGCGGAGCCTGTCCATGGCGTCGATAAATACATCTATCCCCTTATTGCGATATTCGTACCGCCCGCTGGTGGACAGCAGTATGGCATTGGGATGGATGGGGCAGCCCAAAAGTTTCTCCGCCACACGAATCAGCGTATTGCGCGCCTTCTCCCGTTTTTTTGTATATACTTCGCCTTCCGGAACGAAATTACGCTCAAAACCATTGGGCGTAACAATATCCGGCGCTTTATAAAGTAATTGTTTACACTCAGCAGCAGTGATATCGCTTACCGTAGTGAAGCAGTCCACATGCCGGGCCGCCTGTTTCTCCACCGAGTGTTTGGCTTCCATATTCAGTTCCTGCGCCATCTGGTCGCCATCATAACTTTTCATCATGGAGTAGAGGGGCTTGTTATTGCCGGAGATGGAACGTCCCACCGAAGTGGCATGTGTCGTAAAAAGAGTTGCGACAGCAGGTAAGCGCTTCCTTATATATAAAGCGCCCATTCCCAACATCCATTCATTAAACAATGCGACTACCTTTTTATCGTCCAGTTGATAGAAGTTATAAAAGCTCTCGATCACACGTCCGGCGGCATAGGCAAACACACAGGATTCGTCGTAATCGCCATACGCATGCATCGAATCCACTCCGAAGCAGTCCCACATCTGATAAAAAAGCTCGTTGCGCTGGCTGAAAAACGGGCTATAGTCTATCAAAACGACGATGGGTTTGCCCGGTACCTCCCAGCGGCCTGTTTTCATATACAGTCCTTCGGTAGCAGCCTGCTCTCTCCAGCCGGCAAATAAAGTCTCATCTTCTGAGAAATCCGGCGCCTCTTCTTTTTTCCACACATCCGGTCCTATAAAAATAATTTTATCCGGATATATCTCCTGCAAGGTATGCGCTTTGGTAGAGAGGACAGTATATATTCCACCTACCTTATTACATACTTCCCAACTGCTTTCAAAAAGATAATCAGGCATTTCAGCAGCCTCGCTCATATAGTAGTACACTTATTATTTAATATCAAGCTGCAAATATACACATTTTCTGATGTAACGGAAATAAAAAGCCCGGTATCGGGTGCAATTCAAATTGTCGCAGATTCAATGGATTTCTATCGTCATTGCGAGGTACGAAGCAATCCAGGGTGTGCCCGGTCTGGATTGCTTCACCCTTGCAAGGAACCAAATCCACGGCCGGCAGCCTGCATGATAAATAGATAAAGGTTGCCGGCCTTTTTTTCGCCTCGCAGGAAGTATAGCAAGAGGCTTTTCAATCGTTTTGAGCCAATCTTCTGTTCACTCCTGAGGCTTTTCAATCGTTTTGAAACATGATACACCTCACTCTTGAGGCTTTTCAGTCGTTTTGAAGCAATCTTATGTTCACTCCTGAAGCTTTTCAGTCGTTTTGAGCCAATCTTATGTTCACTCCTGAGGTTTTTCAGTCGTTTTGAGCCAATCTACACCTCACACTTGGCCGGAATCAGTAATT
>JAISZA010000167.1 GCA_031269535.1 Tannerellaceae bacterium
TACTTGATGCGGAATGGATAATATCCAGCACTTCAATGCGCTCGACTGTAATCCGGTAAATAATCAGATGTGCATCAAGAATGATGTTGCGATACATGCGGCTTTTAGTTGCAAGATGCCGGCATTCGGGATGATAAGTGTAGTCAGTGTCAAGTCTTTCAACAAAATGTGATATGGTGAGGAAATATTTTCTTGCCTGAGCAATACCGAATGTTTCAATACCCCACTCAAGGATTTCAGTTAAATGTTCCTCATAATCGTGGGAGGCTATTACTTCTTTCATTTGTCCAACCACTGTGAAATACGCTGGTGGACTTCGGAAACGGGACAGAATGAGCCTTCCTCGATACGATGAAAATGTTCCCACCATTCTTCCTGTGTACCACAGAAAGGAACATTGGGATTCCAGGTACCATCGTCGGATGATGAAGTTCCGGCGTTTATACTTCGGTATGTTTCAGCAGGTTCACTGACTGTCTCCGGTGGATTATCTTTGGTTTTATATGTTTTATCTGGCATAACGGAATATTTTATATATGCAGCAAAGGTACAAAATAATCCCACACGCAAAACCTCCCTGACCGTAGCAACCCATAGAGTCCATACTACCCGGATTAGTCGGTTTTCCTGTCGAAAAAGGAGTTTTTGGAGGAGGCGCTGAGGGGGATGGCCATGACAGTCCGGCAATCGCCCAGGATACGCAGGCGCTGGGCAGCCAGGCCGGCGCTGAACATGACACGGGTATCCGCGCGCAAGTCAGCAGCCGTCGCACAGGCCGACCCAATGGCAATCCCTACATCCACGGCATTTATCGCACAGGGAACAGCTTCGGGCTTTTCGCCGCAGGTGGCGAATCCGCAATGGGCGCAGTTCAATCCATGCGTTTGTTGCACGCTGCCGATAACCAGGATAGCTTCCGCGTGTAAGACGTTGGCGGCATCGCGCAGGATGAATTTCAGTCCTGTCTCATCGGCTAATTTATACATCTCGTCTGATAAACGGCAGATATCATCGTCCGTTATCATCGCTATTTCAATAATATCCAACCCTTTCCCCTTGGGAGCCGTGCGGGCGGCCGTCATCATCTGACGGGCAATGTGTAACACCTGTTCTTTCCGGGCATTTCTTTCATTCTGTATCATAACACTTTATGTATAATATAATCCCTTCTTTGGCCTGAGATTGTACCAGGTTTTTTCTTATATTACAAGGGGAAAATCATTGGATTTTATCATCCTGTGTGTTTTTATTTTAAGGCATTGGTAAGTGCCTCGTGCACGATTTCTTCCATAATCTTATAGCCGGCAATATTCACATGGACGCCATCGAAGGAATATTGCTGGGGTAAACCGTCGCGCTCGTCTTTCAGCACCGAATGATAGTCCACATAGACGCAGCCATTCTTTTCGGCATAGTCTTTTATCCAGCTGTTGAGCCGGACGATCTTGCCGGCAGGTTCCAGCCCCGGACGCCAGCGGTAATCATACACCGGCAGGATGGAGCAAAGGACAGGCAGGATGTTATGCACCTTGGCCAGCTCTACCATGGATACGATATTCCCGAAAATATTCTCCAGGGAGATATAGCCTATATTCTGTGCAATATCGTTTGTGCCGGCCAGAATAACGACCGCCTGGGGCTTCAGGTTTATCACGTCGGCCCGGAAGCGCACCAACATCTCAGCCGTCGTTTGCCCCCCTATCCCCCGGCCGAGGTAATTATTGTTGATAAAGAAGGCAGAGTCGATTCCCCACCACCCATCGGTGATGGAATTACCTAAAAATACCGCCTTGGGAGGAGTATTTACTTGCGCATTGGCTTTCTCGTATCTGCCGAAAAAGGCCCAGTCGGCAGGCCTGTCCTGTTGGGCAAAGCCGGTAAATGCAATAAACAAAAAACCGGATACTAAAATCATGAGTCGTTTTTTCATTTCCTTATACTTTTTAATTTGTGATTCGTGGCGTAAATATAGCCATATTTTAAATTGAATCTGCAGATAAGGATAAATAAACTGTTCTGTTTGATATAAAGATATTGACTGCCAACAAGATCGAGGATTTCTTTTTTTATTCCAGGGAGCTTGCTTCAATCTTCAGATTCGTCATCTCTCCGGTGATGCGGAAGGGGTACGGCGGATATTCGTAGAGAGGGAAGCGGGGTTCGGTCGTACCTTCGCAGTAGTGCCATATCGTAACGTATTCGTCGGCAGACTCGCCCATTTCCTTCAATTGCCGTAGGTAAGCTGCCAGCGATTTGTTTTCTACGATATAGACCTCTTTCATATTGTCGATAATGGGGCTATGGCGGCGGCTGGCGTCGTGCTCGAAGCGCAGGATGCGTTTTCCTTCGGCGGTGATACCGGCCGTTACGAAGGTCATGCTCTTGCCTATGGCGGGAAGGTTCAGCACGTTGCGGTCGGTGCCGGCAAAGAGGAGCTTGTTCTCATCCAGGAAGCGCATCAGGTTTTTCCCCAGTGGTCTTTTGTGCTGGATGATATTGTGCAGCTCGTCGCGCTTTTCGCCGGGTATCCGGCCAAACAGCTTTTCCTCTTTCTCCGCCTGAAGCGAGCGGCTGTTGGGGGTGAACATGGCATAATTCTCCTGAAATCCTTTGACCGAGAAGGTATAATAGCTCACCACCCCTATGGCATTCAGCGTCCGGCGCAGTTGGGCGGCATGTCCGCGACGGGAGGCCGCTACGGTGTAAACCATCTGATTCGTAACCGTCCAGCCGGCAGAGAGCAGGGCTTCGATGGCCTGCCGGGCTTCGGGAGTTACTTCGAGCGGCGACTGGAAATGGGTTTGGATATAACACTGGGAGATACCGATAGCAGCGGCTTTCTCTCTGAATTCTTTCAGTATATCGACCAGTTCGCCGGTAATCCGCAGGGGGAGGTAGGCCGGCAGGCGGGTTCCCAGACGGACGCGCTGCATCTCGGCATACTTCGCGCCTTCGGGGCGTTTCTCGTTTGCCTTTTTCTTCCGGAGTGCCATTTTATAGACAGCTTCCAGTATCTTGCGGAGCGTTTCGTTCCGGCTCATCAGGGCGTCGCCCCCGGTGATCAGGATGTCGCGCAACTGGGTATCGTCTTCGAAGTACTGCATCAGGCGGCGGAGTTTATGCTCCCAGTTCTCTTTGGGTTTCAGGGCTTCGAAGTCGAAGTTCAGGCGCTGGCTCTGAAAATCGTACATCCGCTGGCAGGAAGCGCAGAGCCCTCCGCAGGCACGCCCCATGGAATCGGGTATCAGAATGGCTACTTCGGGATACCGGCGGTGGATATTATGCCCGTCGGGAAGCAGCCAGCCGGCTGCATTCGGCTCGCCGTTCACGACGATATCTTCCCGTTCCCAGGCTTTTATCCTGCCGTACGTATCGACCAGTTCTTCCGAATAGAGCACGTACGAGCGGATGGTTGCATCGTTATACCCTCCTTCGCCAGTATTCAGCAACGATAGATAATAGGGAGTGACGAAGAAAGGCATTTGTTTCTTCCGGGCCTTCATCAGCAGCTGCATGGTCTTTTCCGGCAGTGAGTTGTCCATGAAACTATTCAGTTCCGAAGGGCTTTTCACGGCCATTGCCAGATGGAAGCGGCTGCTGTTCCACCATTCCTTCACCTGCGCGTATTTTTCTTCCTCTGTCATACCTTCTTCAAAGCGGTATCTGGAAGAATGGGAGCGATGTTCTATTTTACGTATCAGGCAGTGGATGAGACGTTCTTTATTGGCCTCGCGTATGGCAATCACCTCTTTGTCGAGCCCGGTCGGCCAGCGCTTCATCTGCCGTTTCACCTGGTGATAGTCGGGAGAAATCGCTTTTGGATGTTCCAGTAAGTCAAACTGATGGTATAAATCAATAAACAAATCTGCCGGCACCTCATCCGGTAGCCGGTCATTCAGGAATTGCCACAGATAAGTCATGGTATGGATCTTCAGGCATTCGCCTGTGGATAACTCATCTACCGGCATATCATCGTACTGTATCAATCGCAATAATCTGTTTATTACGATATCCCGTACCCCTTCTTCCACAGATGATTCCTGTCCGGACCGGGAAGAGACAAACGAACACAGTTCTTCTTTAAATCGTCCGGGGCTTTCACTTTGCTTCGCTATGGCTGTTATGTGTGGAAAATGTTTGTCAAATTCCTTTCTGATGCGCATGCAGTTGAATGTAATTAAATCAGTTGTAATTAAATCAGTTGTCATAGAATCAATAGTTTGAATGTTATACATAAGGTTTTCTCAACAAATGTAATCAATAAACCGGAAAAAACCAAATGCACCCCAGATAGCCGGATGCATTTGAGTTGGCAGATGAACTTTGAAGTTATGTTTTCAGATGCTATTTATGAAGGATAACAATACCGTTTTTT
>JAISZA010000173.1 GCA_031269535.1 Tannerellaceae bacterium
TATCCAGCCCAAAGAAAGCAATCTTGAATAAGGCGGTTTTAAGCCCGTTCAGGCGATTGTTTTTATTTGTAATACACCCTTCTTATTCGTGAAAGACCCTCATACGGGCAAAAAACAGACAAAATAAGGCGGAGCGGGTGGGAGGAGGACAGATATAAACTATATCTATTCAATATAGATATTTTCTGTTTGATACTTATCGTTTATTCTTTTACCTTTGTCGTGGATTAAAGAAAGAAATGGATTTAAAACTATAAAAACAAATTAAGTATGAAAACATTAGATTATCTTCATTTAGACGCTTCCAAAGTAAGCAAAGTAGTTTCCGGTCTGCAAGAATTGCTGGCTGATTATCAGGTATTTTACACCAATCTACGTGGATTCCATTGGAATATTAAAGGACATGCCTTCTTTGTGCTCCACAGCAAGTTTGAAGACCTCTATGACGATGCTGCCGAAAAGATAGACGAAATAGCCGAACGCATCCTCATGCTCGGCGGAGAACCGGTGAATACCTTCAGCGAATATCTGAAAACAGCCCGCGTAAAAGAAGTTTCCGGCGTTTCATGTGGTGAAGAAGCATTGAAAAATATCCTTGAGACGTATAGCCTGCTTATCGGCGAAGAGCGTACGATACTCTCTCTTGCTTCCGAGGCAAAAGACGAATCCACCGTTTCACTGATAAGCGACTACCTGAAAGGACAGGAAAAGACGGTATGGATGCTGGTCGCCTTCTCTTCGGGCGATTGCAAAAATGCCTGATCAGCTGGTGTAAAACAGTAAAACGGATTAATCCGGCTTAAGGCCCCCTGAAAAGAGAGGAACCGGCCCCCAGGGGGCAGTTCCTCTCTTTTTTTTAAAGAATATAAGCAAATAGTCTGAAAAAACTCAAAAGTATTCTTATTTTTGTGCAAATTTCAACTCTATGTTAGACAGACTATTCAAGAAAAAAGATATTACAACTATCTTAGAAGAAGCCTCCAGATCGAATGGAGGGCTAAAGCGTAATCTGACTGCCAGCAATTTAGTAGCTTTAGGGATCGGTGCCATTGTGGGAGCAGGTATTTTCGTGATCACCGGGCAGGCCGCTGCCGAGTATGCCGGGCCGGGCCTGACTATTTCGTTCCTTATCTCGGCTACCGGCTGTATCCTGGCAGGACTGTGTTATTCCGAATTTGCCGCCATGATCCCCGTTTCGGGCAGTGTCTATTCCTACAGTTATGCGACTATGGGCGAGCTGCTGGCCTGGTTTATAGGATGGACGCTTATTCTTGAATACCTCTTTGCCTGCTCTTCCGTGGCCGTCGGATGGTCGGGATATATGATGAGTTTGTTTGATGGCTGGGGCATCAGCCTCTCGCCGCGTATCTCACAATCCACATTTTATTATGCCGATGGAAGCTGGGGCCTGACAGGTAGTTTCTTTAATTTTCCGGCTGTGTTCATTGTTGCTGTGGTGGGAGCCTTTCTAATGGGAGGGATCAAACAATCGGCTTCGATCAACAATATCATTGTAGTCATCAAAGTATGTGTTATACTCTTATTCATCGGTTTCGGATTTTCTTATATCGATACCGCCAACTGGGTTCCTTACATCCCCGAAAACACAGGTGAATACGGTCATTACGGCTGGAGTGGTATCTTGCGTGGCGCCGGCATCGTATTCTTTGCTTTCTTAGGCTTCGACGCCCTTTCGACAGCTGCTCAGGAGACCCGTAATCCACAGAAAGACATGCCCAAGGGCATCCTGATCTCACTTCTTATCTGTGCGCTGCTTTATGTTGCCGTCACAGCTACGCTTACAGGTATCGTCAATTATAAAGAGCTGAGTGTGCCGGCTCCCATCGCTTTAGCTATCGACCGTGCGGGCGAAGGCCTGGCTTGGTTGAGTCCGCTCATCAAGATAGGAGCCATTGCAGGGCTTAGCTCGGTTATCTTAGTGATGACCTTAGGGCAGTCGCGCATTTATTTTGCCATCTCCAAAGATGGTTTATTGCCCCGGACGCTTTCGAAAGTGAATAAGAAACACGGCGTACCTCAGAATGCCACCATCCTGGCCAGTTTTCTTACCGCCCTTATTGCCGGATTGTTTCCTTTGCAGGTACTAAACGAACTGGTCTCCATCGGTACCTTACTGGCATTCACCATTGTGTGTATCTCAGTGGTGATCCTTCGCAAGACACAGCCTGACCTGAAGCGTCCGTTCCGGACGCCCTTCTCGCCTTTCCTCCCCTTGCTGGGAGCCGCTATCTGTATTGTGCAAATGGTCTTCCTCCCCGGAGCAGCCTGGATACGTCTGTTAGGCTGGAGTGTGTTCGGTTTCTTCATCTATTTTCTCTACGGTATCAGGCACAGCCACTTACGATAGTTCCCTCTTCTTCTCATGTGGAGAAGAAGCGGAACAAATCGTTACCGTTGGCGTATATCAAAAGGCCGAAGAGAATCAGCATACCCGCTATCTGTGCGTATTCGAGGAATTTATCGCTGGGCTTGCGGCGGGTGATCACTTCGTAAAGCAGGAACATCACATGTCCGCCGTCTAATGCCGGAATAGGCAGGATATTCATAAAGGCCAGTATGATGGAAATAAAAGCAGTAGTCATCCAGAAAGTCTGCCAGTCCCATACAGCGGGGAAAAGGCTACCGATGGCTCCAAAACCACCTAAGCTGGAGGCTCCTTCTCGTGTAAAAACGTATTTCATATCTCCCACATATCCTTTCAGCGTATTCACTCCCAGGCGGATACCGGCAGGGAATGAGGCGAAAAAGCCATACGTATGCGTCATCGTAGGATAGATGCGGTTGGGATTGTTGATAAGGAATATCCCCATATTACCGGCTGTGTCGGTGCGGAAACGGAGCGACTGCAGGATGCCGTTGCGGCTGAATCCTACGGTAATTTCCTGATGTTTCCTGTTTTCCAACTGCTTACGGACATCATATACGGTGGGAGTAAGCGCATCGTCTATCGACAGTATGGTATCCCCTTCCTGCAAGCCGGCCAGAGCGGCAGGAGAGTCATCACCGGAGAAACCTTCGACTATCATCGGGATACGTACGGAGGCAAATCCCTTTTTATCACGCATCACCCGTTGCATCATATCTTCAGGGATGGAAATGGTCGTTTCCACTCCCTCCCGGAGTACGGTAACGGTACTTGCTCCCACTACGGCGCGGAGGGCGTCGGCGCCAAAACGTTCCAGTTTTACGTCATCGGCGCGGAGCAGGATATCTCCATCCTGAAAACCTACCTCATGGAACGTCTCACTGTAATCCATCCCCAGCTTCATATGCTTCAGAGGCAGATACGTATCGCCCCAGGCAAACAAGATCATCGAGTAGATAAACAAAGCCAGGATAAAGTTAAACAAGACGCCGGCCAGCATGATGAGCAAACGCGGCCCTGCCGGCTTGGAACGAAATTCGTAGGGCTGGGGCGGCTGGGCCAGCTGTTCTTTATCCATGCTCTCATCTATCATACCGGCTATTTTGCAGTATCCGCCCAGGGGGAGCCAGCCGATTCCGTATTCCGTCTCGCTCTTTTTCGGTTTGAAGCGGAAAAGGGCAAACCAGGGATCAAAAAAGATATAGAACTTATCTACTCTGACTTTGAACAGACGGGCAAAAAGGAAATGCCCCAGCTCATGAATAAAAACTAATATTGATATACTCAGAATGAGTTGCAGGGCCTTAATAAGGAATGTGTCCATAATTCGTTTTATCTGTTGTTGTTAATGGGTTATTTTAATCAGTTCGGAAGCTATCTTCCGCGCTTCGGCATCTGTTGCTGCATAATCTTCGAATGTCGGGTCAGCGATGAAAGAAGCCTTCAGCAGGGTTTGTCCGATGATGTCGCTCATCTGCAGGAAGCCTGTTTCTTCGCGCAGGAAGGCGGCAACAGCTATTTCGTTGGCGGCATTCAGTATGCAAGGAGCGTTTCCTCCTCTGGCTGCGGCTTCAAAAGCGAATGCCAGGTTGCGGAACCGCTCTGTATCCGGTTCCTCAAAAGTCAGGCTGTTGTACTGACTGAAATCCAGTCCGGGCGCTTTGCTTTTCAGCCGTCTGGGATACGAAAAAGCATAGCTGATAGGCAATTTCATATCGGGAATGCCCAATTGAGCCATCACAGCTCCGTCTTCGAACTCCACCATCGAGTGGATGACCGATTGTGGGTGCACGACTACCCGTATCTGTTCAGGCCTGAGTCCGAACAGCCATTTGGCTTCAATCATCTCAAAACCTTTATTCATCATCGAAGCCGAGTCGATGGTTATTTTGGCTCCCATACGCCAGTTCGGATGTTGCAGGGCCTGTGCCCGGGTCACACCGGCCAGTTCTTTTTTCGTCAACTTACGGAAAGGGCCTCCCGAGGCGGTAAGCCATATTTTCTCTACCGGATTATCCCATTCACCTGCCAGGCACTGGAAGATGGCGGAATGTTCGGAATCGACAGGCAGAATGGGCGTCTTATGTCCGGCAGCCAGCGAGGTGATCAGCTCTCCTGCCACTACCAGGGTTTCCTTATTAGCCAAGGCGATAGCCTTCCCTGCCTTGATAGCCGCTACGGTAGGCTTCAGTCCGGCATAGCCTACCATGGCGGTCAGTACCATATCGATGGGCCCGGCTTCCACTACTTGTGCAAGGGCGTCGGCCCCGGCCCATACTTTGATGGGTAAATCACTCAGGGCTTCCTTCATCTCGGGATATTTGTGTTCGTCGGCGATCACGACCACTTCAGGCATGAACCTGCGGGCCTGCGCGATCAGTACGTCAGTCTGCTTATTGGCAGTCAGCGCATAAACCTCAAAGAGATCAGTGTGCTCACTCACTACTTCCAGGGCCTGCGTACCTATCGAACCGGTAGAACCTAATATAGCTAATTTTCTTTTCATACGTCAGAAGGATATGTATTCTTCAGGATTCACCGGGTTGCCTTTAAACCAGAGTTCGAAGTGCAGGTGTGGGCCGGTCGAGAGGTTTCCCGTATTTCCTATCAGGGCGATTGCTTCTCCTCCTACCACCTGGTCTCCCATTTTTTTCAACAGTAATTCATTGTGTTTGTATATAGAGAGGAAGCCGTTTTTATGCTGGATTTGTATGATATTACCGTATTGGGGATCGTATCCGGTGAACACCACTGTTCCGTCTAAAGTTGCTAATACACTTTCTTTCGGGGCAGCCACTAAATCCACGCCGTAATGGCGGATATCTGCTTCGTAATGCGAGGAGATAATCCCGTTCACCGGTTTATAGAAAAAGATAGCGTCATTCGGTATCTGATTCGGATTCAGAGAGGTGAGGTTATATTTCTCTTCTTCTTCAAACGTTTTCACAAAGTTTTCTTCGCTTTCGCTGCGGGGGATATCATAATTGGCATTGATAAAGGCCATAGAGTCGAGATCGTGTATGGAATCCAGAGGCATGGTACCTGCCAGTATGCTCGTTACATTGTCTAAATACAAGGTCTGCACTTCGATAAGCCTCTCCAGGGAGTCGGCACGAAGCGCATTGAGCATAATCTCCTTACGCACTTCGACATCCAGATAACCGGGCAGATAGTTCCGGATAGGAGTTTTAATAATGATAAATGCAGTAAATGCAATGAGAAGGAGAGCGAAAACAAACAGAACAACAAAAGCAGACAATTGCGACATGCGGAACGACCATACCTCCTCCAACGTCCCTTCATTGATAAAAGAGAGTTTGTATTTGAACCGTATCTGGTACCAAAACGACTGAAAGTCTTTTCTACGATGCTTTCTTACCATAATTATTTGAATAAAACGCAAAAGTAGCAAAATCCATATCCCCAAAAGAATAGTTTAGGCTTATTAACGTTTCTATAGCTCTAATAAACCCGGAGGGAGAGAAAGTTTCAACTCTTTGTTTTCGTGAACGGCAGAAATCAGCCATTCCTCAACAGCCGGAATAAGTAATTCCCGCCCTGCATAATCGATTTGCAGCAGCGTATTGGCGGTACTCTCGTCTATCGCTCTCAGTTCGCCCAAGAGGCCATGTGTCTCGTCTGAGACAGTGTAACCCACAAAATCCCACCATCCTCCGCCGCCATCCGGGGCTTCTCCTTCCATGGATCGGAGCGGATAGTAAACCTCGCGCTTACTAAATTCGCGGACGGCTTCTTCCGTGTCGATGAGCTCCAGTTTGACTAAGCACACGGTATCTGTCTTGCTGCGCCAGGTTTCAATAAAGAAAGGAACAAGGATACCTTCTATCTCGCAGATAAGGAAAGGCTCGCCTGCCTGAGCGAAAATATCATAAGAGAGAACCAGACCTATCTCGCCTTTTACACCATGAGGTTTGGTAAGATAGCCAATCCTGCATACATCTTCTTTATTTATCATGGCATACCGGATTTACAGGCGGGTGATACGTGCTCCTATCCGGTTGAGGCGCTTGTCTATATGCTGGTATCCACGGTCTATCTGTTCGATATTGTGGATACGGCTGGTGCCTTCTGCGCTCATGGCGGCAATCAGCAGGGCAATGCCGGCGCGTATATCCGGCGAAGTCATCGTAGAGCCTCTGAGGCTGAAACGCCTTCCTAAGCCTATGACTGTCGCACGGTGCGGATCGCAGAGGATGATTTGCGCTCCCATATCAATCAACTTATCTACAAAAAACAGACGGCTTTCGAACATTTTCTGGTGAATCAGCACGCTGCCGGTAGCCTGTGTAGCTACAACGAGGAAGACACTCAGCAGATCGGGCGTAAGCCCCGGCCAGGGAGCATCGGCGACAGTCATGATCGAACCGTCGATAAACGTTTCTATCTCATAATTCTCATGCGTTGGGATATGGATGTCGTCACCCCGTTTTTCTACGGTGATGCCTAAGCGCCGGAAAGATTCGGGGATGATGCCCAAGTGCTCGTATCCGGCTCCCCGGATGGTAAGGTCCGAAGCCGTCATGGCAGCCATCCCGATAAAACTGCCTGTTTCAATCATATCCGGCAAGACGGTGTGCGTTGTACCGCCAAGTGCTTCCACCCCTTTTATGGTCAGCAGATTGGAGCCTATCCCCGATATATCTGCCCCCATACGGTTCAGCATGGCAGAGAGTTGTTGCAGGTAAGGTTCGCAGGCTGCATTATAGATCGTTGTAGTGCCTTTGGCCCGTACGGCAGCCATCAGGATATTGGCCGTACCGGTCACCGAAGCTTCGTCGAGCAGCATCCAGGCACCTTCCAGACGGGAGGCTTCCATGACATACAGCTGCCTGACGGAATCGTAAGTGATCCTGGCGCCCAATTTCTGCAGGCCGCTGAGATGCGTATCCAGGCGCCGGCGTCCGATCTTATCGCCCCCCGGCTTCGGTATCCATGCCTTCCCGAAACGGGCGATCAAAGGGCCGACAAGCATGATGGAGCCACGTAAGGTGGCGCATTTACGCAGAAATTCATGGGTTGAGAGATAGTCCAGATCTATCTCGTCGGCCTGAAAGCAATACGAGTTATCCGCCAGCCGTTCTACTTTCACCCGCATATCACGCAGCAGCTGAATCAGGTTATTTACATCTAAAATATCCGGGATATTGTGAATCGTGACTTTCTCAGAGGTAAGCAAAACAGCGCATATAACTTCCAGCGCTTCGTTCTTGGCTCCTTGCGGAACAATTTCGCCCGACATCCTGCAACCGCCTTCTATAACAAACGAACTCATCTGTTTTTACGGGAATGGTTTTTCTTATTGCCGGTATTCGTGTTATTCGTATTGTTATTCTGGTTATTTCGCGCCAGTATTTCGCGGCTTTCGGTTAGTTTCAGGTTTTCTCCGCTCAGTCTGATCTGTCCTCCGGATAATTCATCCAGGTCTGAAAATATCTTGCTGTCTTCTACCGATTCTTTATTCCAGACTAAATACGATTTTTTCATCTGATTGGCAAGGAGAGAGATCAGGTAATCTCTTTCTTCTCCTTTTTCAAGACTGTTTGCTTTCTCGATCATCTGTTCAATGATTTTCCCGTAATGGCGGTAAAGGAAACGCGAATTATTATAACGGATACGCGGCGGTTTACTGTAGAGGTTTTCCTTTTTTATCACCTCGTATGGATAATCAATATCCAGTCTGAAATCGGACATAATAGCCAGATGATCCCATAAAATATGCTTGAAATCACTGATGTCACGCAGATGCGGAAACAGATTCCCCATCGTATTGATAATGGCATGGGCACAACGCTGGCGTTCTCCCTTGTTGGAAATAGAAACGCAATGGTCCACCATATTATGGATATTACGCCCATATTCGGGCAAAATTAATTTCTTTAATTCACTGTTATAATTCATTTCCTTAATTTGTTTGAACCGCAAATATACTATATATTTGTCGGACTAACAAAATTTTATGAATATGAGAACCTTATTTGTTTTTTTGCTGGCCGTACATAGTATGGTTATACCGGTAAGTATAGCTGCTCAGCACGCAGAGAATGTTTTTAGCTATAAATTAGGGTTGTTTGAAATCACACTCTTATCCGAATCACAAGGACAGGGAAACAAAAATATCCTGATTGACGCTACGCCTGAAATGCTCCGGAAGTATGCCCCTGAAGGTAGTTTCCCTAACGCGACGAATGCTTTTTTTGTAAAGACTCCCGATACGAATATCCTGGTAGATGCCGGTTTCGGAAGGAATCTGTTCACGAACCTGCAGGCCATCGGTATAACCCCCGAACAGGTTGACGTCGTATTACTTACCCACATGCACGGCGACCATATCGGTGGGATGTTGCGCGACGGTAAGCCTTCGTTTCCTCATGCCGAAGTCTATCTGGCCCAGCCCGAACACGATTACTGGCTGACTAACAGCCGGGGAGAGCAGGCACGGGAGGTAATCGCCGCCTACAAAAACAAACTCCATCTGTTTCAGCCACTCGAAGCAGGAGAGAAAGCGACGCCACTGCTTGCCGGTATCCAGGGCATAGCTGCTTACGGGCATACTCCCGGACATACGGCATTCCTGGTAGAGTCTGACAATGAAAAGCTGCTGATATGGGGAGACTTAACCCATGCCATGGCGATTCAGATGCCCTATCCGCAGGTAGCCGTTACCTACGATGTAACTCCCGGAGATGCCATCGCATACCGCAAAAAACTACTTGAATACACCCTGAAAAACAAAATCCCTGTTGCCGGTATGCACATCGCCTTCCCGGGCATAGGAACCATTGCAAAAGACCCTGCCTCCGAAGGATATGTATTTACCCCAGCTTCTTATCCTAAGTAAGTTACAAGTTACGAGTTACAAGTTACGAGTTCAGAACTCTGATACGGGGCTGAATAAAGACGCTTTTATTCAACCCTACTCCGTTCAGAGACGGATACACAGATGACGGATATCTTTATCCGTATGTTGTGCCAATACGGTGGCACAAAAACGGATAGTATTCCGGACGGGAGGGTTCAGAATCCGAAACTGTCTATTTCGATTTCTTTCACTTCTTCCTCTTCCGGGGGGGATACCTGCTGATGCTCTTTATTGGCTACAACGATGATGGCGCGATGAGGGTTCACCGGACAGATCGACTCACAGCCTCCGCAACCGATGCAAAGCTCCGGTTCTACCTGGGGAATGGTAAGCGTTCCTTCGTATGGTATCATGTGCACGGCCTGGGTAGGACAATGTTCCGAACAGGCGCCGCAATCGGTTCCTTCGGTATATACAATGCAACGATGGATGTGGAATGTGGCGATTCCTACCTGGGTGGTTCGCTTTTCTTCTTTCGTCAGCCCCTGAATGGCATGTACGGGGCAGACTTCGCCGCAGACCGTACATTCGTAATTGCAGTAGCTACTCTTGAAAGCGCAATACGGGCGCAACAGATAATCGAATCCGAACTGGAACCCTGCCGGACGGAGTACCTGCGTAGGGCATCTCACCACACAGAGGTGGCAGGCTGTACATTTGTCTTTGAAACGCTCAAGGTTTACCGAACCGGGAGGCGTGACAGGAGCTGGTTGGTCGTCGGCTGCTGTATTTTCTCCCTCCGGCACATCGTCGGAGGGGGCAATGGCAGAAACAACCGGCAGGGATGCGGCTATGGCAGCGCTTGTGGCGAAAAAGCTGCGGCGGCTACCCGACGAAGGCTTCGCTATTCCCGGCGCCGGTGCAGAAGCTGCCACTTCCTCCTTCGCTACTCTCTCCTTCACAAAGAAAGGAGCCCAGCGATACCGGATCGAATTTCTCGTGCATGAGGAAGTACAATTGAAGCAATCCACACAGCGCGAGGTATCTACCTTCATGCTTTTACTGTCTATCGCCTCTGCCTTGCAGCTACGTTCGCAATTCCCGCAATGATTACAGGTTTCTGTGTTAAATGTCATACGGAAAAAGGAATAACGGGATACCAGACTCAGCAAAGCGCCTACCGGACAAAGGGTATTGCAAAACAAACGCCCGCGGAAAATGGTCAGAACGATGAATACAAGCAGGATGATAATCCCCGCAATCAGTCCGGCCCAGGTAACGGTATGGATAGTGACATGATAAAGAGCATAGTTCTCTATCCGCATCAGCAGGTCGGCAAAGATATTGTTTCCCCACATCACCACCGGACGGAACAGGTTGGTAGCAATGCGTCCGAAATTGCTGTAAGGGTCGAGCCATACGATCAGGCTGGTAAAGCCGGATATAAGCGATGCCACAGTCAGTCCAAGGAGTACATAGCGTAGGATATTCTGCGGTTTATGGTAAGAGAAACGCCTCACTCCCCTACTCTTCTTCTTCCGGATACAGAACAGCCGGTTGATGATATCCTGAAAAATACCTGCCGGACATATCACCGAACAATAAATACGTCCGAAGACGAAAGCAAAAATAAATTGTAACACTATAATCCCGGCTGCACCACTTAAAACAGCCGGGACAATCTGGAAATGCAGGAGCGCATGTACTCCCTGGGGCAAGGCGCCTGTGAAATCCACAAAATACAGAAGGACGGGTACGAAAAGCAAGATTGCGAGCAGTACCCGCAATCTTTTAAGATGATTTACTTGTTTTTTCCCGGTTTGTTTCATTGCCTGTAAGCTTGAGATTATATCTTGATACGTTTGATATTCAATTTGCTCAGGTCGGTCGAACCTATCTTCAGGGATTCTCCCTTGCCGATATGTCCTACCGCAGCCATATCGAGCTTTTTAACCTGGTTGAATAATCCCAGAGCAGCCGTATCAATGGCGACAATATCAGATGAGGCGAGCAACGATTTGATGGTTGCCACATCGGCGGCGCTTCTTCCCTGCGGGCCGTTCTGATGCATCATGCGGTAGGCATCTACGATGTTCAGAACTGGTTTCTTCTGCCAGGTGCAGAGGTCGGCGATGCACTGCTGCAGGTCGTTGGAGTGGAACACACGGCGATCCCATACAATTCCCATCAGGTTTTTCATGGCGCATGATAACTTGGCTCCTCCATGATTCTTCAGTATCGGCACATTAATCCAGGCATCGGCATCCAAAAGGGCTTCGTGTATCCGGGCTTCTTTGATTTTTAGTCCTCCGGGCACCGTGATGGTCTTATAATATTTTTCATCATTCCCGGGTAGTACGATGCCTCCAGCTTCTTTTACAGCGGCTTCGATACCACTCGATTTATAGCATTTCTGCCAGTCGTCGCAGGTATGGTCGAAAACCGTAACCTTCGATGCTCCGGCGCTCAGGCATCTTTTTACCAAAGCTTTTACCAGCAGAGGATTGGTATTCCCTGCCAGTTCGGGTGTACGGTCCCATCCGATATTCGGTTTGATAACCACCTTTTGTCCTTTTTTAATGTATTTCTCTATTCCTCCGAGAGCTTCCAGGGCTTTATCAAGCATCGCTTCCGGTTCGCCACCCATTACAGCTACCAAATCAGGAACCGCTTCTACAGCTGTTGTATCAGAAGTCAGAGCTGCTTGTAGTCCATCGAAATTCAAGCTAAGGGCTGCACCTGCTACTACACTGGTCTTTAAAAAATCACGACGTTTCATTTCTCTTATTAATTAGTTTACGATGATAATTAGATATGACAAAAATAATAATTCTTTTTGCATATTATATTTCTCCGGTTTATTTGACATGTTTTTCTGCAAAAGGTTTAATGAAACACACTCACCCAATTTCTCAACAGAAATAATAATTTACTTCTTAATCATCATACCCAATAAACCCGCCGTTGCCATTGAACTTCAAATCAATTTCGCCGTTCAGTCCGATTTCGTAGCCGTAGCGTTCCTTATTCGCTTCCACAATTTTGTAATCTTTGAAATTAACGGAAACATACTCGCTTATGCCTGCAGGCAATAAGCTTAACACGCTTTGCGGCAGTGGATTGATATGTCCATCTACATCGTCCCAATTCCCATTTCTCTCAAAATCAATGTCGAAACCATTGGCAAGATAAACGGTGTAGTCCTTTTCCACCCCGTCGGTTTCTTTCACCACACAGGTTACAGCTACATTTGGGAAATGAGTTTTGATAAATTCCTGACTTGAAGCGGGCAGTTTCGTTTCCGAAATCACTTCTTCCTTATCACACGAGGCGAACATTGCCGAAAAAGCAAGCATTGTTGCAAAAAACATTACTTTTTTCATTTCAATATCAACTAAAATAATTAATAATCAAACTGTTCTTCAATAATTTTGCCATCAACCTTTATCAAAAGTTTCACTTCCGTATCTGAAAAAGATTTTTCCATTTCCACTTTATAAACTATTTCCGTTCCGCGCCTGATTTTGACAACATCCTCAAAATTGTACTTCGGATATTTTGCCTCTGCGGCGTTTCTTACTACGGCGGGCAATGCCGAACTGCGGATTTCTTCTACCACCATCAGCAAATTGCCGCTTTTGTCATATAAAGCCTTGATATCGCGGTAGCGAACTTCAAATTCCACTTCGTAAAGTTCGTTTGCCGTTTCCCATTCCACATCGTAAGCCTTTGGGAAATCGCTTTGAAACTTCTGTTGCAGTTTGCTTGGCGGAAAAGCATCGCGAGCGTTTGCCGCGCGGAACAATGTTACCATTTGTGCAATTTCGCTGTCCGAATAGTTATCCGAAATTGCAGAGTTTTGTGCAGTTATGCTTTGCGCCATTAGCAAGGCGACTGCGATACCGAATAATTTTAATGTCTTCATTTTATACCTCCTGTTTTGAGATTAATAATTAATTTTGAAACAAAAGTAGGAGGCGATTCTGGAAAGAATTGGGAAAAATCGAAATTTAGCCAATTTATTTCAATTTCAATTCAAAAATGTGCAAATCGTTTTCAAAGCGATACGAAATTTTTATACCATACAAATTCGCAATGGATTTAACAATGGAAAGCCCAATCCCTGAGGACTTTTCGCTTTTGTAGCGATTGAAAATATCGGTAATAGCGGCGTTTCCGCTGTTAGAAATGGTAATAGCATTTTCGGCATAAGCAAGAAGTATTTTTCCACCGTTGATATTGTGCGTAATGGCGTTTTTAACAAGATTAGTAAAAAGAATTTGCGCCAAATCCTCGTTCATTTGCAATGAAAGTGAGGTATCGCCTGCTGTTTCGATGGTGATTTCTTTGTATTCGGCAATTTCTTCAAAATCAGCAAGCACAGTTTCCAATACTTTCCTCAAATCGACTTGCGAAACAGCGGGAAATTGTCTGTTACGGATTTTTGACAAAAGTAGCAAGTTGATGTTCAGTCGCTTCATACGGTTTAAAGTAATCAGAACAACGGATATTTCGTTGGCCTGTTCTTTATCGGTTTGATGTTTTTCCAACAACATTTCCAATTTGGAAACAGCGATGGCAAGTGGTGTTTGCAATTCATGCGAAATATTTTCGATAAACTGTTTTTGTTCGGTAAAGACGCTTATATTCTTATCAAGCAACTCTTTAACTGCTTCGTTGAGTTGCACGTATTCTTCTATTCGTGTTTCGGGAAAATCTATCATTTTACTGCTGTCGAGCCGAAAATCTTTTAAATTTTTCAAAAGGCTGAAAAAGGGTTTGTTTGCTTGCGAAAGTATCGCTCGGCTCACAAAAAAGATGGTGGTTATCAACACAATCCACAGCCCCAAAAGCAAATAAAGCAAATTTTTGAGCAAATCATCGCTTTCTACAGTGGAAGTAAAAAATTGAATTTGGTAATATTTGTCGTTCATTGTGCAGTGAAATGCCGATGTGAGCATTCGCACTTCTTCTTTTTCAAGTTCGGTGGGGAAATAAATCTTCGTGGTGTTGAAATTTTCGATAATCGTTTCGGCTTCTTTTCGCGAAATTTCTTTTACAATCAGGTTGAGTGGCGCATTGCGTTCCATATTTTCCACGAAATGAGGAATTTTGTTTGCCTTCAGCACAAACTCCTGTTTCAGATTGGTCAAGCCCTCATCATTACCGTCGTGTATCTCTTTCATTTGCAGGATGAAATACACGCCCGACCATAACAGCAATACTACTGTGAAAAACAGCGTGATACGCAGAATGAGGTAATTTATCAGTTTCATATTGTCATTTTATAACCGATTCCATAAATATTTTCAATCACAATATCTGAGTTGGCCGTTTTCAGTTTTTTGCGCAGATTTTTCACTTGCGAATACACAAAATCAAAATTATCCGCCAAGTCGATATTGTCGCCCCAAACGTGTTCGGCAAGGCTTTCTTTGGTAACAAGGCGATTTCTGTTTGTTACGAAAAATCCCAGCATATCAAACTCTTTTCGATTGAGTTTCAGATTTTCGCCATTTACCAAAAGCGAGCGTTCTTTGAAATACACAATGGAATTGCCAAAAGTTTGGGTAAGGCTGTTGTCGAGGTTCTTACGGCGCAAAACAGCTTTGATGCGGGCGTAAAGTTCCGACAAATGAAACGGCTTTGTGAGATAATCGTCTGCACCCAAGTCCAAACCTGCGATTTTATCGTCGAGTGAATTTCTGGCGGAAATGATAATTACATTGCCCACTTTTCCTTCGCGTTTCATCTCTTCGAGAATTTTCAGCCCATTACCGCCCGGCAAGGTAATGTCGAGCAAAATGCAGTCGTAGTCGTAAATCAAGGCTTTTTCGCAAGCCGAATTGTAGTCGGCTGCCTTTTCCACCACAAATTTTTCCTGCAAGAGAAATGCCTCTATTGTCTGCAACAAAGCATATTCGTCTTCGATAATTAGGATTTTCATACGGATTTAAAATATTGGGCAAAGATATTATATTTTCTCAACGCATTGTTTCAAAGATGAGTTGATTAGTAGATTTATTCCCGGATGGGAGCAGGACGACACATCCCCATAGACTTTTGACGAAAAATCCGTCAAAAGTCTATGGGGAATTGTGTCAATCATGGGATATGTGAATCTGCTATTCAACGACCAGCATTTTGTCGCCAACGGCCATTTTATCCGATTCGTTGATATACACTTCTTTCACCTCGCCATCTATCGGGCTGCGTATTTCGTTCTCCATCTTCATGGCGACCAGGACGCAGAGGGGTGAGCCAGCATTTACCTTATCGCCGGGTTTTACATAGACTTTCAGTATGACCCCAGGCATTTGTGCCGTAATCACCTGACGACCTGCCACGACTGATTGTGTGCGCGATAAGCGCATCTTCTGCAGCTCGTCTATCACTTTTATCCGGAAATAATCACCCCGGTTTCTCACTTCATAAACGGAATCTTCGATAGCGGATATCTGGACGCCGTTTGAGCGGTTATTCATAATGATGGAATAGATGGAATCGCCTCCTACGTTGTAATCCACTTCATAGACGGTGCCGTTGATGGCTACTTTCTTTAGTAGCCCGTCTTCCAGTATTTCCACTTTAAATTCGGTATCGGGCATATCCTGTATGCTTGCGAAGTATGTTGCTAATGCTTTCGACATATTTAATGATCCTCCCAGGTTTAAAAATTATTTGCTGACATTTGTAGTTTACCGTAATGTTTCCAGAGCGACTCGCCGACTAAAGGAACTGTTGTTGCCCGGGCGGCGGCTTCTTTCTCTGCCTCAAAATGCTTCAGAGCAGCGGCTATGATGGCCACCGCGGGGTCGCTGTTTTTCCGGCGGTTCAGGTCTTCTTTATCAAATTTGGTATCGATAAAGGTCGTATCGTAATTTCCTTTCAGGAAGGTTTTGTTGTGTAAGACCCTCAGATGGAAAGGGATGGTTGTCTTAATACCCAGTATTTTATATTCACGCAAAGCGCGTACCATATTCGAAATGGCCGACTCGCGGTTGCGCCCCCACGAGCAGAGTTTGGCTATCATCGGGTCGTAATGGAGCGATACTTCAAAGCCTGCGTAGGCAGCGCTGTCTAATCGCACGTTACGTCCTTCGGGCGCTTCGCGTACCCGGATGATGCCGGGCGAGGGCATAAAGTTATTGGCTGGGTCTTCCGCATAAATACGACATTCGATGGCCGCTCCTCTGAACTCAATATCTTCCTGTCGGTAGGGCAGACGGTTACCCGCAGCCACCAGGATCATGTCGCGTACCAGGTCCACGCCTGTACATTCTTCCGTCACAGGATGTTCCACCTGGAGGCGGGTATTCATTTCGAGGAAATAGAAGTTCTGGTCTTTATCCATCATAAACTCCAGTGTACCGGCGCTGTAATACCCAATCTTTCTGCAGGCTTCCACGGCAATGGCCAGCATTTTTTTCCTTGTTTCTTCCTTTATGAAGGGAGAGGGAGATTCTTCTATCACTTTCTGGTTGCGGCGCTGGATGGAACATTCGCGTTCGTACAGGTGGATTACGTTTCCGTATTTATCGCCCAGCACCTGTACTTCGATGTGATGGGGATTTTCGATGTACTTCTCGATGTAGATAGAATCGTCGCCAAACGAATGGGCTGCTTCGGAACGCGACATGCGGAAGGCGGCCTCCAGCTCCGTTTCGTCGCGCACCAGGCGCATGCCTTTTCCTCCCCCTCCGGCCGAAGCCTTCAACATAATGGGATAGCCTAATTCTTTTGCCCTGACTTTAATCGCTTCTATGTCGGTAACCGTGTCTTCTGTTCCGGGGACGACAGGGACGCCTGCGGCCTTCATAATTTTCCGGGCCTCCGTCTTACTTCCCATTCGGGCGATTATATCGGCTCCAGGTCCGATAAAGACGATGCCTTCTTCTTCGCAACGGCGGGCAAAGGCTGCATTTTCGGAAAGGAAGCCATAGCCCGGATGAATGGCAGCACCTGTCTTTTTCGCGATCTCCAGTATGAGTTCGGGTTTCAAGTACGAAGTATCTGCTTCGTCTTTCGAGATACAATAGGCTTCTTCGGCATAGCGCACATGCAGCGCTCCTCTGTCCACTTGGGTATAAATCGCCACAGTAGGTATGTTCATTACGCGGCAGGTGCGGAATATACGCATCGCAATTTCGCCGCGATTGGCTACTAATACTTTCTTTATCATGGTCATTTAGTTTTAAAGGGGTAAGTTCGAATGTTTTCTGGGAGGGTTGGACTGCCGTTTATTGGCAAGTAGTTCAAAGCTGCGTATCAGTCGCTGGCGGGTCACAGAGGGTTCAATAATCTCGTCGATATAACCCAGTTCGGCGGCTCGATAGGGATTGGCAAACTTTTCACGGTAAGCGTCCTGTAGTTCTTTTCGTTTGGCTTCCGCATCTTCTGCCGTTTTTAAGTCTTTACGGAAGAGGATATTGACGGCTCCGTCGGCTCCCATGACGGCAATCTCGGCCGTAGGATAGGCAAAGTTGATATCGCCGCGGATATGTTTCGAACTCATTACATCGTAAGCGCCTCCGTAAGCCTTTCGCGTAATGAGGGTTACTTTGGGGACGGTTGCCTCGCAATAGGCGTAAAGCAATTTGGCTCCGTGGCGGATAATGCCGTCGTACTCCTGGTTTACGCCCGGCAGGAAGCCCGGTACATCTACGAAGGTCAGGAGGGGAATGTTGAAGGCATCGCAGAAACGTACAAAACGGGCAGCCTTTACCGAAGCATTGATATCCAGCGTTCCGGCCAGAGCGTATGGCTGATTGGCTACCACACCAATGGTCTTACCGTTCAGGCGGATGTATCCGATCACGATATTCAGTGCATAATCTTCCTGTACTTCAAAGAAATTCCGGTCATCAGCCACCGAAGTAATCAGTTCTTTTATATCGTAAGGCTGATTGGGATTGACGGGGATCAGGTCGTTCAGCTGCGGGTCGATGCGGTTCGGACTGTCGGTCGTAGGAACGAAAGGCGCTTCTTCCATATTGTTGTTCGGCAGGAAAGAAATCAGTTCGCGTACCTTTACTATACAGTCCATATCATTATCCGCCGAGAAATGCGCCACGCCCGAACGCGACGTATGTATTTCCGATCCGCCCAGTTCGTTTTTCGTCACTTCTTCCTGCGTCACGCTTTTGACCACGTCCGGGCCGGTAATAAACATATAGCTGCTTTCCTTTACCATAAAGATAAAGTCGGTGAGCGCCGGCGAATAGACGGCCCCTCCCGCGCAAGGCCCCAGGATGGCGCTGATCTGCGGGATCACTCCCGAAGCGAGTGAATTGCGAAGGAAGATTTCCGCATATCCTGCCAGCGAGCGGACGCCTTCCTGAATACGCGCTCCGCCCGAATCGTTCAGACCAATCACCGGCGCTCCCAGTTGCATAGCCATATCCATGATTTTACATATCTTACGGGCATACGTCTCTGATAAAGCTCCGCCGAATACCGTAAAGTCCTGAGCAAAGACAAATACCGTACGTTTCCCGATAATTCCGTATCCGGTGACAACACCGTCTCCCAAAGGCCGCTGTTTTTCCAGTCCGAATTCATAGCAACGATGTGTGACAAACTTGTCTATTTCCACAAAAGTGCCTTTTTCCAGCAGCAGTTCAATACGTTC
>JAISZA010000188.1 GCA_031269535.1 Tannerellaceae bacterium
CGGATCGAGGAATTGTTTGTCAGCTTCACCGGCGAGACCATCCGGCAGGGACAGAAAATAGCGACCCTCTATTCGCCCGAACTGCTGAATGCCCAGCAGGAACTGCTGGAAGCGGCGAAAATACGCTCGGCTCCGCTCCTGGATGCAGCACGCGAAAAACTCCGTCTCCTGAAACTGACCGACACCCAGATTGCAGCCATCGAACAATCGGGGCAGACGGCACCCCTGATCGATATCGTGGCCAATACGGAGGGCGTCGTCACGGCCCGGAAGGTGGCACAGGGCGATTACGTCAATCCGGGGAGCGTCCTCTTCGAACTGACCGATCTCTCGACGGTGTGGGCAATGTTCGAGGCTTACGAAGCCGACCTCCCCTACCTGAAAACCGGCGATGTGGTGACTTACACCTTACAAGCCCTGCCGGGCAAACGCTATACGGGAAGGATTGCCTTCATCGACCCCCTGCTCAATAAGACTACCCGCACAGCAAAGGTAAGGGTAGAGACGGCCAATACTCACCGGCTGCTGAAGCCGGAAATGTATGCCCGGGGGATAGTAGAAGCCTCGCCCGGCGGATACGAGAACAGCCTGGTCGTCCCCAAGACAGCCGTACTCTGGACCGGCAGGCGCTCCATCGTCTATGTAAAACAGCCGGATACTCCGACTCCCATCTTCGCGCTACGGGAAATCGAGCTGGGGCCTTCGCTGGGTGACGACTATATCGTATTGTCAGGCATCGGAGAGGGCGAGGAAATCGTCAGCAGCGGAACCTTCGCCGTCGATGCCAGCGCCCAGCTGGAAGGCAAACGCAGCATGATGAACAACGAAGCGCCTGCCGCTACACAAGGAACACACGCCAGGCTCACCGTACAGGGACTTTGCGAAATGTGTAAAGAAAGAATCGAAAATGCAGCGGGAAAGATAAATGGTGTTATCTTTGCTTCCTGGGAAATGGAGACGAAGCAGTTACACCTGGAGTACGACCCGGAGCAGACGTCGGTGGACGAAGTAGCCCGGTCGGTAGCCTTATCCGGACACGACGCCGGTACACACAAAGCCGGGGATAAAACCTACGATGCCCTGCCGGATTGCTGTAAATATAGGGAATAGTTATGAGTTACAAGTTACGAGTTACAAGTAAACTGGCAACTACTCGACTTCGACCTTGTAACTTGTAACTCGTAACTCGTAACTTGTAACTCGTAACTCGTAACTCGTAACTAATAATTAAATATACACTTTAAAAAGAAAAGAAAATGAGAAAGTTCATCCTGGGGTTTGCCGCAACCCTCTTCCTGGCGGCAAACGGCGTAAGCGCAAGTGAGGAAGAAGCACACGGCAACCTGAAAGCAGGAGGCGCGTGCGGCATGTGTAAAACACGTATCGAGAAAGCAGCCCAAAGTGTGGAAGGAGTGAGCTCCGCTGTATGGAACAAAGACAACCAGCAGCTGCACATCCATTACGACGCCGGCAAAACAAGCCTCGAAGCCATCAGTAAAGCCGTAGCCAAGTCTGGCCATGACACCAACAAAGACAAGGCCGACGACAAAACCTACAACGCTCTCCCCGGCTGCTGCAAATACCGGAAGTGAGAGCCGTCAAGGCACCTTAACACCCTGTTTTTTTGCTCCCGTCCTGATTTTTTTCGGACGGGAGCTATTTTTTTTCGGACGGGAGCGAAAAAAAATAGGACGGGAGCAAAAAAACGGGGCGCCCTTTTGAATAATCTTTTTAACTTTGGCACGCGAAAAAAGAATGTAACACAGATGAAACGATGAATATATCTTACAATTGGCTAAAGGAGTATCTTGATTTTGATTTACAGCCCGAAGAAGTGGCGGCGGCGCTGACCTCTCTGGGGCTGGAAACAGGTAATATAGAAGAGGTACAGATGGTTAAGGGAGGGCTGGAAGGCCTGGTGATTGGCGAAGTACTCACCTGCGTGAAGCATCCCGGCTCCGACCACCTGCATATCACCACCGTAAATATCGGCGGCGAAGCCCCCCTGCAAATCGTATGCGGAGCGCCGAACGTAGCCGCAGGACAAAAGGTCGTGGTGGCCGTCAACGGTACGAAGCTGTATCAAGGAGACGAATGCTTTACTATCAAGAAATCAAAAATACGCGGGGTGGAATCCAACGGGATGATTTGCGCCGAAGATGAGATCGGTATCGGAACCGACCATTCGGGCATCATCGTATTGCCGGGCGATGCCGTCACAGGAACGCCGGCCGGAGCGTATTATCAGATAAAGAGCGACTATGTGCTGGAAGTAGATATTACGCCTAACCGCGTGGATGCCACTTCGCACTTCGGCGTGGCCCGCGACCTGGCGGCCTGGCTCCGGCAGCTCGGCAAGCCTGCCACCTTGAAACGCCCCTCCGTAGAAGCATTCCGTACCGATGATCCTTCGCCCGCCATCAGCCTGAGCGTGGAAGATACCGAGGGCTGCCCGCGCTATTCGGGCGTGACCATACGGGGAGTCAGTGTCGGAGAAAGCCCTCGCTGGCTGCAACACAGACTGAAGACCATCGGCCTGCGCCCTATCAATAATGTGGTTGACATTACCAACTATGTGCTCCACGAACTGGGACAACCCCTGCACGCTTTCGATGCCGATAAAATAAAGGGAGGAAAGGTGATTGTCAAGACCTTGCCCGAAGGCACGAAGTTCACTACACTCGACGAAGTGGAACGCAGTCTCAGCAGTGAAGACGTGATCATCTGCAACGCGGAAGAAGGCATGTGTATCGGCGGCATATTCGGAGGACTGGATTCCGGTGTAACGGAACAAACCACGAATGTATTCCTCGAATCGGCCAACTTCAATCCTACTCGCATACGCAGGACGGCCCGGCGGTTTGGCCTGAATACGGATGCCTCGTTCCGCTTCGAGCGGGGATTAGACCCGAACCAGACGCTGTATGTGCTGAAACGCGCCGCCCTCCTGATACAGGAAATAGCCGGAGGACGGATATGCGGCGAAGTGCAGGACGTTTACCCTTCGCCCGTAGGCCCCTGCAAAGTAGATGTCGGCTTCCGGAAGATAAACAGCCTGATAGGAAAAGTAATCCCGCCGCAGACAATAAAAAACATCCTCGCCGGACTGGAGATTGAAGTGGTATCCGAAACCTCCGAAGGCTTAAGCCTCCATGTGCCCGTTTACCGGATCGACGTGCGGCGCGACGTGGATGTGATAGAAGACATCCTCCGTATCTACGGATATAATAATGTGGAAGTAAGCGAGAATGTGAAATCAAACCTGAGTTATCAGACAGCTACCGACCACAGCTATAAATTACAGCACCTGATTTCCGAGCAATTATGCGGAGCGGGATTCAACGAAATCATGAACAACTCGCAAACCAGCCTGGCCTATTACGAAGACCTCGCTACCTATCCCCCCGCCCGTTGCGTACAGCTCAAAAATGCCATCAGTGTGGACCTGAACTGTATGCGTCAGACCCTTTTGTTCGGAGGACTCGAAAGCATCAGCCACAACGAGAAACGTAAGAACGGCAACATCCGCTTCTTTGAATTCGGGAATTGTTATGATTACGACAGCAGCAAACAAAAGGAAGGCGACAACCTGGCGGGATTCAGCGAAGACTACCACCTCGGCCTCTGGATATGCGGCAAGCGGGTAGAGAACAGCTGGGCGCATCCCGACGAAAGCGCGTCGGTTTACGAGCTGAAAGCCTATGTGGAGAATGTACTCACGCGACTCCTCGGCGCCCATGCACGCAGGCTCTCCTTTACCCCTTTGCCGGCAGGCGACATCTATTCCACAGCTGTAAGCATTGCCGGCAGCCAGGGACGCGCGCTGGGAACATACGGCATCGTAAACCCCGGACGACTCAAAGCATCCGACGTAGATTCGGAAGTGTATTATGCCGAACTCTCGTGGACGTCGCTGATGAAGGAAACAAAGAAAAACCAGGTCTCCTTCTCCGAAATATCCAGGTTCCAGGTCGTGAAGCGCGACCTGGCCTTGCTGCTGGATAAGCAGACCCCTTTTGCCGAAGTCGAACGGATTGCCAACGAAAGCGAACGTAAACTGCTGAAAAAAGTAAGCCTGTTCGATGTATATGAAGGCAGCAAGTTGCCGGACGGCAAGAAATCGTATGCCGTGAGCTTCTATCTGCAGGACAATAAAGATACCCTGACCGACAAACAGATTGAAAGCGTCATGAAAAAAATACAAACCAATCTGGAGCGACAGCTGAACGCTCAGTTGAGATAAATGGAATGAAGTTACAAGTTACGAGTTACGGGTAGTTAACTCGTAACTTGTAACTCGTAACTTGTAACTTAATAAAAAAAAATATATGGGAAGAGCGTTTGAATACCGCAAAGCAAAGAAGTTTAAACGTTGGGGAAATATGGCCCGCGTATTTACTAAGCTGGGAAAAGAAATCACCATCGCTGCCAAAGCCGGAGGCCCCGACCCCGACAGCAATCCCCGCCTACGCGTACTGACGCAGCAGGCAAAGAAAGAAAATATGCCGAAAGAGAATGTGGAACGTGCCATCAAAAAAGCTACTTCGAAAGACTTTACCGATTATAAGGAAATGAACTACGAAGGCTATGGCCCTTTCGGCATCGCTATATTTGTAGAAACAGCTACCGACAATACGACACGTACCGTGGCCAATGTGCGCAGCTATTTCAATAAACACGGCGGATCGCTGGGCACTTCCGGCAGCCTCGAATTTCTGTTCGAACATAAATGCGTATTTCACATCGTGAAAAAAGAAAGCCTCTCGCTGGAAGAACTGGAACTGGAACTGATTGACTATGGCGTAGATGAGGTGGAAGAGGATGAAGACGAGATCGTCTTGTACGGCGAATTTGCTCAAAACTCGGCCATACAGAAGTATCTCGAAGAAAACGGCTACGAAATCAACAGCGCCGAATTTATGCGCATCCCCAACGACCTGAAAGACGTAAGCCCCGAACAGCGCGAATCCGTGGAGAAACTGATCGAGAAACTGGAAGAAGACGAGGATGTACAGAATGTTTTCCACAATATGAGCGAAGGGAATACCGAAGGTTAAGAATGGATTACGAACAAACCCTACATTACCTTTATACACGTACGCCGGTGTTCCAGCACATAGGAGCGCCGGCTTATAAACCGGGGCTCGACACCAGCATCGCCTTAGATAATTACTCCGGTAACCCGCACCGCGCCTATCGCTGCCTCCACGTAGGCGGGACGAACGGGAAAGGGTCGGTATGCCACACCCTGGCAGCCATCCTCCGGCAGGCCGGATACCGGGTAGGGCTTTATACCTCGCCCCACCTGAAAGACTTCCGCGAACGCATCCGCGTGGACGGGAAAATGATCGATCCGGAGTATGTGACCGGCTTTGTGGAGCGGAGCCGATCGTTCTCCGAGACGCTCCAACCTTCTTTCTTTGAACTTACCTCGGCCATGGCTTTCGAGTATTTCCGTGCACAAAAGGTGGATTTTGCCGTGATTGAAGTCGGCCTGGGCGGACGGCTCGACAGTACCAACATCATCACCCCCTTAGTCAGCGTCGTTACCAATATCAGTCTGGACCATACACAGTTTTTGGGAAAGACGACGAAAGAGATCGCTTACGAAAAAGCCGGCATTATCAAACCGGGCGTGCCCTTTGTCGTAGGAGATACGACGGATGAGGGCGTATATGAAGTATTCAGACGGAAAGCAGAGGAAATGCACGCTCCCCTTTTCCGGGCAGATAAGGAGATACGGAAGCTGCCGGAGCTCTGCCTCTCTCCGGTTCAGGCCTTGAATGTACGGACCATCCTGGCTGTTCTGCAGCTGCTTTCCGACCAGTCGGTCGCCCTCCCCTTCCAAGCCGTGGAAGAAGGCTTCAGGCGGGTAAGCGAACTCACCGGCCTGCGCGGACGCTGGGAGATCGTCAGCCGGAAACCCTTTACCGTTCTCGATACCGGGCATAACGAAGGAGCCTGGAATTTCTTGCCTTCACAGATCGCCCTCGCCTACAGAAACAATCACTGCAGGCGCCTGATCCTGATGACAGGCTTCTCGGAAGATAAAGACATCGACCTGATCCTCGACCGGATGCCGCCAAATGCCTATTATCTCTTCACGCAGGCTTCCCTCCCACGGGCCTTGCCGGCTGCCAATCTGGCCGCAAAAGCCCGCACGCGGAACCTGAAAGGAGAAGTCTGCCCGACCGTGGCGGAAGCTTTCCGGATACTGAAACAAATCGCCGCAGAGGATGACTTTGTATTTATAGGCGGAAGCAACTTCATTGTAGCAGACGCCCTCCATTGCTTAGACAATCATATTATAAATTAATCTTTTATCCCATGACAGAAATTATCATACGCAAACTGAGCGATTCGAAAGCAGCCCGCTGGACGGCGCTGCTTATCGTATCCTTTACCATGATGTGCGCCTATTTCATTACCGATATCATGGCCCCGCTGGAAGATTTACTCATGCGCACCTACGACTGGACTTCTACGGAATACGGTTTTTTCTCCGGTGCATACGGCTGGTTCAACGTGATTCTCTTTATGCTTATTCTGGGAGGTATTATCTTAGATAAGATGGGGGTGCGCTTTACCGGACTGATGGCCTGCGGGCTGATGGTGACAGGGACTTTGATAAAGGCCTACGCTATCTCCGGTTTTTTCCCGCTCGACGGCACGCTCGCCGGCTACAAATGGCAGGTAATCATTGCCGGACTGGGCTTCGCTACCTTCGGTATGGGAGCCGAGATAGCCGGCATTACCGTAAGCAAGGTTATCGTGAAGTGGTTTACAGGCCATGAGCTGGCGCTGGCCATGGGGCTTCAGGTGGCACTGGCACGTGTCGGGACGGCCTGCGCGCTTTTCTTCAGCTTGCCTGTGGCCAATCATTTCCAGGCCGTATCGACTCCGGTATGGCTGGGCGCCCTGATGCTTTGTATCGGAACGATTTCCTTCCTGGTTTACCAGGTGATGGACCGGAAGCTCGAAGCCTCGGAAGAAGCTTTGTCGGAAGGAAGTGAACCGGAAGAAGGATTCAAGCTGAGCGATATCCGAATGATCGTGACCAATAAAGGCTTCTGGCTGATCGCTTTCCTGTGTGTCTTGTTCTATTCGGGCGTATTCCCCTTCCTGAAGTTTGCCACCAAACTGATGATCTATAAGTATGGTGTGGCGGAAAACCTGGCCGGGAGCATACCGGGCCTCTTGCCCTTCGGTACGATCCTGCTCACGCCGCTGTTCGGCAGCCTGTACGACCGCATAGGCAGAGGGGCTACGCTGATGCTGATTGGGTCTGTTATGCTCACGGTGGTACACGTTCTTTTTGCCCTGCCGGTGCTGAACGAATGGTGGTTTGCTACGTTTGTCATGATTCTGCTGGGGATAGCTTTTTCGCTGGTGCCCTCGGCCATGTGGCCTTCGGTGGCCAAGATCATTCCTCAGAAGCAGTTGGGTACGGCCTTCTCGCTTATCTTCTATGTGCAAAACTGGGGATTGATGGGCGTTCCGATGTTGATTGGCTGGTTAATCGACCGCTATGCCCGCCTGCCGGGAGAAACCTTGGCATACGATTATACGATACCGATGTCGGTTTTCGCCCTCTTTGGTGTATTGGCCATCCTGCTCTCTTTCCTGCTGAAAGCAGAAGACAAGAAAAAGTCGTACGGACTGGAACGGCCTAATATCCGGAAATGATCTGTTTCCCGAATGCAAAGATCAACCTGGGGCTGAACATTATAAGCAAACGCCCGGACGGGTACCATACTATCGAAACGATATTCTACCCCATTCCGCTACGTGATGCATTGGAAGTAGTGGAAGCAAATGCTTTTTCGTTCTCGCAAACCGGTATTCCTCTCGATACTCCGGCCGAAAACAATTTAGTTGTGAAGGCGATGCGTTTGCTTGCCGGTTATGGGTTGCCGCCCCTCGAAGTGCACCTGTATAAAGCCATCCCTTCGGGCGCCGGTCTGGGGGGAGGTTCGTCGGACGCTGCTTTTATGCTGAAACTGCTGAACGACTTCGGCCGGCTTGGTCTCGGAGAAAGCACATTGGAAACGATGGCTGCGCAACTGGGGGCCGACTGCCCTTTCTTTATCCGCAACACGCCGGTCTTTGCTTCGGGGATAGGAAATATTTTCGAACCGGTCAGCCTCTCGCTGGCCGGTTACCACCTCTACCTCGTCACGCCCGACATCGCTGTATCTACGGCCGAAGCCTATGCTGCTGTCAGGCCGCAGTTCCCGTCGGTATCATTGAAAGAGATTGCAACTCTTCCTATAAAAGAATGGAAAGAAAGGATGACAAACGATTTCGAGCAAAGCATATTTGCCCGCTATCCTGCGCTTGCCGCCATCAAACAAAACCTGTACGAAGCCGGCGCCGTCTATGCTTCCATGTCCGGCTCCGGCTCATCGGTATTCGGCCTCTTTGAAGTACCTGTCTCCAAAGAGGCCTTGCCTGTCCACCTGGCTGGCGGCCAGTGGTTTTCCGTATAACACATTATCTTATTGCGGAGTATATACGCCCTCGTAAGGATTCTGGTCGCCATTAGGCCAGATGCCGTCTACCAATGCCTTATTATTTTTCAATTCGGCGTTCGGCAGTTGGAAGATAAACCGCCAGGAACGGGCTGGCAGCGTTGTACCTCCCCCATAGTCTATATGATTGCCTGTACGAAGCAAAGGCTTTTGGTTCCGCACCATATCAAACAAGGCGTATCCTTCCCCATAGAGTTCTTTCCGTCGTTCAATCAGTATATCCTCTATCAGGTCATCCCCGGAAGAGGTAGAGCGTTGGGCTTTCCTCATATCCTGTAGTTTCCACAGGAGTTCCTTGGCTTCCGTTTCTTTGTTCTGGCGAGCCAGGGCTTCCGCCGCATTCAGGAGCATTTCTTCCGATCGCATAAAAACGATAGAACCCCGGCAATCGTCATTGTCTCTGAATTTGTATGACGCATAAATAACATCCCACCAAAGTTCGAACTGATAGCGTATGTCGTCTTCGCTGAACAGGCTCATGAAGTCATTCGCCAGGAAATAAGCCCTGAAAGTAAAACATTTACGCGTATCATTCCCCCACATGGCAAACAAGGAATAATCGCTCATGTTTTGTTCTTCGGTTTGCCTCATTCCCCATATCCAGGATGGGGTATTTTCGTCGTTGAAGCCGCTGAGATATTGTTCATTGGTTGTCAGCGGGTACTTTTCCAATACCTTTTGGGCATATTTTTCCGATTCTACCCAGTTATTCATGACCTGGTATACTTCGGAAAGGACACCTTCGACGACCGAGAGGTCGAAGTGGTTGATATTGTTTCCCCTGTCAAAATCAGTCAGAAGCAATTCGGCTTCTTTCAGGTCTTTCAAGACTTGCGCGTATGTATCTTCCAGTGTGCCCCTGGGGTTCCCTTCGGTAATCTCTGTGGTCGGTTCGGTATAGATCGGAACGCCAGGCATGTTTCGGGCTATGCTGTAGGTCTGCTGGAAAAGCTGTGCCAAATCAAAGTACGCCCATCCTCTTATGGCTAAAGCCTGTCCTTTGATATGCCGTTTTTCCGTTTCGCTACCCTCACATTGGTCTACATAGGTTATGATCGCATTGACATTATTGATCAAGCGATAATGAAAGGTCCAGAGCTGGCTGGAACGGAAGATATCCGCACGGGTTTCTCCCCAGTAATTATAGTTGTAAACATACCAGCCTCCCCAGGCGATAATATCTTCGCCGCACATATCGGAGATCAGGCGGATAGAAGGCACACCGTAATCGTCTTGCCGGTTGGCTCCTCCGCTATCATAGGCTCTCATCTGATAATAACTGCCGTTCAGAGCGGCTTGAGCGCCGGCGATCGTTGTGAATACTTCATTGTCGGCAATCGACGTAGAAGGGTTTGTTTCCAGGAAGTCGTTGCAGGAGACGATTCCGCAAACTGCAAATCCCAGACAAAAAAGGAATAAAATATATTTTACAGGTTTCATACAACAAAAGAGTTTTCGTGATTATAAATTCAATTGTAAGCCAAAAGAGATGGATTGAGTGACTGGGAAACGATTGCTGGTCTGCCCGGAGATGCTTTGTTCCGGGTCGGTTCCTCTTTGAACGGCATTTCCTATCGTCAGCGGGTTGTCGCTTTGTACAAAGATGCGTAGCGAATTTACCTGGAACTTTCCCGTCAGGGCTTTCGGGAGCGTATACCCCAGTGTAATATTACGCAAGCGAACAAAGGTATTATCATACAAGAATTTAGAAGAATACGAACCCAGCGTATTGGCATAAGCCGTAGAGATGCGCGGGAATTTGGCATTCCGGTTCTCCGGCGTCCAGGCATCCAGCATATCCGGATGCATACTGTAGCCTGTACGGTACGACATCATTTGCGAATAATCGCCATCATACAATTTACCGCCCAGGCTGTAATAAATCAGGAGCGAGAGATCGATACCTTTATAGGATAAGGTATTGGTAAACCCTCCAAACAGTTTGGGGAGCGCATCTCCCAAGTATTTTTTCTGGTCGTCGCTGGTCAGCTCGTTCAGGTTTTCGGTCAGTTCTCTACCTGTCAGAACCTTTTCTCCGCTACTTGTATCGTATAGGTTTTTCCAGTATTGATCGTTCCCTGTTTCCGGATTTACGCCGGCATATTCCACACCCCAGAAGTTATAGCGGGATTCGCCTTCTCTCCATTTGAAGTAGCCTGAATTCATTTCTTCCTGGGGGAGCTTGGTGATGACATTCTTGTAGGAAGTGCCGTTCAGGTCTATCACCCATTTGAAATCTTTTTGATTAATAACCTGATAGTTCAACTGAAATTCAAAGCCCTGGTTCTTCACATTGCCGATATTCCGGTCGATGCTTCCGAAACCGGTAGAGGGTGGCATAGGCATAGGAAACAGCAGGTCTTTCGAGGTGCGGTTGAACCATTCCAGGCTGCCGCTGACTTTATTGAACAACGCAAAATCGATCCCCAGATTCAATTGTATATTACTTTCCCAACGCAGACTCCTATTCGGTAAACGACTGATGGCCACGCCGGCATTATTGTAGTCGTTCCGTCCGGTGGCATACAATCCCTGATAGGCATAGTAACCGCTCAGATTATCATTTCCTACGGCTCCGTAACTTCCCTTTAGCTTCAGGTTGTCAATCCAGGCATAGTCTTTCATAAATTCTTCATTCGAAATACGCCAGGAAGCTCCCACCGACCAGAAGCTACCCCAGCGGTTATCAGGATGAAAACGGGAAGAACCGTCGGTGCGGAAACTGCCGGAGATGTAATATTTATCGGCGTAATCATATTCCATACGGCTCAGCCAGCTCGACAGGCGGTAATTGTCCTGATAAGAGTTCATGCTGTTCATTTCGGAAGCCGAGCCGATTTCCGTCAGTCCGCTAAAGGGGAATCCCCGTTTGGACGCCGAGAGGTATTTCAGTTTCATGGCATACGCTTCCTGACCCACTAACAGATTGAGGCTATGCTCACCGAATGATTTATTATAGGTCAACAGGTTATTGATCGTATACGACATATTCCGGTAGTTTTCCTTATACGCTTCCCCTCCGTAGCCAGCCGCATAGCCATATTCGCTATTGGTATAGCCATCGTATGAATACAGATAAAAATCCACACTGAAATTGGTGCGGAACTTCAGTTCCGGCAGGAAAGTAAATTCTATATAGGAACGGTTCGAAACATTGTCGGTCGTTGCAGGCGAAGGGTTATACGCCGCATCGGCCAAAGGATTCCAACTGATCCATGTCTGGCGATTGTCTCCGTAGTCGTAGATGTGATTTCCGTTACTGTCTAATTTATAAGCTCCTTTTTCATAATCCCATTCGTACACGGGATAAGTAGGCGAGATGGTACGAAGGAACCAGATCGTTCCTTCGTCTATCCATATTTCCCGGATGCTATGCGAGAGCGCCATATTGGTACCCGCCTGCAGCCAAGGTTTCACTTGGTAATTCAGGTTCGCGCGCGTGGTAAAACGTTCGAACTGCTGGGCGGTAAAAATACCTTTGTCGTTCACATAACCTCCCGAGATAAAATAGTCGGCTTTTTGCGTTTTCCCGCTGATATCCAGCGTGTATTCCTGTCTCATACGCGATTTCAGCAGTTCGCCGCGCCAATCCCCGGAGAACAGCAATTGGGCATTGGGGTCTACCCGTCCATCCAGTCCTACCGGCTTACTTATGCTGTATGGATTCAGTTTCAGTTCATTCACCAGATTATCCGTAGCATAAGCGGCAGCTTCTTCGGCCGACACACCGGCATCCATTCGTCCGTTTTTCATGGACAGCCACGTGAGCTGAACAAACTCGTCGGCCGTCAAGGCACGTGGAAGATCAACGGCCAGTGTAGAAAACCCGAAGGTAGAACGGAAATTAATCTGTCCTTTTTCCGAGACTCCTTTTTTCGTAGTGATCATAATCACACCGTTGGCCGCTCTCGAACCATAAAGGGCCGTAGCCGAAGCATCTTTCAGGATGGTGATCGATTCTACGTCCGCCGAGTTGATTTGATTGAGGTAGCCATCGTAAGCCACACCATCGACCACGTACAGCGGGTTGCTGGAAGCATTCATCGAACCGATACCACGTATCATGATGGTGGCGTCGTCTCCCGGCTGTCCGCTGTTGTTGATCACCTGTACGCCACTGCTTTGTCCTTGCAGCGTCTGTGTAACGTTCGATGTTCTGATTTTTTCAATCGATTCACTTTTAACGACGGTAGCCGATCCCGTAAAAGTGGATTTCTTTCCCGTACCATAGGCAATCACCATGACTTCGTCTATGGCCACCACATCCGGTTCCATGACAATACGTAGGGTTTGATTGTCTGTGATGGTTACATCCTGGGTTTTATACCCCAGATAGCTGATCTGCAATAATTTTGCGCGTTCCGGTAAAGAAAGGGAAAACGCCCCGCTCTCATTCGTGACGGTCCCTCTTTGTGTCTGTCTGTCCACAACAGTTACGCCAATCAAAGGTTGTCCGTCTTCCGAAGATGTAATAATACCTGTTACTTGCCTGTTTTGTGCAAATAATACGGATAGGGACATCATACAAGTCAGGATAAAAAAAATTCGTTTGTTCGTCATAATAATACATTTGTTTTTCAGATGGTTTAAGATTTTCTAATGTGTTAAATAAACGTTCCTTTATTTTGCACAAAAACAGAGGAGTTTTTGTCTGCCTCGTATGAGTTCCGTTACAACAGCGTCACGTGCCGGACAGAGTACCGCGAAAAGAAGGAAGGAGAGGTTTTCCCGCTTCGATTCGAAAGACACGATGATAGCCCTTTCGGAATGTATCCTGATCAATCTCGACGAAATGGGGG
>JAISZA010000235.1 GCA_031269535.1 Tannerellaceae bacterium
CCGGATTATTCGTTCATCATACCCAGGGTGTTGCCCTGGGCTGGGGTATATCGGGCTTTCAGCCCTTTTCCCTGTCAGGATGAGGTGGACGGGCTTATGTCTTGTTTTCTTTTCGTTTCTTTTCGTTTCCTGTAAAAGCGTGATATGTTTGGAATTAAAAATTAAGAGTCAGAGGGGAAAACGTCAGTAAGCCAATTTCTATATCTCTATTTTATAATCAGTTAGCGCTTATCATAAGAGGGATATGTTTTCTGTTTATGCCTGTGTTAATAGCTATTAACTGATTCTAAATCCGGTTAATTCGTGTGCTTTTTAATAGTTAAATGGGTATTTCGGCTATCATACTGTCAATGTATTTTAAAGTTAATTCAGACAGGTTTGTTATTTTATAAAAAGAATTATGTGTATTCCGGTAATTCAATCCCCCGTTTTCGGGGATTTCATTGCGATGATTCCGGGAAATCATTGCGGTGATTTGGAAATTTCATTGCAATGATTTCCCGGAATCATTGCAATGATTTTTTGGAAAGATGCCGATGAAAAGTTAAGAACATCCAATATAGCAGAAAATTCAGTTAAAATCGGTTTTTTTTGCAGTTATAAGTTACGAGTTACAAGTTACAAGTGGGAATATCAGATTGCGCTGTTTCCGGAAGAAAAGCTGTCTTATTGTCACTTTCAGGGATATACTATTCACTATTCACTACTCATTATTCACTTGAAAAAACATTCTGCTTTTTCACTCCCCTCGGATTACGGTGTTTTTTGCGCCCGGAGGGGAGACGGACGGTAAAAAAGCGGTTTTTTCAATGACCAAATCTGACATTTTGATAGTTCTGACCCTTTGTTAGGGGTGCATTTCAAATGGTCGCAGATTTCCGTCCTTGCGAGGTACGAAGCAATCGTATCTTCCACCCACCTATATACTTTCACTCCCGTCCGGGAATAAACCGGACGGGAGCTGATAAAACCGGATGGGAGCTAATCCCAGCCCATAAAAAGCAGGAAATTTTAGTTAATAGTTCTCGTTCTGGCTCAATGAACCTCCTACATAATCAATCTCATTTTGAGGAATAGGATAGGGCCATGTTTTTTCCGATACATTCCTGCCATTACCGGAATAAATGCCTTCGGGCGTTTTGCCGAATGCCTGCATTTTCTGAACAAAGATGCCCCAGCGAAGTAAATCATATAAGCGGAGCCCTTCGCCACCTAATTCTACCCGGCGTTCGTGCCGGACTGCTGCCCGAAGGTCGTCAGTAATTTTCACCTTGTATTTAGATTCGAATATAGCTTCTGTTACCCGTTGATCTTCGGGAATATTGAATTTCCGGAATTTAGCGTATGAGTCTATAGGAGAAGAAGTAACAAAAGCGCGGCGGCGAATCCTGTTCAGTATATCTACAACGGCTTGTTTATCTCCATTGGTTTCTACCAGACATTCGGCGTACATCAGCAGAACGTCGGCATAACGGATATGGTAGAACGACCAGTCTGTATCCATCAGGCTGCCGGTAGGTCTCCGGGAGAAGTCGGGATATTGCTTGCGGCTGTGTTGCTGCGGAAAATTATCATATCCCGAATAATCGTGCACTTCGTCTGTGCCATCCGGTTTTACAAAGATATCGCCCGAGGAAAGTATGGTATGAACCAAACGCGGGTCGCCTGTTTCGTATTCGCTTACCAGGTCGTGGGTCGGACATTCGCCTCCCCATCCGCCGGTGCCGGCCCGTCCTACATTCATCTGCGGGCAAACGCTGCCTCCGGTGTATCCGGCAATGTATGAGCGCAGAGTGATAAAGACAGCTTCGCTGGAGCGGTATCCTTTCTCGGCGCTGTTGAATAAATCTTCATAATTGTCTATCAGGTCGTATGCACCTGAATTTATCACAGTCCGGAGGTCGGTCTGGGCAGCCTGGTAGTTTCCTGCAAACATATTTACCCTGGCGCGGAAAGACAAGGCTGCTTCCTGCGTCACCCGTCCCAGTTCGGAAGCCGGAAGCGACGAGGCGCCCGGCAGTTTATTGGAGCCGACGGCCTTCTCCAGATCCGAAAGGATGAATTGTATCACAGCTTCTTTATCCGATTTGGTTATGGTACTTTTATCCATGGCATTCAGGGGAACATCTATCACAGGGATGTTTCCGAAGATGGTAGCCAGATCGTAATAATAGAAGGCGCGAAGGAAATAAGCTTCGGCTATCCATCTGTTTTTCAGTTCTTCCGATACCAATGCCCCTCCGCTATGTATGAGCACCGTTTCGGGTTTCACCAGATGGAGGAACACATTGCAATGGGCAATGGCGTCTCTGTAGCGGTGGTTCCAGAGGTCGGTCAATATACCATTGGTAGGCAGTGGGTTGCCTCTTGCCACTTCGGTGATTACGACTCTGTCTCCGGCATCGGAGCCTCCTTTGGATGTGTCGTCCGTCAATTGGTCGCCGATATCAAATTTCATGGTTTGATACGTCCAGTGGTCGAGGATGGGGAGGTAGCATCTGGTCAATAGTTTGAAGCCTCCATCTTCGGTACCGAGATAGGTTGCTTCGTCGAGTGTTCCCATCGGGGGCCTGTCTAAAAAATCATCCGAACAGCCCACCAGCATAGCTCCTGATAAAAGAAGCATTATATATACTTTTATTGATTTCATAAGGTTGTTGTTTATCAGATTATAATTTCATACTTATTCCAAACATACAGGTTCTTGCCTGGGGATAGAATCCCATATCGATACCCATATATTGCGGGTTGTCGCTCCCTATTTCGGGGTCTAAGCCGGAATAAGAGGTCAGCGTGAAGAGGTTCTGCACCGCCAGGAAGAAACGCAGGTTACTGATAGTAACATGTTTCGTCAGCGAATGAGGCAGCGTATATCCCAGTTGAATGTTTTTGAGCCGGACATACGAGCCGTCTTCAATGTACCAATCCGACATCTCCAGGTTCATACGGCTATTGGCGTCGATAGCAAAATTTTTGTTCGTACTACCGGCTCCATTCCAGAATGTCGTAAGGATATCTTTGGGCGCATTATACCATCCCGTTCCGGAATAGATATCATATTTCAGGATATTGAGGATGTCGTTACCTATCGATCCTTGGAAGAAAGCGCTGAAGTCGAATCCTTTGTATTCGGCTCCCAGGGTCAGACCAAAGGTAAAATCCGGATGCGGATTGCCTATTTTAGTCCGGTCTAATTCATCTAATTTGCCGTCTTTATTCAAATCGACAAACCGTAAATCGCCGGCCTGGGCTGTCGGCATGATCTTTGCTCCGTCGAAGGCATAGGCATCTACCTCCTGGGCTGTCTGGAATACGCCGTCGGTCTTGAATCCATAGAAATAACCGATGGGTTCGCCTACCTCAGTCATTGTATAGGTCTGATTTCCCAGGTGGATGCCTTTTCCCGGTATATTGGCTCCACTGCCTAAGCTTTCTACGCGGTTCCGGTAGGTAGAGAGGTTGCCGTTGATGTGGTAAGCAAAATCTTTTCCGGCCACTCCGTCGTAAGCCAGCGTAATTTCGAAACCATTGTTGCGCACACTACCGGCATTCATCCACGGGTAGTTGGGCAAGCCCAGCGATGTAGGCAGCGGGAGCTGCAATAACATATCCGAGGTCTTCCGGTCGAAATAATCCAGTGTAAGCCTGAAAGCGCCTTTGAGGAAAGCCAGGTCCAGACCGAAATCCAGCTGGCTGGTCGTTTCCCATTTCAAATCCGGATTGCCGACCGTCCTGCGTCCGCCGGATAACTGCATCTGATACGGATTGCCGAACAGGTAATAGCCGCCGTTTCCGTAGGTATTGAGGTAAGCGCCTGCCGTACGGGCGATATTCTGATTCCCTATTTCTCCCCACGCAGCCCGCAGTTTACCCTGCGAGAGCCAGGAGAGATTTTCAAGGAAGTCTTCCTGAGAGAAATTCCATCCGCCAGAGACGGAAGGAAACATCCCCCACTTATTTCCTACGGCAAAAGCCGAAGAGCCATCCCAGCGGATATTGGCCGTCAGCATATACTTATCGTCATAAGAATAAAAGACACGTCCGAAGTAGGAGTTTAAGCTGTGAATATTCACATACCCACTGGCTCCCGGATTCAAGGTACCGGCATTTAAAATACGCTGGTTCGGATCGTTGTTTACCATGCCCTGTCTGGATGTGCCGATTTCTTCGTATCTGTTTTTCTCGGCAGAGGTTCCAAGCATGGCGTTTACCGCATGTTTGTCGTACCGGTCATTAAAAGTGAGATAGTTGTCGAACACCCAATAGTCGGTATGTCCTGTGTTTTTGCTTACGGTGGCAAACGAAGCGTATTCGTCGCCATCCAGATAGTATTTAGGGGTGAAACCATCACTCAGTCCGCGACTGATATCCAGGGCAATCGAAGATTTATAGGTCAGGAACGGAAAGAGTTTGATCTCTCCCGCCACATTCGTTTTCGATATAATCCCGGACCATTTATTCAGCGCCATACGGTCCACCTGGGCCACGGCATTTGATTTATTCGAATAAATAACCCCTGTATATTGCGAATAGGGATTGGTAGGTTCGTACCCTCCCATGATCCGGCCCTGCAGAAAGTCGGGTATATCCACTAAGTTATTCCGGTAAACCGGCGTGATAGGGTCGGCTGTCACGGTATTGAATACGGTTGCCAGATAGGCATTGTTCTCGTCGATATTCCTTCTGGATTCATAAATAAGCGCTACATTGGCAGAGAGATTCAGCCATTTCGTCACTTCCGAGTTCAGGTTCAGTCGTCCGGACAAGCGGTCGTAGTCCGAACCTTTCAGAATCCCCTGGTGGTTCATATAATTGAAACTTGCCCGGTAATTCAGCTTATCCAATCCTCCTGAAAAAGCAAGATTATAGGTCTGCAGGGGAGCCTCCATCATCCGACGGCTTGTCTCCTTCCACCAGTCCGTACCTTCCCGGCTTCCGTTTTTGGCCAGGAAAGAAAGGATTTGTTCTCTTTTCGCAGGAGTGGCAAAGTCGTCCATAGGCTCTCTCCCGGCGGTGATATACGCGCGGTTTTTGTATTCCATAAATCCCTCGGCATCCAGCATATCGTATCGTTTGACTATATCCTGGAATCCGATGCTCATGTCGAACTCCAGGGCACTTCTGTAAGCAGTGCCGGATAGTCCGCGTTTGGTAGAGATCAGAATGACGCCATTGGCTGCACGGGCGCCATAAATAGCTTGTGCGGATGCATCCTTCAGCACTTCAATGCTTTCGATATCACGCGCATTGAGCCAACCGATATTGGTCTGGGGAAGCCCGTCCACAACGTACAGGGGGTTGTTATCGTTCAGCGTTCCTACACCGCGTATGCGCACCGTCCCCATCGACCCCGGACTACCGGAAGTAGAAGTGATGGTTACTCCCGCGGCCTTTCCCTGCAGGGCATCCGAGACGCTGCGAAGCGGCAAAGCGGCAATGTCGTCGCCTTTTACCTGCGATACGGCTCCGGTCAGGTCTCTTTTCTTGAACGAACCATAGCCTACAACCACTACTTCGTCTAATTTCTGTGTGTCTTCCGTTAATGCAAGCTGTATAACCGATTGATTATTCACCCGGACTTCCTGGCTCAGATAGCCAATGTACGAAACGGATAATATAGCATCAGCCGGCACATTGTCAATAGTAAAATTGCCGTCTGCATCCGTTATGGCACCAATAGCCGTCCCTTTGACCACCACATTGACCCCGATCAGCGCCTCTCCTCTTCCGGCATCTGTTACCGTACCGGTAATGCGTCGTCCCTGTTGGGTTTCCCTTGCCTGTAATTGCATGGCTGCTATCAGGCATACGCCGATCAGCATAAGGTTCTTCAGGATTCTATGTTTTATCTTCATATTTGTCATAAATTTATATATTATTAATTCACAGAGTTAAAAGATTTCGTTCACTACCTCGTTGAAGTAGTCGATACATTTTTTTATATCGGGGACAGAGTTCTCCCAGTTGTATTCATACTCGATAGAAAATACGCCTTCGAAATGCTGTCTTTTCAGTTCGTTCAGCATATCTTTCACCTCCAGTATGCCGGTGCCCCAGATGCAGTCGTGCTGCTCTGTTTCGCCTTCCTGTTTTGCGACTATATCCTTAAAATGAAGGGAGATAATCCGTCCCTCCAGTTTTTTCAGGCAGTCAGTCTGGTCTAAGCCCTCTCTTCTCCAATGTCCTACATCCGCACAGGAGCCGATCAGGTTGCCGCGTTGGGAAATCTGCTGCAGTAAAGCATCCGGAGTCCAGTAGGCAGAAGGCTGCGGGTGGTTGTGAACGGAAACTCTGATGTTGTATTTTTCCGCCAGTTCTTCTACTAAGTCCCAGTCTTCAATTGCCGGCTCACAGGTAATAAATTCCATGTCCATAGCCTTTGCAAAAGCGAATTGTTTTTCCCATTCGTCTGCCTTATCCGTCACAAAGACACCTGTTCCCATAATTTTTATGCCCTTCGACTCCGCCAGTTCTTTTACCTCCCTGCGGGTTTGCTCATCCATTCCGTATCCAAATACATTGTTTCCCCATTTGCCCCCCAAGGTATGACCGGGATAGATTTCGATGTATCTGATACCCAATTCCCGGGTTTTATCCAGGGCTTCCGTCAGTGGGAATGTGTGAAAGGTATAAGATTGCATTCCCAGCCTCCATCCGTTGCGTTCGGCTTTTGTTTGAGCCGGGTTCTGAGCACAGGATACAAGAACCAGTCCCATCAAGGCAAGGCAGGTGATTTCGATTGTTTTTAATAGATTGTTAAACATAAGATATTTTTTAGTGAATTTATTAAACCATATCGGGAAGAGAGAATCCATTTTCGTAGGTGTGACGAATCCATTCCTCAGCCATATCGGCAGCGCTGAAATCCGCATAGCGGCGGTCGAAACGAGGGTCTCCGTCTATTACCTTAAAGTCGTCGGTTGTCACAATCCGGATGGTATCAGTCGGTGAGATATTTGTAAAGCGCATCTGCTCTCCATCCCACTGAAGCTCACGATGTAATCCCTGCAAGCCTGATAAGCGTACCGCTAAGACGCCCATGACTACCATCTCATTAAACGGACCGGAGAACCGGAAATTAGAGGAAGCTTCCGTCCGGTGTTCCGGCGACTCCTTGCATGCGCGAATCCAGTCTTGTTCGTGGGCATCGGTGGCCCAGATATCTCCGTTTCCGCCTTTCACACGAGGAATCACAGGTTTCGGCTGGTTGAAATGCTCCATATCCGAGACGGGAAGCAGCGTAGGATTCATGCCGTAACAACCTGTCATAATCTTCCCTTTGCTTCCGATAAAGAGGATACCGCCGTTTTCGTCACCCATCATCTGTCCGTCTTTCAGTTCTTCCGGGCGGGGAGGCATCAGGCCGCCATCATACCAATACACTTTCAGTTCCGGCATTCTGACATTTCCTTTCGGAGGGCGGGCAGGAAACGTATAAGTCACTATCTGTGCGTGAGGCGGCGAGTAGCTGTTACTCAATGTAGAACTCCCGATAACGCTTACCGGATACTTTAAATCCAGCGCCCAATACACCGGATCCATGATATGGCAGGCCATATCTCCCAAGGCGCCGGTTCCGAAATCCCACCATCCGCGCCAGTTCCACGGAGTATATACGGGGTTATACGGGCGTTTCTTCGCCGGGCCGATAAACAAATCCCAGTCCAGGGTTTTCGGTGTCTTCACCTTTTCTCTGGGTTCCTGCAGGCCCTGTGGCCAGATCGGACGGTCTGTCCAGCAGTGTACTTCGCGCACTTCTCCGATGACGCCTGCCTGTATCCATTCGGCAATCCGGCGGCACCAGTCGAAAGAGTTCCCCTGATTCCCCATCTGCGTAGCCACCTTGTACTTCCCGGCCAGCCGGGTCAATAAGCGGGATTCATAAACAGAGTGAGTAAGAGGCTTTTGTGTGTAGCAATGTTTCCCCAGTGTCATGGCATGGGCCGATACGCCGGCATGGGTATGATCCGGAGTGGCTACCAAAACGGCATCGATAGATTTCTCCATTTCATCGAACATGAGCCGCCAGTCTCTGAAGCGTTTGGCCTGAGGGTAATCCCTGAATGTTTTTTCGGCATATCCCCAATCCACATCGCACAAGGCTACAATATTTTCGGTATTCATATTGGCCAGATTACGGCGCCCCATACCCCCTACCCCAATGCCGGCAATATGCAGCTTATCGCTGGGAGCGGTGTGACCAAACGACCGCCCCATGACCGAGCGCGGGACAATCGTCAGACCGGCAGCAGTGATTGCTCCGGTTTTTAAGAAATCTCTTCTTGAAATGTTTTTCATAATAATCAAATGAAAGTGAATAAATTTATCAAAG
>JAISZA010000060.1 GCA_031269535.1 Tannerellaceae bacterium
GCTCTCCCTCTTGGACTTGAACCAAGGACCCTCTGATTAACAGTCAGATGCTCTAACCGACTGAGCTAAGGAAGAATTTCGATGCAAAAGTACAGGATATTTTTTAAATATGCAATATATTTGCAAAAAAAAATGAAGATGAGTACGCTTGGATTAGGAAATGCCCTGGTAGATATACTTTTAAAGTTGGATAATGACGCTTCCCTCAGAGATATAGGGATAGTGAAAGGGGCTATGGATATGATTGATGAGAACCAGATGATGGTCATTCAGCAGACACTCTCGCATCTGGAAAGAAGCCAGACGCCGGGAGGATCGGCTTGTAATGTCGTGCGAGCCCTGGCAAACCTGGGCGCACCCGCCGGCTTTATCGGAAAGATTGGCTCCGATACACCAGGCGGATATTACGAACAAGCCCTGCGGGAAGCGGGGGTTACGCCTTATTTTGCAAAGACCAGCGGCATTTCGGGATGTTGTACGGTGCTGATCTCGCCCGACGGCGAACGAACAATGGCTACTTTTCTGGGCCCAGCTCCTACACTGAAGCCCGACGATATATCCGAAGCGCTTATCGCCCGATACGATTCGATATACATAGAAGGCTATCTGCTGGTAAACGAACCCCTGGTGCGCACGACGATGGAAAAAGCCAGGCGGAGGGGCGTAAAGATTGCCCTGGATCTGTCGAACTTCAATATCGTTAATGCCTTCAGGGAGATGCTTGATGATATCGTTGTCAACTACGTTGATATCCTTTTCTCCAACGAAAGCGAGGCGAAGGCTTTTACCGGACTGGAGCCCGACGGTGCAATCGCCCGGCTGGCGCGGATGGTGGAGGTCGCTGTCGTTACCTGTGGAAGAGAAGGCGCCCTTGTCTCTGCACAGGGCGAAACAATCCGGGTGGCAGCCGAAGGAGGAAATCCACTGGATACGACCGGGGCAGGCGACCATTTTGCCGCCGGATTCCTCTACGGACAGGCGGTGGGAGCAACACTGGAACAGTCGGCACAGACCGGTTCCATGCTGGCAGGCCATGTCATAAGCCTTATCGGACCGCAAATCCCCGCAGAACAATGGAAACAAATAAAGTTAAAAGTAAAAGATATCTTATCCTGAACAGCAGATTATTGTGTACTTTTACGGCTTTGAACAAACAAATAGCACTATGCATAAGTTTTTTGACAGAAAAAAGAGAGCGGGATTTTTCACCCTGGTATTTTTGGCAGGCTGTATCGCCACAGGGCAGGCCCAGCACGACAATCGCTTCGAAATAAGCAAACAACTGGAGATCTTTAATGCTTTGGTAAAAGAAATGGAGATGTTCTATGTCGATTCGCTGGATATCGAAAAAACGATCCGACGAGGTATCGACGCAATGCTGGAGGGCTTAGACCCTTATACCGAATATATTCCCGAACAGGATATGGACAACCTCCAGATGATTACGACCGGCGAATACGGAGGCATAGGCGCTTATATACGCAAACGACCGGAAGGAGTGGTGATTTCGGAACCGATTGAAGGCATGCCGGCTACACTGGCCGGACTCAGGGCCGGCGACCGTATCCTGGCCATCGATACCATAAACGTGGAAAAAGCCTCGGCAGACAAAGTGAGCGATTTGCTCAAAGGCGTACCCAACAGCCGGCTAAAGATAAAAATCATGCGGCCGGGAGAAAAAAAACCGCGCACAGTGGAACTGACACGCAAACAAATACAGGTCAATCAGGTGACTTACTATGGCGTACAGGATAAGGACGTAGGCTATATCTACCTGAGAGGATTTACGGATAAAAGCGCACGCGAAGTAAAGGAAGCCTTCGAAGACTTACGGAAGAACCACCAGATACGATCGCTCATATTAGACTTGCGCAACAATGGGGGAGGAGTGCTGGAAGGCGCCGTACAGATAGTCAATCTTTTTGTCCCCAGAGGGAAGGAAGTAGTCTCCACCAAAGGCAAGATACCTCAGTGGGACAGGATATACCGCACTTCGGCCGAACCCGTCGATACGCTGATGCCCCTGGTCGTACTCATCAACGGTGCCTCTGCTTCGGCAGCCGAAATTGTCTCCGGTGCTTTGCAGGATATGGACCGCGCCGTGTTGGTAGGCCAGCGCTCGTATGGGAAAGGACTGGTGCAATCGACGAGAGACTTGCCTTACGACGGACGGCTGAAAGTAACCATCAGCAAATACTATATCCCCAGCGGACGCTGCATCCAGCAGATAGACTATACCCACCGGAAAGCCGATGGCAGCGTAGGCAATATCCCCGACAGCCTGACCGCTGTCTTCTATACCTCCAAAGGCCGCCCCGTGCGCGACGGCGGAGGCGTACGACCGGAATTTGAAGTGGCGGAACCTCCTGTCCCTACCTTGCTGTATTATCTGCTGAATGATTACGTCTTATTCGATTTCGTCACCGATTATGTGCAGAAACACCAAACAATTGCCCCCATAGAAACATTCACCCTGACGGATGAAGACTTTGAAGCCTTTAAAACCTATGCCCGGGAAAAAAACTTCAGCTACGACCGCCAGAGTGAAAAGGTATTGCAGAACCTCAAAGAGGTAGCCCGCTTTGAAGGCTATCTGGAAGAAAGCGATTCGACCACCCTGAAAGAACTGGAAAACCGCCTGACACCGGATATCGAACGAGACTTCGAACGCTTCAGAGAACCTATCAAAAAGGTAATGGCCTCCGAAATCGTCAAACGTTATTATTTCGAGCGAGGCGAACTGATTCAGAACCTGAAAGACGACGAAGTCTTAGCGAAAGCGCTTGAAGTAGCCACCTCGCCCGACTTAATAGACAAAACCCTCCATACGAACCAACTCCCGCACTGACGACCGGAGGGCGCATTTTGTCGCCTCGTCATTGCAAACCCAGAAGGTGGGGTGGCTTTAGAACTTGATTTATGCCGCCCCACCCTCCGGGCGGAAAATATATAGGATCCGGGAGGAAGAGTAACTGTCTTTCATGGTTTCGTCAACGGTAAAGGAAGTGTGAAGGATGAAACCATAAAAAAAGAGGAATTGGTACATCCCTAATCAATTCCTCTTAAACAATTCGGTCAGATAGTTGTCATTTCACGCGGGTCATTTCAAGGGCAGGCATTTCACCGAAATCGGAAATCATTTCCTGCATTAGTTTGCCGTCTTTAAAATAGAAAGCAATTTTTATTTCGAAATCAGGAATATCCATTATCCCTACATACTTGCCGTCCGCTAATTTTAAGGCTGACGTTGTTACTTCACCCATCGGACTGGAAAGGATGGCTGTTGTTTCTCCGTTCGCTGTGGTAATTTTACATGTGCCGTTTACCGGGCCACCTCCCCCCATCATGTCTGGCATTGAATAGCTCCATTCGCCTTCCATTTTCTTCAGCTCACTGTCCTGAGCAGATAACGGAATACTGCATGCGGCAATCATAACTGCACACAGCATATAAATCTTTAATACTTTTGTTTTCATAATGATACATTTTCGTTTTTTTTGGGTTTATATGATGGGATGTTGTTTTTCCGGTTTCCTGAATGCCAACGTTCAAATATACATAGTAATCCGGATTATGCAAAAATAAAATCGACCAATCAGATAATTTTACCCACGAACACCTTCCTGCAATCGCCGAATGAGGCCGTTTCATCTGCAAAAAGAAGAGGGCATGCTCTCCGACTGAAAGACATGCCCTCGCTTGAAAAACAGGAAATATTAATTATAGCCCGGATTCTGCGGGAAGTCGGTATCAATATTGAGGTCGATCTGTGTCTGCGGGATAGGCCACAACACATTATAGTCCTGAATATTCAGGCCGGGGAAGCGCGGATTGTTGTTGTATTTGCGCACCCGTTCGAGCAGTTTGCCGGTACGGCGAAGCACGAAGTGCCGGCAGGTTTCACCATAGAGTTCGCGCGCACGTTCGTCCAATACATAATCCAGATCGGCCTGGGTGGCGGTGATCGGTTTGGCATGTGCCCGCTCGCGTATCTTATTGATATCGGCGGCAGCCAGATCGTTTTTACCCAGTTGCGCATAGGCTTCGGCGCGATACAGATAGGTCTCTGCCAGACGCATGCCGTATTGGTCTTTATACACGCTGCCGTGTCCGGATGTAGCCAGGTTGTCGAAGACGTTGCATGGGTCGGTCATCTTCATGAAGAAGGGATAGATGTACTGGCAGGTGTCGCGCATGTGGTCGCGGGCGGGTTCTGCGGGATACAGACTGAAGTCAATCTTCTGTCCGTAGTATGCAGACTCGGGATTATCGATATAAAAGTCGCGCTTGATATTGTGCGGCGCATTGCGGATGTCGTTGTCCCAGTTGCCTTCCCATGCGGTATGGGTCATCAACAACGTGGGATGAATCCAGGCTACGCCCCGGCCCAGGGTGTCGGAAAGGCCGGTATAGGCGCCGTTGATAAACTCGCCCAGGAAGGGTTTCTTGCGGTCGGGCGTGGCGTCCAGGCGGAAATAAGCCGGCCCGAAGGCGCGACCGCTGCGCACATTGTGCCCACCCGTCACGGTAGGCGGTTCGAACTGCACCACCCAGATGGCTTCCTTGTTCTCGGCCAGGTTCTGATTGCCGTAAGCAAACAAATCCAGATAGACGTCGCCTGTGCCGAAGACATCCACGGTAGAACCGAAGCGTTCGGTCATCAGGCTGTAGCCGAAGTTGTCGATTACCTGTGTTGCCGTAGCTACGGCTTCATTGTATTTTTTCTGCATGAGATACACTTCGGTCAGCAGGTGCAGGGCGGCTCCTTTGGTGATGCGTCCCGGGTCTTCTTCTTTCCCCGGATCGGGCAGGTTCTGTGCAGCGTCTTTGAGGTCTCTTTCCATCAGCTCGTATGCTTTGGAAACGGGGTCTCTCACAAAGTCGGTCTTTGCCGAGCCGATCACTTCTTCAATCACCGGCACATCGCCAAAGAAGGATACCAGGTGACGATAGGCAAAGGCACGGAAAAATTCAGCTTCCGCCTTATAGGCCAGCTTCTGGTCAGGCGATTGCCAGATCGCATCATCGGAGGCGTCGATAAACTGTATCAGCATATTGGCTCTCTGGATGAGAATAAACGGACGCTTCCAGTAGTCGTTTACGTAGCTCGACGTCGGAATCAGATAGGTCTGGTAGTTGCACAGGAAGCGCGTACTTCCGGGGTCTTCCCCGTGGAAGGCGATGTCGGTACCCAGGCCTTTATAAATAGAATATACGTCCTGGAGGTCGTCGCCCCCGGGAGAGAACCAGTCGTAACGCACCGTAGAATGAAGGGCTGTAATCCCCTGCTTGATACCGGCCACCGTAGTATAAGCGTTTTCCGGCGCAAGGAAATCTTTAGGTTTTTCTTCCAGGAAGGCAGCATCGTCGCAGGATATCAGCGCCGCCGCTCCGATAATCAGGGTACGGAAAAAGACAGTTCCTTTATTGATATATGTTTTCATCTCTTTATATTTTTAAGGTTATTAAAATGATAATTTAATACCGAACACCAGGTTCCGTATCCCTCGCTGGTCGGGGAAACCTCCGTTAGCTTCGTCGTGGTTCAGCGAGGCGAATTCGGGATCCCATCCGGGGAATTTCGTCCAGGTAGCCAGGTTTTTTCCCGAGGCATACACCTGCAATAGGTCTAATCCGCCCAGGGCTTTCAGCACGTTGGGGCCGAAGGTATAGGTGAGGGATACATCCTGCAGGCGGACAAAGCCGCGGCTCAGCCAGTTGCCGCTATATACGGCAGGCGAGTTATAGATACCGGTCGATTCGGTTGTCCGGTTTTCCGGCGTCCAGTAGTGCTTAGCCGATGTCTGGTTGATGCGGTACACATCGTCGGAGCGCTGCGATACGTTGGTAAAATCGTACGAATTGAAGAGGTTATATCCGTTTCCGCCTTGTATGGAATTGATCAGGAAGTAGAGCGACCAGTTCTTGTATTTGAGCGTATTGGATATACTGAAGGTATAATTCGGCGTTTTGTAACCGATAACGCTACGGTCGTCGGCCGTGATTTTCCCGTCGCCATTGAGGTCTTCATACTTGAACTGGCCGGGATACCAGCCCTCGTATATCGAGCCGTTGTAGAGATCTTCTTCCTGCCACATGCCGATGATCTTATAATCGAAAACGGCGGAGATGGGTTCGCCTACGAACCAGGAGTTTCCTTCGTCCTTATCTTCTTCGCCTCCATAGAGCTTGGTGATTTCATCGCGGTTGAGCGAGAAGACTACGCCCATATCCCAGGTAAAGTCGGGTAGCTGTACGTTGGTCGAATTAATCTCGATATCAATCCCTTTATTGCTGATACCACCGATATTGGTCCAGATACTTTCGTATCCGCTTGTCCAGGGTATGCGTCTTTTCACCAATACATCTTCGGTCTGCGCCGTATAGTAGTCGATCGAAGCGTTGATACGCCGGTCGAAGAATCCCAGGTCGAGACCAATGTTATAGGATGTCGTCTTTTCCCAGGCGAGGGAGGAATTGCCGATGGTGTTTGGATAAACACCCACCACGGCCGTGGAGCCGTACACGTTGTTGGATGTAGTCATCTTTGAGAAGCTACTGTAACGCCCGATCCCCTGGTTGCCGTTCTGTCCGTACGACAGCCTCAGCTTGGCATACAGCCAGCTCACATCCTGCAGGAACGACTCTTCCGAAGCGATCCATCCCAGCGAGAAGGAAGGCAGGGTGACGAATTTGGAGTCGGAACCGAAGCCGGAGAATCCGTCGCGGCGGACGGTAGCGGCAGCCATATAGCGGTTCTTGAACTGGTAGTTGATACGTCCCATATACGACACGCCCATTTGTTCCCAGGCCTCGTTACTGGTCGTGGTGAGTTTCGTTCCCATCGCCATATTATTGTATCCCAGCGTTGCATTGTCGAAGTATTCGGAGCGCAGGAGGAACTTACCGCCATAATATTTCTCACGGCTGTAAAGCAGGGTGGCATTGATGCCATGATCGCCGAATTTGTTTATGTACGTAACGATGTTGTTGAGTATCCAGCTATTGCTTTCTTCCGGCGTACGTTCCGCCTTCCCCTGGGTACCGGTACCATCGGGCGTATTGGCCGGATGGAACACATCATTGGTACGCCGGTAGGCTGTATTGGAATAGTTGAAGTCGTAGCTCAGCCCTTTCACGAAAGGCACTTCAATTTTTGCGTTGGCCACATAGAACAAGGTGCTTCGTATATCCTTATTGTCGGCAATGGTCCGACCCAGCGGATGGGGCATATAGGTTTCGCCTGTCAGGTAAATCGGGGCCTTTGTCGGATCACCTGGGTCTGCGACATTGGCCAGCGGGCTTGCCTCTCTGGCATCTACCAGGAGAGCGTTCAGGCCGGAATAGTCGCGGGTCGAATAATTCACATTCAGCCCTACGCTAAGCCAGTTAGCCAGTTTTCCGTCCACCTTGGTGTTGAATGTAAAGCGGTCGAACTGGTCGTTCTGCATCACGCCCTGCTCATTGGCATAGGAGAGGGATGCGTAGTAGTTCACCCGGTCGGCGCTTCCTGAGAAATTCGCATCATACCCCTGTATCACCGGTGCATCGCGCGAGATGACGTCCACCCAGTCGATATCGTGTCCACCGGCAAGGTACATCTCCCTTTCCTCCCCTGTACGCAGGCGCCCGGCTACTACCTGGCGGTCGGCAATATTGGGATAAGCCGGCCGGCTGGCCTCGCTTGTGGGATTGGTCTTGTACCAGGCGTAGAGGTCTTGCTGATAGTAGTAATCCACCAGACGGATCGCATATTCTTCCGCATTCATTACCTTCATCGGCGTAGGGGTGTATCCCTGCACACCGTAATAGGCATTGGCGGAGATTTTCGGTTTGCCGCCCTTTCCTTTTTTGGTGGTGATGATAACCACGCCATTGGCCGAACGCGAGCCGTACACGGCTGCGGCGCTGGCGTCTTTCAGGATATCGACATATTCGATATCATTTACATTGATATCCGAAATCGATCCGTTATAGATGATTCCGTCGAGCACCACCAGGGGATCGTCGTTGGCCGAGAGGGAGGTCTTGCCGCGGATAGAGAGTTTGGCTTCTCCCCCTGCCAGCCCGGTCTGCGTCAGGCTGACCCCTGCCGAGGCGCCGGATAAGACCTGTGCTAGGTTCACGTTCGGTATCGTCGCTTTTTCGTCTAAGGTAACGCGGGCTACGGAGCCGGTGAGGTCGCTCTTTTTCAGCGTACCGTATCCCACCACGATGACCTCGTCTAAGCTTTGCGTATCCTCCTGCAGTTTCAGGTTGATAAGGTTATTCCCTTCAATCCTCACTTCCTGAGTTGTGTAGCCGATATAAGAGAATACGAGAACGGCGTTTCTGTTGGAAACAATCAGGGAGTATTTCCCATCGATATCGGTAATCGAACCGGTGGTAGTACCTTTTTCTACTACATTGACGCCGATAAGCGGGTCGCCGGTCGAAGCATCGGTCACTGTTCCCGTTATCGTTGTACCACCGGATTGTCCTTTCATTTCTGAGAAAACAGAAGTGAACAGTAAAAAACAGACAGTCAAAAGAAGTACTGCCGGTTGTGGAGTTTTAATGTACTTTTTCATGTTGTAATAATAATGAATAAATTTAAGTTTAATACAAAAAATGTCGTTTCGAAATGATTGTCTTTCTGCATGTTGTGCGGACACACCATTTCTTCTTTTCAGGGGGATAAATAGTTAACTTGAGTTCATAGGCAAATAGGATTATTTGTTTATACTATAGTGGGCTTTAAACAAAAAAAGCAGCTTATCTCCTTCAAATAAAGATAAGCTGCTCTTGGATATATGAAAAAATATCTATAACTTACGCG
>JAISZA010000073.1 GCA_031269535.1 Tannerellaceae bacterium
TATTTTCCATGATGATAAACTATTTACTGGTTATTTCCTTCCTTCCCACGAACACATACCTGTCGACCGATACGGCTTTGCCTTCCCGAATGAGTACGACGGAGATTGTATCCATCGCTTCCCTGACATCAGGAAGAAGGTACGCCGTCTCGATAGCGTACGTTGAGCCGTGCATTGATACTATTTCAAACCTGCCCTGCTTTTCCTGCCGCGGAATGACGGAGGAGAAGCAGAGGATCAGGATGAACAATATGCAGGAGGGAAAGATTTTCATTGTTTGTTTCTGCTGTTTTTTTTATTATTCATGAATACCAAATTCTTCATCTCCCCATTGATCATCATTAGCACCATCGTAAGAATATGGGAATCTTTCCATCATCCTCATCCTCATCTCATCCTCATGTTTTATTCTTCCGCTTTCTCTTTTACTTGCGGCACATTTTTTTGAACAGCACAAACCCCATCCCCTTTTCGTATTTCTTGTGTCGGCGGTGTATAGTTTGCCGCACCAGTCGCATTTCCTTTTCATAAGCTTCTCATCTTATTTGGTTATAATGTTTCTCCCCTTTCTTTACCGGTTTTCAGGTCGTATTTCAGTCTTAGACAGTTTTCAACCTCCAACAGCTCTCTGTCTATCTCCTTTGCACGAACACTTATCTCCGCCCTTTCCCTTTTTAGATGTATGCGTTTTGCAAACAACATATCGACAAGGGATTCCGGCTTTGAAAACAGGGATTCCTCCCACGCCGATGAACTGCCTCCGCCATTACCTGCTCTGTCTATGTAATTAATCGAATACACCCATCCGTCTCTGCGTTCATAATAACCGAGCGGCTCCATTATGACGAAGTCATTCGCCTTTTTTCTTACGGCTATTTCGCCGTTCTCGAATTTCGGCCTGGGGTATTTATTAATCTTCCCATTTTCATCCTTTACCAGAATGTGGTCTCCCTCTTCATAAAGAAAACCATTGATGCTCATATACTTCTCTTTATCCATAATTTTACTTTTTTAAAATGGTAAATCATCCGTATTATATGCCGCAGGCATACTGTTTGTATTTTCATAAGTCGCCGGCGCGGGTTGCGGATTAAATTCTTTGCCGTAACCGACATAAATAACCGGCGCTCCGGATTCGCGCTCCTCCTTTGTTTTCGACACATGCACGGTATGTGTTTCGCCGTATTTTCCCACTTCCTTCCGGGAAGCAACGCATAGGTTTATGTACTTCTTCCCGTTGTTTTCCGACTGTTTTATTTTATTCTTCGGAAGGTCGGTAAGGCAGATTGAAATGTTTATTAAGCTCATAATTGTAAATTATTTAATTCGTTTATAATTTTAAAAATCTTGTTTCCCAAAGAAATTTGTTTGATAACCCCGCTCGCCCGGAAGAATTACGCCGCAACGTTTTAACGCCTCTTTGTACGTCACTTCGTTGTTTTCTAAATTCAAAAAATAGTCGTACAGCTTCGGATACCTTTCTTTCAAGAGCTCATACCGGCTGAACGTTTCAAGATGCGCGCCGAATCCACAAAACATACATCCTGTTCGATGTATGCGAGGGTCTTTGTATAAATCGCAAATACGAACGTTGAACCGGCTTATGTACGATTGGATATCTCTATTTGTCCAAACAGAAAAAGGTTTGCTTTTGCTGTGTCTTTTTCCAAAAGAATTACAACCCGTCCTAAGCCATGCTGATTGACGAATGATACTTTCTTCCGCCATCATTCCTGTTATGGAGTTTAACTTCGCTGTTGGGGTCTTCTTCAAAAAATTGCAGCATTTTTCCGAACAACTGAATTTCTCATTTACCAAAAACCGATATTTCTCCGGCAGGATGAAGGATGTCTTTTTGCCGTCCGACAATTGTATTCCCGTTAAATATCTTCCCGAACGTTTTGCGCCATGCCTTAATTCAAAAACCATCTTTGAATATTCTTTTGAAATCAGCGGGAATCCGTATCTCTCGATATTTTTTTTTAGTTTCATTTTCGGACGAATAATCTGCACGTTATCGAACTCTCTCACGAATCGCACGATTTCGGGGTATTCATTGCCGGTATTGATAAATACGGCCGGAAGGTCCGTTCTCATTATGTTGCGAACCAGGTGCATAAGTACGGTACTGTCTTTCCCTCCGGAAAAGGATATAACCGGATTTTCCACTTCGTTACAAAACTTTTCGATTGTTTCGACAGCGTGGTCAATCTTCTGGTTTAACGAAAGAGACTGCAAACGCCTAAGCTCGTTTATTGTTCTGCCCTGCATACCTCAAAATGGATTTTCGTTATAACCCGGTTCAAAATTTCTATTCGGGGAAACACCGGAATATGTTTTACAGGGCGCCTCGTCATCTCCCCATATCTTTTTAAAGTTCGCGTCGTGATAAAAAATCACGGCCTTATTGCGCACACCTTCCCGATATTTGCCAATGATCAACTTCCCTTTTCCATTCCATTCCGTATTATCCTCGTTGTAATAGGAGGGTCGGTGGATAAACAGCACTACGTCTGCATCCTGCTCAATATCGCCCGATTCCCGGAGGTCATGCAGCTGGGGCTCTTTGACTGCCGCATTTTTTTCCGGCCGGTTAAGTTGCGAGAGGAGCATAACGGGGATATCGAGCTCTTTAGCCAGATTTTTTAGCGTACCTGTGATGCGGGCTATTTCCAGCTGCCGGCGCTCAAACTTTTGGTTCCTGACAAGGATTAATCCCAGATAGTCTATAACCAGCATCTCAATCGCCCCCTTACGTTTCAGGCGCCGGGCCTCTGAACAGATGGCATCCAGGTAACGGATTTCCGGCTGGTCGGCTATGTGCATCTTCAGGTTCCAGATTTCCCCTGCCCTACGATCCATAGCATCCCATTCCTCGACGGACATCTGGCCAGTTGCGAGATTGTAGGCGCTTATCCTGTCGTTTTCGAGGAGCAGCCTGTTGACGAGCTGGATCGCAGACATCTCGATAGAGACAAACAACACATGTTTTCCCGCCTCTGCTGCCGATTTGGCAAAGTGAAGGGCGAGCTGGCTCTTGCCCATCGAAGGCCTTGCGGCGAGTATAATCAGTTCCGGGGCCTTCCATCCGCCATTAAACGCTCTCGTGAGCCGCCCAATACCGGTCGGTACCGATGTTGAAACACCTTTCTGCCGCTCCTCCTGCGTCTTTTTGGCCTTGTCGAGCGCCGCGGATACAGCCCTGCCCATCTCGATCGATTCTGCCTCTGTCCGTCTTACGGAAATTTCCGTAAATTTCGTTTCGAGGCTTTCCATTATCTCGTCCACATCCTCTGTATCGTCATACGCCCTCTGCTGTATTTCGACGGTTAGCCGAATAAGCTCGCGGGCCAAATACTTCTGCTCGATAATGCGGGCGTGATACTCGATATGCGAACTTCCTGCAACCTTCGCCGTGAGCTGAGACAGGCGAAACGGACCACCGGCATTTTCAAGCTCTCCGGCTTGTTTTAAGGCCTCCATTACCGTAAGCATATCAATGGGCCTCCTCTGCTCCGAAAGTGTCTGTATGGCCACGAAAATGGCTTCATTTGCCACGCTGTAAAACATTCCGGGAGCAAGTATCCCGCTTATGACAGGATACGCCTCCTTATCGAGCATTAAGGCGCCCAATACGGCGTCCTCCATTTCTGTCGCCTGTGGCTGCAAGCGGCCTTCCGGCATGATAACCTGGTCTCTGCCGCTTTGGTTAGATGATTTCTGCTTCCTTTGCGTCATAATCCGCCGTTTTTAATTTGTTAAATCCCTTCTCGCGGTTTGCCCACGTCGCGAGCCGTCTGCCCACTTCCCACGTTTTTTCAAGCTCAAATCGCATTTTTGAGCCAGACCTGTTTTTTTCGCTCCAATAGTCGAAAAATGACCTGACCGTTTCTTTGGGGTATCGGTCGACAAAGGGCACAAGGGTGTTGTAAAACTCCTTTTTTCTTTTTTCGAGTTCCCTGGCGGCTTTCTTTTCCCTGTCTTCCTGCGTAACAGCCAAGCCCCCGTCCGTCTTTTCTGTCGGGGTCGCGCAATCCGTTTCTGCTGGATTTTTAGGATTAGGGAAAGGAGATTGAGGGAGTGTAGCGGCGGAAGCCGCGCCCAAGTCCTGCCTTTTCTTTTGACTCTCGTTAGAGAGGTTTTCTTTATTTACTTTACTTTCCTTTACTTTGCGGCAAACTTCCGGAGTTTTCGTTAATTCTTCCGGAGGTTTGGGCGATTCTTCCGGAAGAATGCGGCAAACTTCCGGAATTTCGGCATTCTTTCTTTTCGCACGATTACATATTTCAAGGTATCTTGATTGAATAGATTTTGATGTGATGATACCCACACATGCAGACACTGGACTTTCATCCCCCATCTTGCCGCACCGGTTCATCTCTTTTGTAGAGTTAGATACGCTCCCACGAGTGAGCAATTCTTTGTCAAAAAGCCCCACTACACCGCAGTAGTTTACTATCTCATTCACCAAAGATTCTTTCAACCCCCAATACTCAGCCACGTCAAAGGCAGTACTTTCGTCCCACACAAGGAAACAGCCCCGTACTCGGTAGATTTCACATAATATATAATCGTACACAGCAACGCCGGAACATCCAAAATCTTTTTTCAGACGCTTTATTTTAATATTCATATACCTGTCGGTATCAATATTATAGTAACTTAAACCCGTCTTTTTGTTTGCCATGTCTTAAACTCCTCTAATGATTTGTTTTTCTTTTGCCTGTTACACCTCCGACATGATGTCGTAAGGTTATCCAATTCATCTGAACCTCCATCCGAGAATGGAATTATATGGTCAGCCTCTAATTTTCCGCCTGCCTTACCACAATATTGGCAAATATAATTGTCTCTCTTAAATACTTGCTTTATAATTTCATACCATTTTTTTACGTTATAATTATACATACGCACTCTCTTATTTGACTGCCTGTATTTCGGGATTTTTCTCATCCTCTGCGTGAAGCTTTCTGAGTGGAAGTGTTTACCATCCTGGGTAAATTCAAACAGTCCGAAATCTTCTACAACGGATTTAATAGTCGCGTTGGGTACACGCAGGTCAAAGGCAATAATATTATAATCTTTGACGTGAATGTAGTTCCTGTTTTCGCGCATCCGTTCGAGAATAGCAAAGTATATCCCGTATCCTTCCATGCCGTGTTTCATGCGCAATAAGAGAATTTTCTCATCATTGCGGGCATTGCTGTCGTGTGGGAAATAACTGTTCATAAATATCAAATCGTTAGCAAAATAGCATCCCTCAAACCAGCGTTGTGCGCACCCCAATCGAATTTTTCAAGCATCCAGAGCCTGTATTCCTTCGGGGTTTTTCCTATCGGCTCGCCCTTGTATTTTCCGAAGGGCATAACGTCGATTGCTGCGCGGTTCGCTTCCTTTACTTTCTTTTCCGCCTCAAGGCTACTTTTTGTAACCTCTCCGAGCGTATGGACGGGTATGCCGCTCAGCAGCCTCCCGCCGGTTCCGTACATGCGCCACATCCTTCCGTCCTTTTCAAAAGTGATATCCTCAATCCTCCCGAAGCGGGAGACATTGCCGGCAAGGTCGATGATTAAGCAGTCCTTTTTGTTTGGGTCTATTCGGGAGCCTCTCCCCAGAATTTGGTAAAAAAGAGCAACCGAGGCCGTTGAGATGCCCAGAATGATGCAGTCTATACCGGTGTAATCGAAGCCCACTGAAAGCACTCTAACATTAAACGCCACGCGTATTTTGCCGCTCCGGAAATCACTTATAACGCGCGCCCGCTCATCCTTCTTCATATCGCCGTATATTGCGGCTGAATCGGGATATTCGCGGCTTAGTTCAATGGCTTCCCGAACCGAAGGGACAAACACAAGGATGTGTTTCCGGTCGCCGTTCTCATTCAGCTGCTTTTTTATCTGCCCGTGTATATCGTTCGACCTGAAGGCCCTCTCCATGCTCTCGTCTGTGTATTCCGACTTGGATGAGTTGTAAACGAGCTGAGAACCGTCAAAACCGGCGGCTCTGTATTCAATCCGGCTCCAGAAACCCATCTCTACCATCTCGCTAACCTGCCCGACGTGGATAATGTCTTTAAAGAAATTACCCTTCTTTGAGCTACTCGTAAGCATAACGAGCTTTGAAAAGCGGTTTCCGGCAAGGTCGGTGTTCTGCTGCAATTTTATAGGCGTTGCGGTTATTCCGAGCACATGCGTGATGCCGCTATCGGCAAGGAAGGTTCCCAACATGCTATCCGCCTCGCGTGGGTACAGATGCGCTTCGTCGATAATCATTTTTGTAAATCCAAGCTGCCTGAACAGCTTCCCAAGGTTTTTTATGCTTCCGATTGTGGCATATGTAATCTTATTAATTTCCTTACGACCGAAAGATGCGGAGTAGATGCCTGCTTCAGTCTCGAATTCGCAGAGTGAAACGTACTTTTGGTAGTTCTGCGCCAATAATTCTTTACTCGGCTGCAAAACGAGCAGTTTATCTTCAATACTTTTAGCAACGAAGGCCGTCAGGATGGACTTTCCCCAGGCCGTAGGGAGGACAATCAGGGAGGGGGAGGGTTTCTTCTCTCTAAAAAACTCCGTCGCCTTCCGGATTGGCTCCGTTTGGTTTTTGCGCAGTGTAATCATTATCGGTCAAATCTCGTTTTCTGAATAATATGAAACACTCTCATCCGGAATGAATACTTCCGAAACAGTTAGTTCCTGCATGGCCTTAAATGTGTTGTACCGGGCGTCAAACTCGTTGCGGTTCAGTACCGCTTTGACCGCCTCAATAGCCTTTTCAAAATCCTTTGCCTGAATGAGGATATTTTTAGAGCCTGCCCCGCGCGTCGTTCCTGTCTCTTCATAGTCGCCGATTATTGAATAAATCTGGCATTTATACCATTTTACACTGTGTTTCCCATCCTCTTCATATTCGTCGCGTTCGGTTTCGTACATTTTTATAACCTTGTTATATTCTACCTGCGCGGCTTTAATTATTTCAAAAGACGCTTTTATATTCATCTGCATCCAGTCCGATATGGACTGTTCAGCAGCCGCAGGAGAATCGGCCGTTACAATATAGCTTCTTTTTTTGTCACCCTCGGACGAGTGTGTTTTCAATACCGTTTCCCAGAGATTCAAATTTTTTTCCTGATATCCAAGTATCGGGATATTCGATACTCCTACCTCTGTGATCCCGTTTTCTTTCAAGACGGACACGTCAATCGGCGTAAGGCAAACGCCCCTTTTTATAATAGTCTCCTGCCTCTCGATTGTTACTATTTCTCCGGTTTCTTCGTCCTTGAATTCTTCCGTGAATGGTTTGGATATAGTATTCGTAAGATACCATCCGTTTGCCTCGTCGACGGGCAATGTTTTTTTAATTAGTTCCATTTTTTTATGTATTTATTGCATGTTGATTAAAAAGGGTTATTTCTGTATTATAATTTTTTATGTCTGGGTTGAAATTGCCTTTATATGCTTCGATTCTTTCAGTCGCAATCTTTACATATTTCTCCTGCAACTCAAAACAGATATAGTTTCTTTTTGTACGCATAGCGGCAATGGCAAGGGTTCCGGAACCGGCAAACGTATCTAACACGGTGTCTCCCTCGTCCGTGCTGTCCAGTATGAATTTTTCAAAAAGTTCAATCGGCTTCTGGGTAGGATGCACTTTTTCTCCGTTCGTTTTCTTTGCGCCGCTGGCAAAAGCTGGAATAGTTAAAACGCTCGTTTCATTCATGTGTTTTGGGATATCCATCCCGAAGATAATAAACTCATGCGAAAATGAATAAAAGGTACCGGGGCCGCTTTTTTTGTTCCAAACAAGTAAATTGCGAATCGTTATATACTCTTCTAAAAGTGGATACAAAAACGGATATGTCCTCCAGTCGCAGCACATATATAAACATCCGGTCTTTTTAAGAACTCTTCTGTACTCAAAAAACAGATTTTCAAAGAACGGCTTCATAATTATTAAGTCGGAATAGGTTCCCCTCATCCCGTTGTTGGTAACGCCTAAAAAATATGGCGGGTCGGTAATAATGGCGTCAATCGAATGATCCTTTATCCCCTTAAAAAGGTCGAGACAATCTCCCTGAATAATTGTGTTAAGTTCTATATTTTCCATTAATTAAATATTAAATATTAATATTAAGATATTCACTTATCGCCATTATCGCATCCGTAGCGCTGCGGCAGATGACGTATTTATTTCCGGCCTTTTCAGCCTGTTTCTGAAACTCAATCTGCGCCGGTGACTGACGTCCGGTTATTGTTTTAAATTCAATCGCGAGGCTTCCGTAGCCGCTTCCGGGCATAAGAAGTATAACATCCGCAACGCCGGCCTTTACGCCCTGGCGTTTGAGGTTGGCCGCTTCGGCTTTGTTGCGGCTCCCTCCGTTGGGGACTGTAAAAAGAAGGTAATCCGGAAGTTTCGGGAAGAACAGTTTAACCTTGGAGAAAAACTCTTCCTGAATCCTGGCCTCGTCGTTATGCCTTTTTTTAATTCGTTCGCTGTTAGTCCGATCGCAGAAGCATGAATAACATAGATATTCACCTTCCTTTATGCGGATTGGTTTTACAGTTTTTTTTCTACACTGTTTGCAGGTCTGGATAATATGTGTTTCCATTAATCGTATTAGTTGTGATGTTTTAACGACTTTCCTCTATTCGGGAACCTGTGCTTAATCTGGTACGCTTCATACCTGGGAAACAGGGATAACTGCGCAAAATCTTCCGTGTCGATGGCGTGCATCTCCTTTTTAATTGTTTCGTGCCGCTTCATCAGGGCGGCTATCTGCGCGTTAACATCTTGCATCTCTTTGGTAAGCAGATACCGGCGTCTGATGTTTTCCTCAACAGCCGCAACACGCATGGATATTCCGTTTTGAATCAGTTTTTCCATCTGGTTGAACGCTTCAATGAATTCAAATTTGAAATTCAGGGCATCCTTACCGGTAAATCCCATAACGAGCAGTGAAAAACCGTCACGGTTCATAATGTACATCGGATTCTCCTTGCCGGAAGAATCTACGTAAGTCGCTGATATATAACACTCACCCGTTTTTTCGTGTGAGCTAAGAAGGTTCTTTACAGCATCCAGCACGTGAAAATGCTTTTTGCCAAACCTTTCAGCGACCAACAGGCTGTTTGTAATTGGCCTGCCTTCCTGAATTATTACTAAATTTTCCATATAATTTTTGTTTAAACAAACTGACTATAATACCTTTCAAACTCTTCCCAATAGGCCGCTTCCGGGTCGGGGAGCGTAATTCCAAGCTCGGTATCCGCATCTGCCTGTATCTTTTTTAGAAAGTCTGAAAACTGAACGGTATTGAGCGTTGACGTACCGGAGATAACCTCTTTTTCTACGCCATTGAACATCACGTGCCGACGGAGAAACAACGAACAATAGTAATCATGTGCGTCTTCCTTCGGGGTACCGGTCTCCATCTCTATGCACGCCATCCACAGCCAGAAAAGTCGGTTACTTGCGAGGGTGCGCCTCTTTGTTCTTTTTGTTATCGCCAGAACGTACTCGCCATCCTGAAGCATATTAATCATGCTCCCTATCTGGTTTATTAGCAGGGGTAAATTCAAAATTTCTCCAGCGCGCTTTACGATCAAAATTGACTTATGTATCTTACCGTTCATCTCCACTTTTTTTAATCTTCGCTAACCTCTACGAACTCGCCGTCACACAGGGTGTACCACGTATCCGCTTTTATCTTTAGGCCGTCAACCTTCGTGGCCTTGACGTCTTTAATAAAGTATTCCCCATTAACTTTTTCGCATTCCGTTAATACGAGGAACGCGCCTTCCTCTCCACGCGCACGGGATAGCATCCCTACGCCTATTGCCACACTCCCTTTTGCGGCAGACGCACCGGACTTGTACCCCATGGCAGACGCACCGGAACAGTTCCCCGTGGCAGACGCACCGGAATAGTTCCCCGTGGCAGACGCACCGGAATAGTTCCCCGTGGCAGACGCACCGGACTTGTACCCCGTGGCAGACGCACCGGAATAGTCCCCCGTGACAGACGCATCGGAATAGTCCCCCGTGACAGACGCATCGGAACAGTCCCCCGTGGCAGACGCACCGGAATAGTCCCCCGTGACAGACGCACCGGACTTGTTCCCCGTGGCAGACGCACCGGAATTGTTCCCCGTGGCAGACGCACCGGACTTGTACCCCGTGGCAGACGCACCGGAATAGTACCCCGTGGCAGACGCACCGGAATAGTTCCCCGTGGCAGACGCACCGGACTTGTGCCCCGTGGCAGACGCACCGGAATAGTACCCCGTGGCAGACGCACCGGACTTGTTCCCCGTGGCAGACGCACCGGACTTGTTCCCCGTGGCAGACGCACCGGACTTGTACCCCGTGGCAGACGCACCGGAATAGTTCCCCATGGCAGACGCACCGAAATAGTTCCCCGTGGCGTTATTTTCTTTACCCCAAATAACCTTGGAGTGAATATATTCAACACCCGCCTTAATAAGTCCAGCAAGGCCTATCTCGGCTTTGATTGTTAGCTCTTTGGAGACGCGCTTTGAATCGCCGCTTGTTTCATTATTGACATCGCCTGCTTCTATTTCTGTAAATCGGGAGTTCGACGGTGGATAATAGGTAAACACATCAAATGGATTTTCACAAAAATGTAATCCATTTGAACACAATTTAGCCTCTTTTTCCCGGTATGTTTTTCCGACCTCGTACTGCATATTTCTGCACTTCAGGTCTTTGTCTAACCCTTTATATCCTTTCATTTTTTTTATTTTTTTATGCAACCATGTTGCTATTTATATCTCTAATTATACGCTCGGCTGCCTCAAGCCGGGTAAGAATCGTTTGAATCATTTCTTCGTCCGGATATATGCGGACGATATGAATCGTTTCCTCCTGCATCGGGTCGTAGGAAACGAAGTCGCACCAGACTGCGTTATTTGCGATAATATGCCCTTGGCACTGGGCATAATATCCTTTTTCTATCCGGAGCAGGTCTTCCCCGGTTTTAATCCCGCAATACAGGAGGTGAGTGGCCATCGAAGGGCACTTGATTTCAAGCGTGCCTTTCCCGTGTACCGAATCGTAAACAATCCCATCGGGGCTGTCTCCGAAATAGTTATTATATTCAATAAACCCCGCCTCGCTGACTTTCAGCCCGGTTGTCTCTTCGTAGCAGTCACGGGCAAAGGGTTCCATATCCGTGCCCCATCGCATCGACTTGGAGGATATGTCCATTCTTTCTATCAGGAGGTCAAGTCCCTCTCCGCTCAGGAATGCGCGGGATATTTTTCTCTCTGCCGCAACCTGATTAATGTACGTCATGGCCGTTTGTCCGAACATCTCTCCCTTACCCCGGCCGGCCGTTAGCAGGTCTCCCAACCGGCTGGAGGTGAATTTTCCTAATCTGGCTAAATGCCATTCGGGGGTATTTTGTTTCATAGTTCTATCTTTTCAAAGTCAATATCATTTTCATTCATGAAATTTCCGAGCGCGATGATGTTCTCGCGTGTCGTCGTTACCTTAAAGGCACGGGTAAGGAGTTTTACTGGTTCTTCCGCTTCTTCCGCTTCTTCCGCTTCTTCCGCTTCTTCCGGCTGACTTTGCGCGGGGCTTTCTTCCGGGCTTCCGCCAGCAGGAGCAGGGATTGCATCATATCCCCACATCCCCGGAGACGGGGGCGGGGGCGGAACATTCACCCTATTCGCTTCCTCTGCTTTACGCTTCGCGTCCTCTGCCGCTTTCAGCGCTTTCCGATTCTTTTTAAGCGTATTTGCATACTGAAGCGTAGAGCCGATGTTGAGCGTACCGAGATAGATGCTTTTAAGCAGGTCTGCATCTTCGCCGAATGTCTCAAGCGTGGCGATATCCGATTTTATTCGGCTAATCTCTGTGTCTATACCCGCATAGGCACTCTTCATACTTACCGAAGAGTTCAGCCATCTCTCGTTAAATATTTTTTCTAACGGGATAATGGTGAACTCTTTGGTTTTAAAGTAGTCCGTAATCAGGTCTTTTTTTAGCTTCTTAGACCTTTCTTCGTTCTGTCGGACTACGGTCTCTATCTTCGTCGAAGATTCGTTAATTAGCTTAATTGTGTCGTTTACAACATCCTTAAATTCCGCGAAAGGCTGCATAAACTCACGTTCGAGTTCGATGCGTTTTGTATTCATCGCTTTTGCGGCGGAGTTAAGTAGTGCCTTATCCGCCTTTGCCAGGGCGATATTGCCTTCATTATAGTTTTTTATATCGTACCTGTCGAGGCCTGCCTTTACGATTTCGCGAATCTGCTTCGCGTTAGTCGTAAGGCTTCCGAGCGTCTTTTCCGAAACGACCAGCTGAAGGTCGCTCTCTTTTATTTCTATCACCTCTACGGGTGTTACTTCCGCGGAGGATGGCTCTTCCGCGAATAAATCCTTTGTCATAACAGTGTTTTTTTATTGGGTTTTACCTTTTCGACCGGAACATCCTTTTTGTTTTCCTCCTGCGGTTCTGCATCCCCGGAATCCTTAACCATGCTTTTCGCAATCATTTCTTTAATCTTGTCCCCTTTGCTCCGAATATCCTTCAGGAGCTCTTCTACGGTTGTGTCGCCATCTTTTAACGACTGTTGAAACCCTATCATGAGCGCGATTTCTTCCGCTCCAATCTGGTTTACCGTGTGCTTACCGACCAGTTTTAACACCTCCGGCTCTGTGATGCCGTACTCGTCGCTAAAGTAATTCAGCGCTTTCGTACGTCTCGCGATGAGCTTTGTTTCATCCGACAAATCGCCCGTTATCGCTTCCTGTGCCGCTCTGTACGCCTTGTCAATAATGGACTTCGGGATGATAGAGAATACCGCATTACGGTATGCGATAGCATTTGCCGCATTTCCTGTTACGGTTATCATATCGTCATTATACCGCGTGCCGTTTTTACTTACAATCGAGCGGCGGACCTCAAAGGCTGACGCATAATTGTTCTCCAAATCCCAGGCTGTACCACGCGATACAACCTGTGTGGCGGTAATATCGACAACCTTGGCCTCTGCCCGGATATTGCCGTAGCATTGCGCGATGATTCGCGCAAGGTGAATTGAGGGCCCGGTTATTGGCTTCCCTCCGCGTGGGAGTGCATAGGTGCACGCCTGTGCGGTTTCTCTGTCCATCGTTGCGATGGCGATAGCGTTATTAGTCGCTCTTCTCAAGTCGCGCGGGAACCGCTTTGCTGTTGCCACCTGTGCGTCTACTCCGGCACGTTCAATCGTGTTCGCTTCCTGAAGCGTTCCCGGATTTGGGGTTAAAAGTTCGTAATCCATGATATTATTTTATTGTGATAAATTTTTTAATCATCTTTTTATCCAGAACCGAGTAAACCGGTTATCAGGTATTTCGATGTCAATCTCGTCGTACGAGCAGATGACAAGAATGACAGGGACGAAGAAAATGTTTGCTACAATCCCCACGAGGGGGACAAGGGATAGTGCTATTAAGCAGAAGCACGCGATCCCCGGAATTCTTAGCAAAACGCCTTCGGTATTCCTAAAGGCTATGTATGTCCTGAAAAAGACAGACATCAGTACCGCAAGTGCGGTTTGAATAATAATCAGTGGTATGATGGTATTAAGCAGAATATTAGCATTTTCGCTGCCGTTTCCCGCACACGACGCCAACATTATAAGCGTCATCCATGCAATAAATAAAATTCTTGCTTTCATATATTTTTGAATTAAAATTCTAAAAGTTGAGCACACTCGCACTCTTCCTCCTGTATCCGGGATTCAAGTGCGGAAATCTCTTCCGTGAGGATTGCTTCAATCTCCGCACGGCTATCTACGTTGTAGAGCAGACACGCGTCGGATTCGGGCATTAAGAGTACGGACTCGTACTCTTCAGCTGCAATCGACAGTTTTTCCCTGTTGTTCATAACTGTCCCTCCTTTCCCTTTATCATTCTCAAGGATGTCCAGGCGCCGAAGAGCATGGCGCCGATGCCTACAAGCATTGCAAGGATATCCATAAGGCTGGCCTGCGGGAATATTGTTATGTTGTACACACATGCAACAAAACATACCTCCGACATGAATACACACAGGGGCAATAATACGATTCCTATCCTTTTCATGGCCGGCCCCCTTTCCTTATTTCGGTATAGGAAATTTTTGTAAGCAGGCATCCGGCGAGAAGGAATGTCCATGCCAGCGCGGCGTAGCTAATGCCGGCGCCTGCTGTGAACACTCTTATTACCATTATACCCCCGCAGCCCGCAATAAGGGAGCAGGCTGCAATCTGGGATACCGAAAACACTTTTTTCATGGCTGCGCCTCCTTTTCCTTTACCTGTTTTTGCTTCGGTACCGCCCAGTAGACCGAACGGCAATGGTAGTC
>JAISZA010000076.1 GCA_031269535.1 Tannerellaceae bacterium
CATACCCCCGTCCGACTCATCCTGACAGGGAAAAGGGCTGAAGGGTGCATTTGACTACGTCGATTTTCAATTCAAATGGTCGCAGATTCAATGGATTTCCGTCGTCATTGCGAGGTACGAAGCAATCCAGGGCGCCCCCGATCTGGATTGCTTCACCCTCCCTTCGCAATGACGGCCCGTAATGACGATGCGACCATTTGAATTGCACCCCAAAGTTGTGTCTTTCTTGAAGGATAAGGAAAAATTGATATCTTTGTGGGCTATCAGACAATAAAATAAGAAAATGAATCAAGTATGCAGCTTGTAAGGAGAATAGATGAGATAAAGGAGACCGGCGGCTTGCTTGCTACGATAGGTTTTTTCGATGGGGTGCATTTGGGGCATCGGTTCCTGATTCGTGAGATGAAAGAAGCTGCGCGCGAGAGAGGGCTACCCACGGCCGTGATTACCTTTCCACGCCATCCCCGCCTGATGCTTCATGCGGATTACCAGCCCAAACTGCTTAATTCGTTCGAGGAAAAAATAACCCATCTGGCTGAGACAGGTATCGATTACTGCATCGTACTGGATTTTACTACCGGCCTATCGCAACTGACAGCGGAAGCATTTATCACTTCCGTCTTATCCCGGCAATGGCGGGTGAAGACCTTATTCGTAGGCTACGACCATCGTTTCGGGCGCGACCGGACAGACGATTTCAGACAATACGCAAGCTATGGCGCGGGCTGCGGGATGGAAGTGCTGCAAGCCCCCTGCTTTGTGGAAGACGAGCGGAAGGTCAGTTCGTCGGAGATCAGAAAACAACTGGTGCTCGGTAAGGTGGAACAGGCAGCCGCCTTGCTCACCTATCCTTATCAGCTGAAAGGGCATATCGTCCGGGGAAACAGGATAGGATGGACCCTGGGCTTCCCGACAGCCAATATCCGGATAGACGAGGCCTTCAAAGTGCTGCCCTGCGAGGGAGTCTATGCCGTATGGGTGGACTTGCGGGGAGAAAGATACAAAGGCATGTTGTACATAGGCCGGCGCCCTACATTCGATAGCGGGCCGGTCGTGCCGGAAGTGCATATATTGGATTTTCAGGGCGACATCTATACGAATGAAATCACGGTTTCGTTTATGTACTATGTCCGCGCCGATATCCGCTTTCACTCGCCGGAAGAGCTGAAAGAGCAGCTGGAGCAGGACAAAAAACAGATTACCGCTTATTTTGAGAACCATGTTTTTTTACGAAGCGATTGATACATTGAAAGGGATGATATCCCGTCCTGCTTTCAGCAGGGAGGAAGCAGAAGTAGCCGGCTATTTACAGGAGGTATGGCAGGCAGACGGGCAGACGGTGCACCGGAAGGGGAATAACTTATGGATTCTTGCGCCGGGCTTCCGTCCGGAGAAACCCACCCTGCTGCTCAACTCGCATATAGATACGGTGAAGCCGGCAGCAGGCTGGACACGCGACCCTTTCCAGGCAGAAGAAAGCGAAGACGAGAGGCTCTACGGCCTGGGGAGCAACGATGCCGGGGCGAGCGTCGTGGCCTTGTACGCCGCTTTCCGCCGCCTGAGCGCCAGCGAACAGACCTATAATTTGGTATTCTTAGCCTCCTGCGAAGAGGAAGTCTCCGGCAAAGACGGACTGGAAAGCGCTTTGAAAGACTTACCCCCGATACGCTTTGCCTTAGTGGGCGAGCCGACGGGCATGCAGCCGGCTGTGGCCGAAAAGGGACTGATGGTTCTTGACTGCACAGCCAAAGGAAAGGCCGGCCATGCCGCTCGCGACGAAGGCATCAATGCCATTACACTGGCCATGAGAGATATTGAATGGTTTCATACCTACCGTTTCCCTGAAGAAAGCCCCTTGCTGGGCCCGGTTAAGATGAGCGTCACCATGATACATGCCGGCATGCAGCATAATGTTGTACCCGACCGTTGCGAGTTTACAGTCGATATACGCAGTAATGAATTTTACACGAACGAAGGCCTGTACGAACGGATAAAAGAGCAGGTAGTCAGCGAAGTGCGGGCGCGTAGTTTCCGTCTTAATTCGTCGCGTACGGATATCCGGCATCCCTTTGTTGTCCGGGCAGTGATGCTTGGCAAAGAGCCTTTCGGCTCTCCGACGCTGAGCGACCAGGCCCTGATGCCCTTCCCTTCGGTCAAGATGGGGCCGGGCGATTCCTCCCGTTCCCACACGGCAGACGAGTATATCTGCCTGGCGGAGGTCAGGGATGCCATCGAAACCTACACCCGCCTGTTAGACGGCCTGCGCATCGAATAAACTATGCTGAAAGATATACTGGGCACCATCAGCGCGCGCTACCTTATCGCCTTCCTCAATCTGGCGCTTATCTTTGTCAATGTCCAGGTATTGGGTATCGAAGGGGTGGGGACTGTCGGGCTTATCTGGGCTTCGATCAGTATCAGTGTACCGATCAACAGCCTTTTCAGCGGGAGCACCTTAGTTTATTTTCTGAACAAATACCCGGCTCCGCTGCTCTATCCCATTGCTTTTTTGTGGACGTTCGCAGGTTCGGCCATAGGTTGTGGCGGATTGTTTCTTGCCGGCCTTCTGCCCGAAGCCTATGCTACGGATATTTACTGGCTGACGGTGCTGTATTCGCTGGGGGTTGCTCATTCGCGTTTTCTGCTGGGCAAAGACCATATCCGGGGATTCAACCTGACCAATGTGTTGCAGGGAGGTTTGTTGTTTTTTATTTTGCTGTGTTTCTATTATGTCTTCCGGATACAGGAGGTTCGCGCTTATGTATGGGGTTTGTACCTCTGCAACGGCATTGCTTTTATCGTCAGTTTGTATTTACTGCTCCCTTATCTGCGAAAGCGGGAGCCGTCGGGGGGAGCGAAGCCGGGCCTTTTTTCTGTCCTGAAGGAAATGCTGGTGTACGGCCTCTGGGGGAGCGCCGATAATATAGCGGAGACTTGTACGATCCGCCTCAATTACTTTCTGGTAGAGCGTTTTATAGGTCTGGAGAGCGTCGGCCTCTTAGACGCAGGCACTAAGATTTCCGAGAGCGTATGGAACATCAGCCGCAGCGTAGCCTATATCGCATACAACCGGGTGGCGAAAACAGGAGATAAAGCAGAGCAGAAGCTCATCACTCTATTGCTGCTCCGTTTCACGTTCGTGGCTGTCTCCGTAGTGATGGCCGCCATCCTACTGATACCCGAATGGGTTTATACCACTTATCTGTTCGATGCGGATTTCGCGGGCATCCGCACACTCATTGCTGCTTTGTCGGCAGGGATTGTGGCGCTGGGCTGTCATACCATTCTGAGTCATTATTTTATCGGGAGCGGGCAGGTCAGATACAGCGCCCTTGCGTCAGGCATCGGTTTAGTCAGTCTGCTGACAGCCGCCTGGCTGCTTATTCCCCTGTATGGTGTAAACGGCTCAGCCCTGAGTGCCAGCATTGCCTACTGCGCCATGCTGTCCTTTTCGCTGATCGGCTTTATCCGTCAGAATCCTAAGCGGGATTCAGCGGCTTAACCAGGCTTGCGGGTTTTGCTTGTCTCTCTCTTTCCAGAGTTCAAAGTGCAGGATGGTGGCGTTATCGTTTTCGCTGTCGGTGAATACCTTGCCGATGCTCTGGCGGGCTTTTATCTGGTCTCCCTGTTTTACATAGACCTCGCTCAGGTTGCTATAGACCGTCAGGTAGTTTCCGTGGCGTATGATGACCGAATTATTAAATCCCCGCTGGGTGAAGACAGAGGTCACTTTCCCCTCGAATACGGCTCGTGCTTCCGAGTTTGTCGTAGCTTGTATATCAATACCGTTATTTATTATTCTGACATATTTCAGGTCCTGGTACTGTTGTTCTCCGAAGGTGCTGACGATGGAATATTGTCCGGTGACGGGTACGGGCAGCCGGCCTCGTCTGGTTGCGAAATTGTCTGATAATTGTTTTTCTTCCTTTGTCATGGCGTAGCCGCCTTTGCTGTCGGCTACCCGTTTGTTGCTGTCTGTGTTCGTTTTGGCAGCGGTTGCGTTATTGGCCTTGCTTTTTTCTTCGAGCTCGCGCGAGATGCGTGCTTCGGCTTCGGCTCTGGCTACTTCTTCGGCTATTTGTTTTTCTATCTGCCGGTTAAGCGCTTCGGCCTGTCGTTGTTTCTTTCTCAGGTCGTCCTGTAGTTGTCGTTGTTTTTTATTCAGTTCGTTTATTTCTTTTTGCTGCAGGCGTTCTTCCTCTTCCAGTGTCTGGGTTTCTCCTTCTCTGACATGGAGCAGGCTTTGTTTTTCGTCTCGTGTTTTTTCCAGTTCTTCCCATTTGGCTCTGATTACTTTTTGTTTTCCGCTTATTTCGATAGCCTGGTTTTTCTGCCAGTCGGCATATTCCTTCAGGTAGCGCATCCGCCGGAACGACTGTGTGAAATTACCGGCCGAGAAGATAAAAAGCAGTTTATCTTGTGCCGTATGGTGTTTTTGCAGTTTTTGTACCGAGTATCCGTATTTATTCCGTTTCACATGGAGTTCTTTTTCCAGCGTGAGTATTTCATTGCGTATGTCTGCGATTTCTTTATCGATAACGTTTATTTGCTGGTTCAGGAGCGAGACGACTTTTCTGCGCTGTTCGATTTGCTGGGAGAGGAGGTTCAGGCGGTTCAGCGAGTTGCGGGTCGATTCTCTGGTTTCGGATAAGAGACGGTTCGTGAGTTCGATTTCATGCAGGGCAGCCTTGCGCTGGTTCTCCAGCTCTCTTATTTTAGCCGATTTCTGTGCGAAAGCGGTAAAAACAGAGAACACGCACATCAGTATATAGACATATCTTATCATCAGAATCTTACTTACGGTTTAATCCCTTTATTATTTCTGCAAAAGTAATCCGTTTGTATTTTCCGGGGATGGAAAAATCCAGATTTACCGGGATATCCCGTTGGACACGTGAGAAATACAATTTGATCTCACCTGCCGGAGTTCCGTCGTCCAGCAGCTGTGCTTCCATGAGCATCGGGAAAACCTGTTCGTCTGTCGGCCGGAAGTCGGTATAAGACCATTGCAGGGCATAGCGTTCGGAAGGCTCGGTGACATTTGTGGAGAGCAATTTCTCTTCGCTATCGGCTTTGAAGGCGTAAAGCAGTTTCATTGCGTCTTTGATCTCTGCCTTGGTCACAGCTCCATCTTGTCTGAGTGTGAATCGACTGTATTGGCGGGAGCTGAGATTCCGTTCGCCGGGCACGAAGATGTGGTTGGTGAAAAGCGCCTGCAGATTGTAGAAATTGAAGCCGATAGGTGTGCTCCCTTTCAATCCGGCGTAGCTTTCAGCCAGATAGCGTTTGTTCATGCGGTCGATTATCTTGACACTGTCTGTGCTGAACTCGATACGGAAGACCTCCACACCGAGGAGGGGTAATACGGAAAGCTGAAAGGCACTGTCTTTTACCATTTTGATATCCACCCGCGAGCTAAATTCATTAGCCGGCAAATTCAGTTCCATGCGCGTACGGGCTGCGAATGTCTGGTAACGGAATGCTTGTTTCTGCACCGAGAGGAAGAATTCTCCCGCCTCTTTGGCCCTGACACTCCCGGCAGTGCTTATTTGTCGTGTGCTCTTACAGCCGGCCAGGAAGATAAAACACAGCCAGCCGCTCAGCAGGAGTATGCTGCTCAGCTCTGTTTTATTTCGCATTTTCATCTTCAATATACATTCCTTCTGTTATTTTACGGTCGAGGGTCTCGCTTTTCTTCCCTCTCTCTTTCGCTTGTTTCCATTGGGCGACCGCCTCTTCCTTGTTTCCCGACATATAAAGGATATCTCCATAATGATCAAGCAGTTCCGCGCTTTTGGATTCGTCTTTTTTCAGGGCGTTTTCGATGTAGAACTTAGCCAGAGTATAATTTCCCTGTTTAAAGAATATCCAGGCATAGGTATCCAGGTAGGTAGCATTATCAGGTTCTGATTTAATACATTGTGCGCTCATGCGCTCTGCTTTTTTCAGGTCTTTCTCATCCAGGGAGAGAAAATAAGCGTAATTATTCAGTACCAGTATATTTTTCTCGTTCAGTTCCAGGGCTTTCTCATAGGCCTCGTAGGCCTCCTCTTTTTGTCCGGCCTGGTGGCAGATGTCTCCGATCTGTCCGTAGAAGGTCGATTGTAAGTCTTTATTTTCGGGTGGCACCACGCGGATACCTTCCCGATACACTTCTAACGCTTTCCCGTAGTTTTCCTCCTGGTAATAGCCTATGCCCAGATAGAAATAATATTCGGGTGCACCGGGGAAAAGCTCGATGCACTTTGTGCAGAGTTGTATAATCTCCTGACTGTTCTGTGTTTTGAGAGCAATATCGAGCAATTGTTGCCAGGCGCCGGCATTGGCCGGCTCCATTTCAGCGACTAACTGGAACTGGAATTTTGCTTCGTCTGATTTTCCTTCCGCGGCCAGTAGTTGTCCGTACATAAGCCTGAGTTCCGTTTCTTCAGGGTGCTGCTCTATCAGGGTTTCAAAGAGGTAGCTTACATTTTCCGTTCCTTTCTGCGATTGTTGCAGGCGTATAATGTAGCGCGAGAGGATGCCTACCTTGGTTTCGATATCCAGTTTGTTATTCACAAGTGCGTTTCGTATCTGGGTTTCAGCAGCTGCTTTATCGTTTGTCGCTTCATAATAATTGGCCATGGCGACGATATAGTAGGGGTTAGAGGGGTCAATGGCATACGCTTTCTGATACGATTCGTAGGCTTTCTCCCTTTCTCCCTGTTCCAGATACAGATCGCCGATGATGATGGGATAGCGCGCTTCCATAGGGAATTTACCGGCCAGTTTTTCGACTTCTTTAAAAGCCTTGCCGCCTTCTTCCAGCAGATTGTATAATCTGTATTTCTGCATGGAGATTCCTTCATTCATACCGATGATTGATTCGAGTGTGTCGAGCGTGTCGATGGCCTTGCCTGTTTCGCCCTCCTGGGTCAGGGCTTCGGCTAAGTAATAATAGAGTTCCAGTTTTTCGGGGTAGTTCGCTACTAATTCTTCATACACTTCTGCCGCTTCTCCGTACATTCCCTGATTCTGCGAGATGGTAGCCAGCGCTATTTTATACGTGAAATTACCGGAGCTGTTCTTCACGGCCCGCTTCAGCATTTCCACAGCTTTATCCGGGCGATCGAGCTGTATATAAAAGGTCGATAATTCGTACAGGAGTGGGGCGGAGGTCGAGTCGATAAGCAGACAGTGCGTAAACACATCGAAGGCAGCATCGTATTTGCCTGCGTTTTTCAGGTTCAGGCCTTCGTAGAAAAAATAGTCAAACTTCCGTTGTTCCCGGGCATCCTGCCCCCGGACATCCAGGAAAAGAAGCAGACAAAAAAAGGCATACACCACTCGTTTCACCATTGTCATTATTAATTATCCGTTAGACTTGTATTTATCGGGCAAAGGTATAAAAAAAAGCCTGTAAAAAAACAGGCTCTGAACAAATATACTGCCGTATTCATTTCGTGCCGCTGTGGCCGAAGCCTCCGGCTCCCCGTTCGGTTTCGTTCAGGGCTTCTGCCGCTTCCCATTCCACGCGACTGTGCGAGGTGATGACCATTTGACAGATCCGTTCTCCGTCGTTTACCGTGAAGGGTTCGGAAGAGAGATTGATTAAAATGATACCTATCTCACCCCTGTAATCGGCGTCGATGGTTCCGGGGGTGTTCAGCAGCGAGATGCCATGTTTCAGCGCCAGGCCGCTCCTCGGACGCATCTGCGCTTCGTAGCCTTCGGGCAGCGCGATGTAAAGTCCGGTCGGGATCAATTTACGTTCCAGCGGGTTCAGCCTCACTGCCTCTTTCAGGTTCGCGCGGATATCCATTCCCGCCGAGAGAGGCGTAGCGTATGCGGGAAGCGGATGATGCGATTTATTGACAATCCTGACTTTCATTCTTCAACTGCTTTGAGGCTCATATCAAGGCTTTTTACCGAATGGGTGAGTGCGCCTACCGAGATATAGTCCACACCGGTTTGGGCATACGCTCTCAGGTTTTCGAAAGTGATGCCCCCGGAGGATTCGGTTTCGTAGCGACCGGCTATGAGGCAGACAGCTTCGCGGGTGTCGCTGATGCTGAAATTATCCAGCATGATGCGATCGACACCTCCTGTTTTCAGTACCTCTTCCAGTTCGCCGAAGTTGCGCACTTCGATTTCTATTTTCAGATTCTTTCCTTTTTCTTTCAGGTAGTTGTGTGCGCAGGCGATGGCCTGGCTGATGCCTCCGGCGAAATCCACATGATTGTCTTTGAGGAGGATCATATCGAAGAGTCCGATGCGGTGATTCAGGCCTCCTCCGATGCGTACCGCCTCTTTTTCCAGCAGGCGCATGCCCGGCGTCGTTTTGCGTGTATCCAGGATGCGGGTATGCGTCCCTTCCAGTTCCTTTACATAGCTGCGGGTAGTGGTGGCAATGCCGCTCATGCGTTGCATGACATTCAGTACGAGGCGTTCGGTTTGCAGCAGCGACTGGATTTTTCCTTCTGCCACGAAAGCGATATCTCCCTTTTTCACCTCGTCGCCATCGGCTATGAATATCCTTATTTCCAGTTCGGGATCGAAATGGCGGAAGATACGCCGGGCTGTTTCCACCCCTGCCAATACCCCTTCTTCTTTGATGATAAGCCGGCTTTTTCCTCTTGCAGCGGGGGGGATGCAACATAAGGTGCTGACGTCGCCCTCGCCTATATCTTCGGCAAAGGCCAGTTCTATCAGTTTGTCTGTTAAATAGTCTGTGTGCATAATTTATTCGATTCGTATGGATTGAATGATGGCTTTGTTATTTTCCGTACGGTAGGTGATGTTGACGCGGAATTCCTTTTTTGCGGTAGCCAGTTTGCCTACCAGAAAACCACTTTCTTTCTTGTCTGCATTGTGTACGATGGCGAAATTGACCGGTTTGTTCGAAGTGAAAAAAGAATTTAAGAGGGCTACTGCTTCGACTGCATTGCATTTTTTCGCCGAACCGGGGACAGCTATATCCACTTCTTCATCCATGCTGGAGGTGAGAGACGAAGCATTTCCAGCTTTGAATGCGGCGGATATAGGATTCATATCTGCAGCTTGTGTGTGCAGAAACGGGAAGACCAACATGAAAAATAATATGAGCCGTTTCATAATTTCTCCTTTTTTAAGTAAATAAGTGCAAAGGTCAATAAAAATTACTACTTTAGCAACTCAGCGATGTTAAAATCCCGAATCGGGTGCATACCGGATCAGAAAAATGAAAGAATTTCATACCTTTACACCCGAATGCGCATAAATTAATCCCTCCCAGAGAATCGTCCGGATGAAAATAGTGTTACTTATGATAGGAAAAACAGATGAAACTGTTTATAAACAGGCCGTTGATGATTACAAACGGCGACTGAACCACTATCTGCCCTTCGAAATAATCATTATCCCCGACCTGAAAAACACCCGTAACCTATCTGAGTCTCAACAAAAAGAAAAAGAAGGAGAGCTGATACTGAAAGCCCTGCAAGCGGGCGATTATTGCGTGCTCTTAGACGAAAAAGGAAAGGAATACACCTCCGCCGGTTTCGCTTCTTATCTGGAAAATAAAATGTCCACTGTGCGAAAACGTCTGGTTTTTGTCATCGGAGGCCCTTACGGATTCAGCAGCGAGGTGTATAAAGCCTCTCCCGAACGTTTGTCATTGAGTAAAATGACTTTTTCGCATCAGATGGTGCGCCTGCTTTTTACAGAGCAGCTCTATCGTGCCATGAGCATCCTCAGCCATGAGCCTTATCATCACGTCTGAACTGGGCGGAGTGTCTTCATTTCAACGAGTAACTCCTCTACGGAGCTTGTTTCCTTTTGTCTGCCGCCGGGCAGTTTAAGGATTATCCGGTCTTTACTGATGCAGTTTATGCAGGGGGGAGGGCCTGTCTCAGCCGCTTGCCAGCCGTTTCGTATCAAGGCGTTTCCCACCCAGTGAGAGGTAAGCGGCTCGCCTTCCAGGCCGATGGGGGTACGGGCGGTTTTTACATTCAGCCTGCCGGATAAAGGCTCGAACACCATCTGTTCTTTCCCGAAAAAAGTCTCAAAAACGCCTTTGAGTATCAGATCTTCCGGCGTACCGCATACCATGGGGCTACCTTTTTCCAGGAGCCAGAGGCGGTCGCCCATCCGGATGGCCTGGTCGATGTCGTGCGTGGATAGCAGGATGCTTTTCTGTTGCTCCGTTGCCAGTTTGCGCAGCAATATCATTGTCTCAATGCGGCCGGTGATGTCGAGAAAAGCGGTCGGTTCGTCCAGTAGGATGATAGGACATTCCTGAGCCAGCGTCTTGGCAATCATAGCTTTCTGTCGTTCTCCATCGCTTAGTTCGGATACGTAGCTGTCCGATTTATGTACCATCCCGACAGCTTCAAGCGAGTTTTCTATCACTTCCCTGTCGTGCTTTTTCAGCCGTCCGAAGAAGCCGGTATGAGGATGCCTGCCTAAGGAGACCAGTTCATAGACAGTGATGCCGCCTGCATTTGTTTTTTCCGTCAGTACCACGCCGGTAAGGAGAGAGCGTTCGGCTTGTGAATAAGCCTCCAGAGGTTTACCCATCAACCGTATCCCGCCCTTTACCGGAGGCTGGAAGCCGCAGAGTGTGCGTAGCAGAGTCGATTTGCCGGCCCCGTTCAGTCCCAGCAGACAGGTCGTTTCGCCGGGGAAAAGGGTGAGGTACAGCTCCTCATGGAGGGCCTTCCGCTTTCCGCTTTTTCCCGCGTACCCTATACTCAGTCCGGAAGTTTGTATGACAGGCTGTTCCATAACTTAGTTGAAGTATTGTATCGTCTTTCTGTTGACGATGACATACAGGATTACCGGTGCTCCGATCAGCGGCGTGACGGCATTCAGCGGCAGGATGAGGTCCATACCCGGCGGCGCCGAGAGGATAGTGCACAGCAGGGCTGTGCAGGAGCCGGCAAGCAGGGTGAGCGGAAGCAGTGTCTTGTGGTTGGACGAACCCAGCGACAGACGTGCAATATGGGGCACTGCCAGCCCGATAAAAGAGACAGGCCCGCAAAAGGCCGTGGTGATAGCTGTCAGTAAACCGGTACACAGCAGGATGTACATCCGCGTCCGCCGGATCGGAACTCCCAGGTTGGCAGCATACAGCTCACCCAGCAAGAGAGCATTCAGCGGCTTGATGAGCAGCAGGGCAGCTGCCAGCCCTGCAAGGGTGCAGACGGTGAAGAGAGGCAGTTGCTCTGAAGATACGCCGGAGAAGCTCCCCATCCCCCACATCACATACGTATGTACCTTGTCGGCTGAAGCGTAGAAGTTCAGAATAGAGATGACCGAGGAGGCCAGATAACCAATCATAATACCGATAATCAGCAACATTACATTGTTGCGGACTTTCGACGAGAAATAAAGGATAAGTCCCAGCATGGCGCAGGCGCCGGCAAAGGCCGACAGGATAATGGCCGGATAGCCGCTGACAAGTCCCTCGGCCAGCCGCCCCGGCAAACCGCCCAGACAGAGCATCACTGCTGCCACGCCGAGGTTGGCTCCGTCGCTTATCCCCAGGATGGAAGGCCCTGCCAGTGGATTGCGGAACAACGTCTGCAACAGCAAACCGCTTACCGCCAGCGAAGCGCCTGCCAGCACAGCCGTCACCGACTGGGGCAGCCGCGACTGTAAGACAATGTGTTGCCACGACATCCGCTCCGCCTCCCGCCCCAGCAGTATGTCCAGCACGCTCTCCACCGGAATAGGCACTGCTCCATACGCCAGACTGAGCATAAACAGCAGGACGAGCAGGGCGGAAAAGAATGAAAGCTTCATCCTTTTAAATCGAAGTGATCCGCAGGATGTTTAACAAGTCCCGGTTGATGGGTTTATCGTTCTTGATTGCTTTAGAGAAGGGGACATATACAATTTGTTCGTTCTGGATACCTATCATCACATTGCGCTGGTCTTCCAGCAGCGCCTCAATAGCCGCTACGCCCATACGGGTCGCCATGATGCGGTCTTGCGCCGAGGGCGAGCCTCCGCGTTGCAGGTGTCCCAGTATGGTCACTCTGACATCGAAGCCCGGATATTCTTTTTTCACACGTTCGGCTATGCCTATGGCTCCACCGGTCACTTCGCTCTCAGCCACCAATACGATGCTGCTGTTTTTCGAAGAGCGGAGGCCATACTCGATCATATCCGACAATTGGTCTTTTTCGATGGATATTTCGGGGATAATAGCCGCTTCGGCTCCCGAAGCAATGGCCCCGTTGAGCGCCAGGAAGCCGGCATCGCGCCCCATGACTTCGATGAAGAACAGGCGGTCGTGCGAAGAAGCCGTGTCCCGTATCTTATCCACACATTCCAGGATGGTGTTCAGGGCGGTGTCGTAGCCAATGGTGACATCGGTACCAAAGAGGTCGTTGTCGATCGTGCCGGGTAATCCCACGACCGGATAGTTGAATTCCTGTGCAAAGATGCGTGCGCCCGTCAGAGTTCCGTCGCCACCTATAGTGACTAAAGCATCTATTTCTTCTTTCACTAACGTATCGTACGCCAGTTTTCTGCCTTCCGGCGTTTTAAATTCCATACAACGGGCTGTTTTCAGTATCGTTCCTCCCCGCTGTATGATGTTGCTTACATTTTGTGTCTTAAATTCTTCAATTTCACCGGTTATCAAACCTTTATATCCTCTGTAGATACCTTTTACCCTCATGCCGTTGTAGATTGCCGAACGGGTCACAGCCCGGATGGCGGCATTCATTCCGGGGGCGTCTCCTCCGGACGTTAAAATACCAATACATTTAATTGTTGACATATTATTTTTGATTAATACCATGCGCAAAAGTAGCAATTAATTGCTAAGAAAACATCAAATAGCAGCGAAGCATTCCGTAATCTTATTTCTCCTCTATCCCCCATACCTTGACTACTTCCATCTCGAACCGGAGGGTAGAGTAGGCAGGGATATTGGTTTGTGCGCTGCTTCCATAGCCTAATTCCTGTGGAATCCATACTTCCCAGCGGTCTCCCTCTTTCATGTGCTGGAGAGCTGCTCCCCAGCCGTCCACCACCTGCGACACCTGAAACTCTACCGCTAATTTATCCGGATGCTCCGCCCGGTCGAAGACGGTACCATCGATCAAGCTGCCTGTATAATACATTTTGACGTGGCTGGTGTAATAAATAGGTTGGTTCCCCGTCCCTTCTTTTATTACTTTGTAAAAGATATGTCCCATCTTCGACTCCGATTGGATGCGCGAATAAGCGGGATTATAGGTCAGCTCATTGAATGCCTTTTCATTGTCTGATTTCCAGACTTCGTCGATGACTTCCTCGTCCTTGCTGCACGAAAGCAGGAAGAGGGCGCCCAGCGCCAGCAGAAGCAGAGAATAGTTTGTTTTCATATTTTCAGTTGTTTATTTTCTTCAATAAATTTTTCAGACTCACCTTTTCGGCGATTATTTCATGCAGTTTGCCGATAGCGACTCTTTCCTGCTCCATGGTATCCCGGTAGCGGATCGTTACCTGGTTATCTTCCAGTGTCTGATGGTCGATGGTGATACAATAGGGTGTACCGATGGCATCCTGGCGGCGGTAGCGTTTGCCGATCGAATCTTTTTCATCGTACTGACAGTGGAAGTCGAAGCGTAGCATGGCACGTATCTCTTCTGCTTTTTCGGGGAGGCCGTCTTTTTTTACCAGGGGAAGTATCGCTAGTTTGACAGGCGCCAGGGCGGCGGGAAGCCTCAGTACGACGCGGCTCTCCCCATTTCCGAGCGCTTCTTCGGCATAGGAACCGGAGATGATACTCAGGAACATGCGATCCACCCCGATTGAAGTCTCGACGACATAAGGCGTATAGCTCTGCCCCTGCTCCGGGTCGAAATATTGCATTTTCTTACCCGAATACTTCTCATGCTGGCTCAGGTCGAAGTCGGTGCGGCTGTGTATCCCCTCCACTTCCTTGAAGCCGAAAGGCATTTCAAATTCAATATCCGTAGCGGCATTGGCATAATGGGCCAGTTTGTCGTGGTCGTGGTAGCGGTATTTCGCATCGCCTAATCCCAGCGCTTTATGCCAGGCGAGGCGTGTCTTCTTCCATTTATTAAACCATTCCATCTCTTCCCCCGGCCGGACGAAGAACTGCATCTCCATCTGTTCGAACTCACGCATACGGAAGATGAATTGCCTGGCTACAATCTCGTTGCGGAACGCTTTCCCTATCTGGGCAATGCCGAAGGGTAGCTTCATGCGCCCTGTTTTCTGCACATTCAGGAAGTTGACGAAGATTCCCTGCGCTGTTTCCGGGCGCAGAAAGATTTTCATCGCTCCCTCGGAGGTTGAACCCATTTCGGTCGAGAACATCAGGTTGAACTGCCTCACTTCCGTCCAGTTACGGGTGCCGGAGACGGGGCAGACGATTTCTGTGTCGAGGATGATCTGCCGCAGTTCCTCCAGGTTTGAGTCGTTCAGTGCTTTGACGAAGCGGGCATGGATGGCCTCGCGTCTGGCCTGTTGTTCCAGCACGCGGGGGTTGGTAGCCCGAAACTTAGCCTCGTCGAAAGTGCTGCCAAACCGTTTGGCGGCCTTCTCTGTCTCTTTGGCTATCTTCTCGTCTGTTTTTGCCAGATAATCTTCTATCAGGACGTCGGCCCGGTAGCGTTTTTTTGAATCTTTATTGTCTATCAGCGGGTCGTTGAAAGCATCCACATGTCCGGAAGCCTTCCATATCGTAGGGTGCATAAAGATGGCCGAATCAATCCCGACTACATTTTCATGCAGCAGCGTCATACTTTCCCACCAATACTTTTTGATATTATTTTTCAGCTCAACCCCATGTGGACCATAGTCATACACAGCACCTAAGCCATCGTAAACCTCCGACGAAGGGAAAACAAACCCATATTCCTTGCAATGCGAAACTATCTTTTTAAAAACGTCTTCTTGTGCCATACGCGCCTATTCTAAATTTATCGTTCAATACAGGATTGCAAAGGTATAAAAAATATTTGGTTACGAGTTATGAGTTACAAGTTACAAGTTACAAGTTACAAGTTACGAGTTACAAGTTACAAGTTACAAGTTACAAGTTACGAGTTATGAGTTACGAGTTACAGGGTGCAATTCAAATTGTCGCCTCGTCATTGCGAACCCGAAGGTGAAGCAATCCAGCCCCAGCCCGGGCGCACGCTGGATTGCTTCGTACCTCGCAAGGACGGGAATCTGTGACAATTTGAATTGCACCCGTTATGAGTTGCAAGTTATTGAGCTTTCAGCTGAACAGCCCTCTTT
>JAISZA010000093.1 GCA_031269535.1 Tannerellaceae bacterium
AGGAATTTTTGCAGTTATAAACGACCCATTACGAGGCACGGGGTGGATTGTCAGATCGCTCTGTTTTTGTCCGAATAACCTTCTTTTTGTCGTTTTTTCAATCAATTATCCGCTATTCGTTATTCACTGTTCATTTAAAAAAGCATTCTGCTTTTTTACTCTCCTCAGATTACGGCGTTTTTTGCATCTGAAGAGCAACCGGAGGGCAAAAAACCGGTTTTTCAAATGACAAAATCTGACATTTTGATACTTCTGACATTTTGATAGGGTAAGGATTTTTGACGCAGCTTCTCTGATTATAGTTTTGTATCAGCAAGCCTGTTTCGTTTTGTCTGGTAGAGCAGACGATAGTGTTTTTTTATTTTTTCCGACAAAAAAGAATTATCTATCAACTTATCTATCAACGGATGTTTAGCTGTAAAAGCCGCCAGCTCTTTGTCTGCAACTTTTCCTGGTAATCCAATCCTTAAACCAAATTCTCTGAAGGATACGCCATTCGCTTTCCCTCCTTTAAATAATTCCTTTCTATCCGTTTTAAATAATCCTTTATCCAGCGCAAAGTCCGTATCATCCACATGGATTCTTGTATTCAGCAGGTCATAAGCAGGACTAAGGCGAAAATCGTTTCCACCCATATCTATGACTGAAAAGTTTTTCAGATGGGCATCCCCGTTGGAAAAAAGGAAGTTGAACAGAATCAGACGGTAGAACTTCAGAAGTTCCACTTGCCAGGCCGGAAGATACTTCTTTATCAGTTCTGCTACTTCCTCATAGCTATGATTGTACTTGAAATTAGTCCCTGCATTCTCTGAGGTAAGCCCTGCTAATGAAGCGAAATCTTCAACCCTGTATTTACTGCCGTCAGAAGCAATATCAAATCGCTTTGTAAGGTATGCAATTTCTCCGCTTTGAAACATACACAAGGCATTAGCTGCCGTTTCCATTTTAAAAACCTGTTCCGCTATTTGCATTGTAAGATTCTCATTGGCTGCACATTCTGACGGATTTTTTATTTCCGCAGGTCTGGGTTTCAATATATATCGTCCCTGTTCTCCTTTGGGAGTCAAATTCAACTTCCCCTTATTGACAAGCATCGAATATTTACTCTGAACTCCCGATATGGATATTCTTTTTTTGTTATCCATAAAGAGTCTGGCATCATCCTCGTTCTTTTCGATTGATTCGTAGGGAAGTATATGGGAAACTCTCTGTTTGTTGAAAACTCTTTTCAAAGCTGCCGGGCTATAGGTGTCGTATCCTGCGGCTAAGGTCGAGGGGCATTTTTTTATCTCTCTCATACACTTACCGGTTTAACGATTATCGCTCCTATCGCGTCATGCTGGGCTGTTGCCAATAAAATCCCAAAATGATCCTTTTCATCGATATGAAGCAATCTCGCCTGGATGGTTCTGTTATTTCCTTCCGACAGCATATTAAAAAAGAAAGGGAACAAACAATCAGAATGAAACTCCGCCTGGCTCTTGGGCAAAGTCAGGCTGATAGCAGGCTTCGCCGGGTACTTGAAATAAGCTTCATCATATCTGAACACATACTTTCTGTCGGAAGTTTCTACCAATTCTCCGGCCAATATCCCCTTGCAATATACATTTGCTTTTCTCATTGTCTATGATTCAGAGTTTATTAGATTTGATTTTTATATCTATTTCCAACCCAAGCGTATGCAGGATGCTCAGAACAACCTTGAGAGAAGGATTTGCTTCGCCTCGTTCTATCTTTGTGAGCGTATTTATTCCCACTCCGGCTAAAGCGGCAAGCTCTCTTTGGGTAACAGAAAGTGCTTTCCGGCGTTCTTTTATTATGTTTCCAATTTCTTTCATAATCACAATATAGTGGGATTTGCATGCAAAAATAGTGTTTTAAAAGGCAGTGAGCAAATAAAATCACAATATTATGTGATCGGTGAATTGTCCGCAGGTGGAATATGGAGTGCTCCCTACATACAAGAAAGGCTACTTTACGGGGTCGCCTTTTTCTATGCAAACTCTTTCTACTTTGTATTCTTTAAGTTTGGAATATCGTATCTTTGCTGCAAATAACAAATAGAAACGGATGAAAATGAACAAAGGAGTGGCAATTATTACAGGGGCAAGTCAGGGGATTGGAGCGACGGTTGCTAAAGGCCTGGCGAAGGATGGATATCGGGTTGTACTGATTGCCCGGAACAAACGGAATCTGGATAAAGTGTATGATGAAATCATGAAACCCGGCGATAATACGCCCGAACCGGTTGTACTTCCATTAGATATAAGGGATTACGAACATCTTGATGGCGAGATAAAGAAAATCAACCAAAGGTACGGAACAATTGATATACTGGTAAATGCAGCCGCCTTGTTCGTGGACGGGTCGTTAAATGAGCCGGTCGGTAATTTCAGGGAAATAATGGAAACAAATGTGATTGCACAATATGCTATATTACAAACCGTAACCGGAATTATGAAAAACCAGAAGAGCGGATATATATTCAACATTGCCTCCCGCGCTGCAAAATATGGTTTCCCGGGTGGCGGCATCTACGGCTCAACAAAATTTGCTTTTACAGGACTGACCGAATCCCTTTACCGTGAACTGGCTCCGTCGGGAATACGGCTTACTTCTTTATGTCCCGGCTGGGTGAATACCGAAATGGCCAAGGCTGCCGGAACACCTTTGAAAGATGAAGAAATGATACAGCCCGACGACCTGCTGAATACGATCCGGTATTTGCTGAATTTATCCGAAAACGTATGCATCAGGGAAATCATTATCGAAATGAAAAAAAGTATTATATAACCTTCGGTTTGGGAACTATTGAGGAATGAGTTACTGCTTTTTCTGATTGCGGGTTTCAGAAGACTGCCTTCTGGGGAAAAATAGTTTGATTTTTTTTGTAGGTATGAATTATTGTTCTACATTTGCATCGCTCATAAAAAAGAGAACAACAGGATATGGCAGATAACTTTTTACATAGCATTATTCTTATCGTGGTGGTGATAGTGGTAGTCCTTCTAAGCATTGGTGGGTAAGGAGAAAGGCATGTAAGACGTTGTAAGCAGATAAATGAAATATATTCTTAAGGCCTTTCTCCCGGTGGAGAAGGGCCTTTTTAATTGCTAATGGTTTGATTTATGGATAAAAAACAAATTACCGGTTCGGAGGCTTTGCTCCGGACATTGATTGCCGAAGGGGTCGATACGATTTTCGGATATCCCGGCGGGCAGGTCATTCCTCTGTACGATTGTCTGTATGATTATAGCGACCGCTTGAAGCATATACTCGTACGTCACGAACAGGGGGCTACTCATGCGGCGCAGGGCTATGCGCGAGTATCGGGGAAAACAGGGGTCGTCTTAGTTACTTCAGGGCCCGGAGCAACGAATACCATTACGGGCATTGCCGATGCCATGATGGATTCGACGCCCATCGTCGTCATCTCCGGACAGGTGCCCTCTCCCTTGCTCGGCAGCGATGCTTTTCAGGAGATAGACGTGATCGGCATTACGCAGCCTATCACCAAATGGGCCTACCAGATACGCAAACCGGAAGAAATCGCCTGGGCGGTATCCCGCGCTTTCTATATCGCCTCGACGGGACGCCCCGGGCCGGTAGTGATCGATTTTGCCAAAGACGCCCAGACAGGCCATGTGGATTATGTATATGAAAAAATAAGCCATATCCGGAGCTATCAACCCATCCCGGAGACGGAGGAAGAAAGCATCGCCGCCGCGGCTTCGTTGATCAACGGAGCAAAGAAACCTTTTGCCCTGGTAGGGCAGGGCGTTATCCTCAGCGGAGCGGAAAAGGAATTGCTCGCCTTCCTCGAAAAAGCGGATATACCGGCGGCCTCTACGGTGCTTGGGCTCTCGGCTATGCCCTCGGACTATCCGCTGAACAAGGGCATGCTGGGCATGCACGGGAATGTGGGGCCGAACCGTAAAACCAACGATTGCGACGTATTGATCGCCATCGGCATGCGCTTCGACGACCGCGTGACCGGTAATCTGCAAGCCTACGCCCGGCAGGCGAAGATCATCCATTTCGATATCGACCTCTCCGAGATAGGCAAGAACGTAGCCGTGGATATCCCCGTGCCGGGCGACGCCAGAGAAACCCTCGCAGCCGTTACCCGCCTGCTGAAACCGGCTTCCCATACGGAATGGATTCATAGCTTTACGGCCGATGAGCAGGAAGAATACGAAAAAGTAATAGCCAGGGAAATCCATCCCGGAGGAGACCGCCGCCTCCGGATGGGCGAAGTGGTACGCAAGGTGTCCGACGCGGCAGGAGCCGATGCGGTCTTAGTGACGGATGTGGGGCAGAACCAGATGATGGGCGTCCGCTATTTTCGTTACAGCCGCACGCGCAGCGTAGTCACTTCCGGCGGATTGGGGACGATGGGCTTCGGACTGCCGGCCGCTATCGGCGCCCAAGAAGGGGCGCCCGACCGTACCGTCTGCCTTTTCACCGGCGACGGCGGACTGCAGATGACCCTTCAGGAACTGGGCACCATCATGCAGGAAAAGCTGAACGTGAAGATTATCGTCCTCAACAACCATTACTTAGGCATGGTGCGCCAGTGGCAGGAATTGTTTTTCGACAAGCGCTACTCGGCTACAACGATGGAGAACCCCGATTTCGTAGCCATTGCCCGCGCTTACGGCATCCGCAGCCGCCTGGCGACGACGCGCGGAGAATTAGACGAATCCATCGCCGAAATGTTCGAATCCGACACGGCCTATATGCTGGTGGCCGATGTAGAAACACAAGGCATGGTCTATCCCATGGTACCCGCCGGCGCCGCCATTACGCATATCATCCTGGAAAGAGAGGAAGTAACCCGCAACTAATAGAGAAATGAATACAAAACAATTATACACCGTCATCATATTTTCGGAGAACACCGTAGGGCTGCTTAACCAGATAACGATTATCTTTACGCGCCGCCAGTTGAATATCGAAACCCTCTCCGTATCGCCCTCGGCTATCCGGGGAGTGCATAAGTTCACCATTACGACTTTCGCTGAAAAGGATATGATGGACAAGGTGGTGAAGCAGATAGACAAACGGGTGGATATCCTGAAAGCCTATTACAATACCGACGAAGACCTGGTGCACCAGGAAATAGCCCTCTACAAGGTAAGCACCGGGCTTTTTATGAAAATGAATGGCGTGGAAGAACTGATCCGGAAATACAACGCCCGGATACTCGAGATCAACGAAGACTGCTTGGTGCTCGAAAAGAGCGGACACTATGCCGAAACGCAGGCCTTGTTCGAAGAACTGAGCCATTCGATCGGCGTTCTTCAGTTCATCCGCTCCGGGCGCATCGCCATCACCAAAAGCAAGGTAGAACGGCTGAGCGATATGCTTTCCGCTATGGAGAGGAAAATAAATATGTAATAATAAACAACAGAAAAAAGAATGGATAAGATCGGCGTATTTCATTTCACTACGGATTCGGACCGGGTCGATTTCCGGGGACGTATCACTATCCCCGTCCTGGGGGCGGAGATGCTTCATGCAGCAGCCCTTCATGCCGAGGCACGCGGCTTCGGATATAGCGATATGCAGGGGCGCAACGTGGCCTGGGTGCTCTCGCGCTTAGCTATCGAGATGAAAGCCTATCCAGGGCTTTCGGAAGAGATCAGCCTCTACACCTGGATTGACGGGGCGGCCGGGTTGTTCACGAACCGTTGCTTTGAGCTTGTTTCCGGCAATGGGGAGACTTTTTGCTACGCCCGCTCCATCTGGGCGGCTATCCATCTGGAAACACGCCGCCCGACACCCCTCGATACCGAGGCGCTCAATGTATATCGGGTGGACCGCCCCTGCCCGATCGAAAAACCCGGCAAAATCCCCCCGGTAGAGAACCTTACACCCGGCGAACCCTATCACGTCCGGTACAGCGACCTGGATATAAACGGCCATCTGAACAGCATCCGCTATATGGAACATCTGCTGGACAGGTTCGACCTCGACATGTTCACCCGGAAAGAGATCGCACGCTTTGAAATAGCATATATGGCAGAAGGCCGGTACGGCATGGAACTGAACTTTCACCACCGCGAAACCCTCCCCGGCAAATACGATATGGCCATCTGCCACGAGGGGAAAGCCATCTGCCGCGCCGCCATCACCTGGCGGTAGGACGAAAGAATCAATGAATCACGATTAAATAATAAAAAACAATGGCAGTATTAAACTTTGGCGGTGTGAACGAAAATGTCGTTACCCGCGATGAATTCCCGCTGGAAAAGGCAAGAGAAGTATTAAAGAACGAAACCATCGCCGTCGTCGGCTACGGCGTACAGGGGCCGGGGCAAAGCCTCAACCTGCGCGACAATGGTTTCAATGTAATCGTCGGCCAGCGTGGCGGCGGTAAGACTTGGGAGAAAGCCGTCGCCGACGGCTGGGTGCCCGGCGAGACGCTGTTCGGGATAGAAGAGGCCTGCGAAAAGGCAACCATCATCCAGTACCTCCTCTCCGACGCCGCCCAGATCGAAGTATGGCCGCGCATCGAAAAATACCTGACGCCCGGCAAGGCGCTCTATTTCTCGCATGGCTTCGGCATCACCTACAACGAACGGACACACATCATCCCGCCGGCCGGCGTCGATGTTATCCTGGTTGCGCCCAAAGGTTCGGGCACCAGCCTCCGCCGGATGTTCCTTCAGGGGCGCGGACTTAATTCCAGCTACGCCATCTACCAGGACGCAACGGGCAAGGCCTGGGAGCGTGTCGTAGCCCTCGGCATCGGCGTCGGTTCGGGCTATCTGTTCGAGACCACCTTCAAGAAGGAAGTCTATTCCGACCTTACCGGCGAGCGCGGCACCCTGATGGGCGCCATTCAGGGCCTTTTGCTGGCGCAATACGAGACTTTGCGCGAGCATGGGCATGACCCCTCCGAAGCCTTCAACGAGACGGTAGAAGAGCTTACGCAATCCCTCATGCCCCTCTTCGCCGAGAAGGGAATGGACTGGATGTACGCCAACTGCTCCACCACCGCCCAGCGTGGCGCATTAGACTGGATGGGCGCCTTCCACGACGTCACCAAGCC
>JAISZA010000014.1 GCA_031269535.1 Tannerellaceae bacterium
ATGGCTTATTATCCAACCAATAAAAAACGAATGAGATATGCTCAATACCGGAAAATCGGCTGTGGCATTATCGGTTCGGGAGCCATAGAATCGGCGCATCGTACGGTCATCCAAAAAAGAATGAAACTCTCCGGACAGCGATGGAGTACAGAGCTCAGGGTAAATGCATTTGTCAGAGGAAAGGACGGGTTAAACTTTCCCCCTCTTTCTTCCGGAGAGGGGGAAAGGGATGCTGAATTTAGAAGAAGCGGATGCTTTGCTGGTCTTTCAGCTTGTCTAATACGCCCGGTTTGACGGGGATACGGTCGTTGTCCTGGGCGGCATTCAGGGCGAACCAGGCTACCAGGGCGGCATTGACGCGCAGGTCTTCAAGCGACAGACGTTCGTAGGTATCCATCAGGGTGTGATACGTACGTCCATATTCCAGCGGGTCCTGGATAAACTGGTAGGCAGGAAGGCCCAGTGTATTGAACGATACATGGTCGGTCGACCCCGTCCGGCGCAAGCTCAGTGTGGTGAATCCCAGCGAAGCAAAAGGCTCGAGCCAGGTTTTGAAGAAGGGGACGGCCATATCGTTCTCTTCGAGGTAAATGCCGCGGAAACGACCGGAACCGTTATCCATATTCAGATACAGGACGAAGTTGTCGTATCCGGGTAATTTCTTATGTTCTTTCAGGTCGTACAGCAGGTTCTGGGCATAGCCTCTCGAGCCGAACAGCCCCTGTTCTTCACCTCCCCAGAGGGCAATGCGTATGGTACGGCGCGGCGAGACGTCCAGCGACCTGAGGATACGCATCGCTTCGAGCATCACGATGCAGCCCGAACCATTGTCGGCTCCCCCGGTTCCGCCATGCCACGAATCTAAGTGTGCGCCAATCATGACTATTTCGTTCTTCAGTTTGGGGTCGGTACCCGGAATCTCGGCAATGACATTATTGACGAGGGTATCGGTAGGATAGAACGTATTTTTGATGTCTAATTCTAGCCTGACCGGTATATTCTTCTGCGCGAGGCGTACCATGCGGCCGTGGTCTTCGATGGGCAGGGCGATTGTGAGTAACGATTCGGGCTGGCCGGCAGTATAGTTAAGCCCTCGTGAGTAGGGTACATTGAAGCTCCCTTCGCCGGACAAAACAGCCAGGGGCTTTTCGTTCTGAAGAAACTGCGTGATCTTTTCCCGCAGTGCATAAGCAGCCGGTAATACGGTGGGGCGACCGCGAGGGGCGGCCGGGCGAGGGTCGCGTGCCAGTTCTTCCAACCGCTCGTCGCTGATCCGCGAGGCCAGCGGCTCGAAATTGATTGTATAATTCGTTGTAACCGGCAGCAGGACGATTTTCCCGCTCAGCTTGCCTTTATACTGTTCCAGGTCTTTTTCTTCTGTCACATTGAGGTACACGGCCTCTCCGCTGACCAGTCCGTCCGTACCTCCCGACCAGGCCATGGGCGTAGCGGCAAAAGCGGTATAGTAGGGAGCCGTCAGGGCGATATAGGTCTTTTCGTTTTCCCATCCGCCCCGGGTGAACTTAACGGCAAACTCCTGCCGGGCATTGCTCAGTCCGAATTCCGTCATTTTTTCCTTTACCAGGACTTCTGCCCGTTGTCCGTTCTTCGAAGCCGTCAGTCGCGGGCCCAGGAAGTCGGTCAGCCACTGCGCTGTTTCCTCTAATTTCGAGTTGGCAAACGCCTCATTCTTGATTTTGTAAGCTATCTCGTCCGGCAGGCGTTTTTGCGCGTAGGTTGCCGGCAGGAGCATGCTCATTGCCACAGATGCTAAAATTAATCTCGTTTTCATTTGCTATTAAAATTAAGTGTTAGTGAATAATATATTTTACATCGATATGCGATTGTTGCCGGCCGTCGGTGTACACACGGAGGGTCGCCTTTTGATAGTCGGAAGCTTTGGCATGGAAAATATCGAGGAACTGATTCGGGTTGCGGTCCACCAGGGGAAACCAGGAGCTTTGCACCTGAACCATGATTTTATGCCCTTTCTTAAAGGTATGAGCTACGTCCTGCAATTCGAATTTCACTTCGGTTACTTCGCCCGCGACGATAGGTTCGGGGTGCGAGAGGCTGTTGCGGAACTTTGCCCGTATGACGTCGCCCCTGACCAACTGCTGGAAGCCTCCCAGGCGGATATGCGAAGGGGTGTCGGGACGATTCTGCAAGGTATCGGGATAGACATCAATCAGCTTGACGACAAAATCGGCATCCGTCCCGGTCGTCGAGATGTACAGATGGGGCAGCACCGGGCCGGAGAAGGTGATATCTTCTTCCAGCACCGGAGTCTGATAAACCAGCACATCCGGTCGCGAAGCGGCAAAACGCTGGTCTTCTATCATATATTCCCGGACGGTTGAGAAACGTATCTCGGATGTGTAGGGAACCGGTTTCTGAGGGTCGCTTATGTATTCGTCGAAACGGCCTTCCGCTGTTGTCGTACTTACGAATGAGAGCTTTCCTTCCGGAGCAAGGTAGAGGGTCGTATCCCTTGCGTTCCGGGGAGGCCAGGTATCGTACGCCCTCCATCGGTTAGAACCTGTTTCATAGACGCTTACTTCGGGTATAGCCAAATCTCCCGTTCCGCCCTTCAGATAGTAGTTGAAGAACGGAAGTTCGATCTTTTCGCGGTAGTATTCCGAGGTATTCTCGCCGAAATGCACAGCTCCGAGCGACTCTCCGCTGCTGCGCGCCCATCCTCCGTGCGGCCACGGGCCCATGACCAAGCGGTTGTCGGCGCCCGGATTGTTGTCGCGGATCGTGGCGTAGGTCTTCAGAGGGCCATATAAATCTTCTGCGTCGAACCATCCTCCCACGGTCAGTACGGCCGGTTTCACATTCCTCAGATGCGGCAGGTAGGTGCGGCTTTGCCAGAACGCATCATATGTTCCGTGTTGCGTGAACTCGTTCCAGGCAGCAATTTGTCCCTTGAGATACTTTTCATTCAGAGCTTCCAGTGTCCCGGCCTGCAGGAAGAACTGATAAGCGTCCTGCGAGCCGAAATTTATCCGGGGCGGGCCTTGGGTAGTCGGCTCGGGGCGCGGCTGCCCGAAGCCGGAAAAGAAGGTGAACATACCCAGGAAAAAGGCGCCGTTATGGAAGATATCGTCGCCTACATACCAGTCGGTGACAGGCGCCTGGGGCGAAACGGCTTTGAGGGCGGGATGGCTGTCGGGGATACTGACCGTAGCATAGAAGCCCGGATAGGATATGCCATAGATTCCGACCTTTCCGTTGTTGCCGGCAATATTTTTTATCAGCCAGTCGATCGTATCGTAGGTATCGCTGGTTTCGTCGAACTCCTGTCCTTTTTTATTCTTTATGTAGGGGCGTACATCCACAAAGTCGCCTTCCGACATCCATCTCCCTCTTACGTCCTGATATACAAAAATATATCCTTCCCGCAGGAAAGGTGCCGAAGGGCCAAGCGAGGTTTTGTATTTATCTTCTCCGTAGGGGGCTACCGAATAGGGAGTCCGGTTGAGCAGGATAGGATACGTTTTACTCCGGTCGTTGGGGATGTAGATAGAGGTAAACAGCTTTTTGCCGTCGCGCATGGGGATAAGCCTTTCGAGCTTCGTGAAATTTTCGCGGATATACCGGGCATCTTCCGGAAGCTGCTGGGAGAAAGAATGGCCCATTCCCCCGATAATCAAGATAAAAAAAACAAGGTGCAAGCGTAATGTTCTCATTTTAAAGTAGTATTTGTTAGTAGTTATATTCGGATATCAACAGGAATAAACTCCTATCCCCCGGAAAAAGGGATAAGAGTTTACTGCATACTCAATATTCTACAAAAATAGAATAATTATTCTATTTTGAAGATATAAACACCGGATGAAAAATTACGGCTGATAGTTCCTTTCGAGGCACTCGTAATTTTTATCCCGATGGCATAGGTTTTTGTCAGGTCGTCCAGCACACCCGGATTCACCCGGATAAGGTATTCCACCCGGTTCGTGCCTTTGGGAATGATCACGGTATTCGAGGCCGGCAAGGTATAGGCCGGGGCCGGCAGTACCGTATAAAGTCCTTCGCCTACAACATTTACGATCGATTCGTCGATGGCTAATGCTACCGTCACATCTTCCGGTGCTCCGTTCACTCCGGTAAAATTGACAATGACCGGAAATTCAAATCCACTTGCAGCAAGGCTCACATAGTCCAGTTCGCTCAGATCGCGGCTGGCGTATGCTGCTGCTGCCGACCTGTTGGACGACAGGTTATAGAGTTCGACAATGCTGTGGGAGCCGTTTTCTTCAAACAAGGTGTCATCCGGCAGGCAGGCCGTCAGACAGACGATAGCCAGAGTCAGACTGAGTGTTTTAATATACTTTTTCATACTCTAATGATGTTTCTTTTTTAAAAAATTAATTTTTGTCCCAGAATATCGGATTCGAGAAAGAGTTGCCCACATCCGGCGTATTCGCATTCAGGTCGTATTCGGCCTGGGGATAGACATGACGCACCAGCATCTTGTCTTCGCGCGGCGAGTCCGATAGATAGGAGGCAAAAGTCAGTTCGGCCTGACGTCCTGCATTATTGATGGTCGGATAGGCCGTTCGCCGGAAGTCGTTCCAGGCTTCGTGAGCGTTGATCAGATTGGCTGCCAGATACTTTTGCGTGATGATGGCTTCTAATCGCTGTGCCGTGGTGCTTGCCTTATCGATATTGGCTAAGTAGCTGTCTGCGTTGGCCTCTATGTAGGCAGCGGCATCGGCTTCCGGATCAGCATCGGCTATCAGGGAACCGCCTAAGTTGGATTCCAGGTAGCGGAAAGAAGAGACAATACCCTGGGTGTAATTGCTTTTCCAATCTCCGTCCAATTCGTGTCCCGTCAGGGCGGCTTCGGCCAGAAGAAAATAAGTTTCAAATGCATAGAAAGCGGCAAATCCCTGATCTCTTCCTTTCAGAACGCTCTCGAGCCATACATACTGGGGGGTGTACGGGCGTCCTTCGTCCTGCTTGCCGAGCTGGTAATGCGGAGTCTCCGGGTAGTTGCGGTACAGGAGGGCGCCCCGCCTGTCGTCTTTCAGTTTGCTACCCGTATAGAAGCTGATCAGGTAGGTGGTGGGAAGGTAGAAGCGGGCATACGAGGAAATCGCTCCCGTCACAGCGCTATGGTAATCGTTGTAGAAAGGATTTTGTTTGCTCGACCCATTGTAGCCGGGATTGATCAGAGCGTCTTCCTTGAGGAAGCCTTCAGATGAAAAGGTGTTGAAAGCCGGTTGCACAAAGTTGTCTATCTCGCTGCCGGTCGCCCGGATCAGAAGCCGTAGCTTCAGGTTGTTCGCAAATTGTATCCACTTCGTTATATTTCCCTTGAAGAGCGGATCGCTCACTCCCGAGAACGCCAGGGGTATCTCGCCGGATGTCCCACCAGCCTTAAAGGTGGCGACCGCATCGGTCAATTCTTCGATGATCGCCTGATAGACTGCTGCATCGTCATCGAAAGCCGGAGAAATATTTTCGTCGCCCCGAATGCCTTCAAAGTAAGGCACGTCGCCATACTCGTCTACCAACAAATGGTAGGTATAGGCTCGAAGAACATGGGCGGCGGCGCCGAAATAAACATACTTAGGGTTCTCTTCAGCCACGGTAATGATGTCCTGAATATCCCGTAAGTGAGCAAAGGCATTGTTCCACAAAGCCGTATCGGAAGCGCTTGTATAATTGTACGAATACAGGTCGCCGAAGCCGGAAACGCCGTCACCTGGGAATAAATGCCCTACCATCAGGGCACCGAATCTGTTATACGTATTAATGTCTTCCGCCAATGCGGCTAAGGCGCCCGGTAAAATCAGATCGGGCGTTACCACGCTCCCTGTTGCGGCGTTGGGATTTACGTTGATATCCAAGTCGCAGGAGAAAAGGGAGATACTCAAAAGAAGAACGGATAATGTAACTGTTATATACTTTTTCATACGGGTTATATTTAGAAGGTGAATGAAATGGTGCCGCCAAACGTACGGGTAGGAGGCGTTTGCCCCAGGGTGGAAACGCCGGTGGCATTGTCTTCTACTCTGCTGTTGCTGCTGTAATCCGGGTCTGTATATTCGTTGGATTTACTGGCCCAGAGGAATAAGTTGCGCGCCTGCAGGCTTATCGCCACACCGGCTACGCCGGGTATCTTGCTGATGAGGGTTCGGGGCAACTGGTACGTCAGGGCGATTTCCCTCCATTTCCAGTAATCGGCCGCATAAACATAGTTGCGGTAAACGTTCCGGTTGTACGTGCCCATCGACCAGAAGCCGGCGCCGCCATCGGCAACGGTTACATCGGTGTTCTCCACCCATTCGTGGGTCGTGGGATCTTCATATACGGAATTGGGAAATACGAAGCGGTCGCGGTTGTAGTAAGCGCTCCGGGAAGAGGCACCCGAAAAGTCCAGGCTACCGCCCAGATTCTGAGCCAGGGCGTAGTATCCGCCACGGTATTCGAACA
>JAISZA010000028.1 GCA_031269535.1 Tannerellaceae bacterium
CCAACGGGGAATTTGTGACCGTCGCCTTCCCCTGGCAATACGCTTACATGGCCTGGTCGCTGGATCACGCCATCCGGCAGAACACCGCTGCAAACGGTTCCATTATGCGCGACCGCATCCTGACCCTGGCGCTGGCTTCGCTCAATAGCGCCCCGGATTTCCCGCCGGAATATGCCACCATGTACTGGCCTGCCATCGGCACACAGACAGAGGCAGGAGACATACGCTACTTCACCACCTGGAAGGAAATTTTCGACGTCAACTTCCGCAACGAGGACGGCTCCCTGAAGTCCCCCCCGACATGGGCAGGCGGCTATGGCAACGAGATGCACATGCTGATGGCGCTGGCCAAGCAAGCCGGACTGCCGAACGCAGCCTCCAGCCTCGCATGGGTGGACTATGAAGCCGATAACGGATCGATGATCGGGTCGCTAAACGCACGCGCCGCCTACGCCTTGCTGGACGACTCGCCCGACCCCGGCACTTCCAACGACCCCGCCCCCGTCGTCCATTCGCCATTCGACGGACTGAGAGCGACCTCTGTCCCCGGCGCCCTACTCATTACCGGTCTTGTGCCGGGAGAACCCTTTGGCATCTACAACCTGCAGGGACAACTTATCTATCATGACAAAGCCAAAGCCACCGAAGAGCGCGTTCCCCTACACGAACGGGGCGTTTGCATCGTAACAACCGGGAACAGGGTGGTGAAAGCGGTGTATTGAATTGAGACGGTCCGGATTTTGATTCAAATTTTCTGTTTGTTAATTGATGCTTGGTGGGTGTTGCTTTCGGCTTCGTACCTCGCTGTTCTCAAGGATGTTTCGGAGGGGTTTTTGTACAGCCTTCCTGCATCAGCTTTCCGGATAGAGCGTAGGATTTACTGACATATTTATGTGTATAGGATGATAAAATACAGACGGATTGTGTATATTATATAATGTATAGCGCATATTATGTGAAAAAAAATCTTCTTCTCCGAAAACAATCATTGTTTACATCCCCTCCAGAGTGTCTGCACGATTTAAAGATTTTTTCTGAATAATTTCCAGGAAATGTGTCGTATCGTTTCAAATAACACATAACTTTCAGATAAAAAGGATGTTTTATGATGTCGGCAGATGCCGGCTGTGGCTTTTTCTGATACCAGTTTGATTGTACCTGATTTTTTCCGGATATCGAATATATATAAAGGTATGCGCTTGTATTTTCATAAATGCATCGTTAAAATACAATAAAACGGAAATTAAACAACTGAATTTGTAATTTTAAATAAGAAATAGCACTATATTTGCACTGTAAAACCGTTTATATATAAAGAACATGATAAATGAAACATTTTAACGATAACAAAAAGAAAAATCATGCAATAGCTTCGTATATGAGCCGGTTGTGTTTTATTTTTTATCAATTAAATTCAAATTCAAATGCGAAAAACGTTTAAGTATTTAATGAGTGCTGCTGTTTTAGTGGCAGGGTTTGCCGGTTGTTCCCGCGAAGTCATAACAGATGTGAACATCCCTGGCGGAAATGTGAAAGAAGGTGTTCCGACTTATGCAACCTTTAATTTTGTTGTCAGTGGTTCTAATACGAAGGCGGCAAAAATGTCTAACGATAAGGCGGAAAAGGATTCGATAACGGATATCCGCCTGATTATTTTCAAAACCGGAGCATCGATTGTCTGCGAAGTGAATAAAGTGTACAACGAAAGCGACCTGTCGGCACCCAATGCCTGGGATAAGAATAAATCGAAAACCGTGCAGCTGACGTCGGGGAAAAAGAGGATTTTTGTTATCACCAATGCCGAAAAGAGAACGAATATTAAAGACCTGCTTGTAAAAATACAAGAAGGTACGACTACGCTCAGTCAGTTCTATGACATTGTCTATCAGTTAGGTAGCTTCAACCAGACCGGACTTGCAGATATCAATGGGATGAAAGAACTGATACATGCGACCGATGGTTATATCATGAGTAACCCGGCAGGCAGCAATTCATCCTTCGATCTTGAGGGAGGAGTTAGTCTGGAAGACTCAAGAAACAATAAAAAAAACAGTTTTGAAATTTCTATCCAGAGAACGATAGGTAAAGTAGCGGTCTATTACGATGGGGCGGATGTGCTGAAAACGCTGGATAAGGTAGGGACCGTTATAAAGCCGGAATACACAATCAGAAACGTGAACAGCGCTGCTTATTTGTTCCAGAAGTTTGCAAGCGACGCTGTTGACCCGACTCAGAATACGAATATTCCCCGTTCGCCTTTTTACAGCCTGGCTGCCGGTGCGCCTTACGACTCCATTTACTATAATGATTTCGACTTTATACCAATGACATCCGATAAGGGTGCTGAAAAGATTTATGTCACCGAAAACACCAGCGAAAACCCCCGCAATGCAACAACAACTTACGCTGCTGTCAGGGCCGGTTTCATTCCTTATAAGAACATGATCATTGAAAGTTATGTCTATAATGAGCTGACAAATGCTTTTTCCCAAATCACGAACCCCTCGTCAGAGCTTGCGAGTCCTCAGACTCTATACAGACTTGTGGATATAGGCACTTCAACCGGTATTGCCTCCAATATATACTTTACAGACAAAGAGAAGGCTTACAAGGCTGCTTATTTGATTAAAAACAAGTCGGCTAACGGATTCGATATCAATAAGACGGCGGAACTGGACTGGGATGGAACGAAAGGGTATATTGTTGAATACCCCTCCGGAATCTCTTATTATCGCCTGAACCTTGGCGAGGATGTAAGTGGCTCTTTCCTCCTCGGTATCAGACGGAATTATGCCTATTTGGCTAAAATTACCTCTTTTGCAGGTGCCGGCATGCCGAAACTCGAAGACCTGGATAAAGACCCCGAAAAACCAATTGGTCAGAAAACGCACGTCACAGCAACTATCAAGATAACTCCATGGACGGACGTTTCCTCTGATTATCAACTCTGAACTAAATTACGAGAATAATTGCTTTTTACACGGAAAGGGAGGAACCTTTTCTCCCTTCCCGTGTGTTTTTTTTGACAAAAATACATGTATGAAACCGATAAATTCAGTAAATATTTGGATAAAGATCTTCTGTCTGACTTTTGGACTGTTGATGCAGGGATGTATAACGGATGATTTGTCGGAATGCGGGGCAAGCGTATATTTTCAATATACCAGAAACCTTGAAGGTACCGATAAATTCAGCCCGGATATACAAAAACTCAACCTCTTTATTTTTGATTCCGACGGGCTTTTCATGGATGAATACGAGATGGACGAAGCCCAGCTCGGTAGCGAGCATCTGATGCGTCTGAACCTCTTTCCCGGTACCTACGACCTTGTCGCCTGGGGGAATCTGGGAGGGGATTACGAACTTCCCGTTTTCGTCAGAGGAAAAACATCGGTCGGCGAAGTCGTCCTCTCCCTGAAACGTACCGGAAAAACGGTCTCCAAGCATCCGGGCGACCTCTTTTTCGGCTCTTTATTCCGGGTAGAGATTCTGCCGGCTATTCAGCGGAAGCAGCGACTGACCATAGACATGATAAAGGATACCAAAAAAATCCGGATCATAGCCAAAGGCCTGCCGGCAGAAGAGATTGCCCGGCAGAAATTCGCCTGCCGCATTACTTCCATAAACGGAGATTACAACTTTGATAATTCGATAAACGGCTCCGACCGTTTACTCTATATTCCCCAGACCTCGGTGGATGAACAGGGGCAATTCATCTCCGAATTTGTCATCATGCGTGATTTGGAAGACGGCTCAACGCAGTCGAGATTACTCTTTACCTACGAAGACCCGGACGATAAATCCATAAAAGAACTGTTAAACGCCGGCCTCACCCAAATACTGCTCGCGAATATGAAAGGCCAGGACCTTGATATAGAAGATTTTTTTGAGATAGAGCTCCTTTTCGATTTTACGAGTGGAAGCGCCAAGATATATATCAAAGGATGGCAGACAATAGATACGGGTTACATGGTGAACTAAAGGGGGAAAGCCGGAGAAAATAGCGGGAAATAGTCTGAAATTCATAAGATATATTGTATGCAAATTAATTTATAGACCGTATATTTGCATCAAAAGTAATCGCAAGAAATTGAACTAAATGCTGGGACTGATTGGAAAAGGGATTGTTATCGGTATTTTAGTATCAGCGCCTTTGGGGCCGGTCGGTATGTTATGCATACAACGCACCCTCAGTAAAGGGCGCTGGTATGGTTTCTCAACGGGCGTAGGGGCGATGTTCTCGGATATGTTTTATGCTGCCGTGACCTGCCTGGGAATGGGGTTTGTGGTGGGTTTTATTGAAGCCAATCAGGCTGTTCTGCAATGTACAGGCAGTCTTGTTTTAGCCCTTTTCGGTTATTATACTTATCGTAATAATCCCATAAAAGAGTTAAAAAACCGGAGAGAGAAAAAAATATCCTATACATACGATTGCTTTACAGGTTTTTTACTTACCTTTAGCAACGTATTGATCGTTCTTTTATATATCGGCCTGTTTACCCGCTTTGGTTTTGTTGTGCCGGAATATTCTTTCTGGATGTTGATGAGTGGAATAGCGTGTATTGGTCTGGGGGCAATCATTTGGTGGTTTGGCATCACGTATTTTATTTCAAAAATAAAGAAGTGGTTTAATATTCGTAGTATCTGGGTGTTAAACAGGATTGTCGGAACCATTATAATTATACTTGCAATAATTGGAGTGTTATCCGTAATATTGTATTGTTAAATGCTGGAATTATAAATCAAAATAGTATGAAAAATCTCAGAGTTCCTTATTTGCCGGCACTGGATGTATTAGATTTATCATCTGTTGGCTTTCTGTTAGAGACCAAAGCGCAGCGGGCGTACATTAATGTCATCAACTGGCCGGAGTATGCTTACAAGCCGATTGTGGCTTTCGACGTAGCGCGTAGTGATTTCAATCTGTATATTCGTTTTTTTGTAAGAGGAAACTCACTGAAAGCATCGTACGAAGAAGACAGTTCGCCGGTGCACAAAGACAGTTGTGTGGAGTTCTTTATGAAAAAAGTGGATGAAGAGACGTATATGAATTTCGAATTCAACTGTATCGGGGCATGCGATGCCGCATGCCGCATCTCGCGCGTGCATAAGACGCCTCTCTCGGAAGAAGAATATGCTTCTATCCGTCGCTATACCCATTTTGAACGAAAAGCCTTTGATGAGAAAAAAGGCCTGCACGAATGGGAACTGGTCGTAGCCATCCCGTTTAGTTTGATGGGACTGGAACCGGAAAACCTGCCGGAGAAGATACTGGGTAATTTCTATAAATGCGCCGATGATACCGATACACCCCATTATCTGAGCTGGAATCCCATCGCCGTATCTGCGCCTGATTTCCATCGTCCCGATTTTTTCGGAGAGATATACTTCTGACACAATCCC
>JAISZA010000004.1 GCA_031269535.1 Tannerellaceae bacterium
CCGGATGTTTTTCACTCCCTTCGCAATTAAAAAGACGACGACCAGTACCAGGATGATGAAGGCGCCGGAAGGGACATTGAGGTAGTACGAAAGTATCAGTCCTGCCGCGCAAGCCAGAAAGCCTATCAGTATGCTGCCCCGGATGATCCGTCCGAAGTCGGAAGTAAAGAGGTTTACGATGATCTGCGGAAGGGTCAGCATACTCATCAGCAGCATAATCCCAACAAGGCGGATGGAAAGGACAATCGTGACGGCGATGAACATCATCATCAGATACTCCAGTCCTTTTACCGGCACGCCCTGCGTGAAGGCAAATTCTTTATCAAAGGCCACATAGACAATTTCCCTGAAAAGAAAGAAAAAGAAAAGGCTGAGAACAAGGGTCAGACCTGCCATTCCATACATATCCGAAGAAGATACCGTCAGGATATTCCCAAACAAATAGGCCGAGAGGTTAGGCGCATAACCGGGCGTAAGGAAAATAAAGATAACCCCCAGCGCCATTCCCAACGACCAGACACCGGCAATGGCCGAATCTTCGCGTACCTGCTTCGAATGGCTTACCCATTCTACGCCAAAGGCCGAAAGGATGGAAAACAGCATCGCCGTCAGAATCGGGTTCATCCCCAGATAAAAGCCCAGCCCCAGCCCGCCGAAGGAAGCATGTGTGATTCCTCCGCTGATAAAGACCAGGCGGCGCGAAACGATATACGTACCTACCATCCCACAGCTTATGGCTGTGAACAGGCTGCCCAGCAGGGCGTTCCGGAAAAAAGCGTATTGAAATAGTTCTAACATATCATCAGGCATGTTTTTGTTGTTCGCCCAGGAGCAGGAAGGCTTCGTCTTTCAGGCTGTCGGGCAGGTTGAGTCCGCGTAGCTGCAGGCTGCGCAACCAGGCGGCTATTTCCCCGGTACGCAGGGTATATAATACTTCGCGGAATTCATTGGCTGCTTCTTCGGTATAGGCGCCGGCTTCTGTTCCGCGGAACCTGTCGAGTTCTTCGTCATCGTAATAGCTTATCCGCTCGCTCAGGCTTGCCCGGAGGCTGTCGCGTTCGCAGACTTCGTGTTGTCCGCAGCAGGCCGGAGGTATCACGACCGGCCGGGAAGTCTCCGTTTCTTTACTCCTAAACCGGTTGATGGCTGCTGTCAGCAGGCCTAAGACAATCATACTCAGAATAAGGTACAGCATATCAGTTTACAATTAATCCAAAGCCGGCCGTCTGCATATCTTCCCAGAAAGCGGGATAGCTTTTGCTTACAACTTCGGGGTTCGCTATGGTGATGCCTTGCGGATGGCTGAGGGCCAGGGGAGTGAAAGCCATCGCCATGCGGTGGTCGTCGTATGTTCGGATAACAGGCTGCCCTTCCGGCTCGCATCGTTCGCCTGTCCATTCCAGCACACTGTCCTGACTGCCGGCAAGGAGGTAGCCCAGCTTGCGGAGTTCTGTTTTCAGAGCCTCTATCCGGTCGGTCTCTTTTATCCTCAGGCTCTGCAATCCTGTGAAACGGAAGGGGATGCCAAGTCCTGCACAGGCAACAACAAATGTCTGCGCCAGGTCTGGCTCATTCACAAAGTTGTATGTCATCTGTTTACAACAATCTCCGGTACGCCTGAGCACAAGGCCTTCACCGGTGAAATCCGTCTCTACTCCGAGGCGGGCAAACAAACCGGCTCCGGCGGCATCTCCCTGCAGACTCTTTCCGGACAATCCCTTCAGGCTGATTTCCGCCTCAGAGGAAAGCGCTGCCATCGCATACCAATAAGAAGCGGCGCTCCAGTCGGATTCTACCGTGAAAGGAACTGGTGTATATCGGCCCGGAAGCACCCGCAGGGTTTGTCCTTCCCATCCGGTTACTGCTCCAAACTGCTCCATCAGCTGCATCGTCAGGCGGATATAAGGAGCGGAGACGATCCCGCCTTCCAGATGCAGTATCAGGCCTTTTTCCATCAAAGGGGCAAGCATCAGCAGAGCCGAAACGTATTGCGAACTGACTCCTCCGGAAAGGCTGATTTCGCCTCCCTGCAAGGCGCTTCCGAAAATACGCAGCGGGGGGAACCCTTCCTTTTCCATATATTCAATGCGGGCGCCCAGCGTGTTCAGCGCATCCACCAGAAGCCTGACAGGACGGTTTTTCATCCGTTCCGTTCCCGTAAGCGTCCACTCGCCGGCTATTTTCGACAAGAAAGCCGTCAGAAAACGCATGGCCGTCCCTGCCGCCCCGATATTAAAATCGCATCCGTTCGAATTCAGTACCCCTTGCATCACCCGCGTATCATCACTGTCCGAAAGATTCCGGATATCGTACGGGCTATCACTCAGTGCATTCAGTATCAACACACGGTTGCTGATGCTCTTCGATGCCGGAAGCCGGAGCGAAGCGCACAACTTCCGGCCGGCAGGAGCCTGGATCAGATAATTCATCGTTCAGAAGATATATTATACTTTTAATTCAACAATAAATACAACCGGATTCCCGGAAGGGGAAATATGCTTCACGGCCTCGCCCGACTTACAAAAACAGTAGTTGCGGCTGTATATATCCATCGCCTGCCATTCGGCGATGGAGCCGGTGCCGTAGAAATCATCTTCGAAGCCGTCTTTTATCTGCCAGGAACGGTTGGTAGCCCGGTCGAAACAAAAGACTGCGCGCGAGGCGTCGTCCGGATCATAAGAAGAGGCAAACCAGAAGCGCCGCCCGAAACACAAAGGAAAAGCCAGCCCATCGTCTCCGCCTGAAAAAATACCAGACTGCCGGTATTTAAGCAGTAAGCTGTCTCTCAGAAGCCGGCCGGGATGCAAAGGAGCTGCATAGGCATAGAGCCTGCCCGAATCTTCCTCCACAGCAATATCCATATCTGCAAACAAAGGAATGAGCGGCTTATCCGGCAGATCAGCGGAAATCAACCGGTGTGATTCCATCTCACGGAAAGAAATGTCGTATTTCACCAATCGCTGTCCGATAGACTTCCCCTGGGAGCAGAGGCGCTCTTCGGCAGTCCATATACAGTCCTGATACATGGCGACAGCCTGCATCCGTCGGCAAGGCTCCTGCGTCTCCGGTTTCTTTCGTTCCCTCAGCTCGCCTTCATACGTATAATAATGGATTTCGTCTGTATTGCCCAGGACGATCAATTGCTCTCGTAAAGGGTCGATCAGGTAGGCTGCCACACAAATGAGTCCGGGATCGGTAATCCGGCAAATCAATCTGCCGGAGGTATCGAAGCGGTAAAGTACATCGTCGCTGATAAGGAATAAGTTCCTCCCTTCCTTCCGGATGTTCCGGGGGTGTACGGGGGAGTAGCCGCCGGCAGATTGCAGAGGGATCGCCCTCACTCTTTCCGCAATATCAGACAAGACTCCTTCCGGCGAACTCGCCGGATACGGTTTCTCCGTCCATAAGTCGTATCCGAGTTTACCATAGAGCGCTGTGAGCGCCAGCAGTAATAATAGAAAAGCCCGCTTCATACTACCGATTGTGTTTCAGTGGCGAAGATACGGTTTTTTTTCGATTTGCACGTTATCTCCTCTGTCTTTCGCGTTTATCCTGCCAGGATGCAGGCCAGGTAGTGCGTCTCTTCCGTGACGGGGCAGAGGGAGAGGTAGCCTTTCTGTAGTTTCCCTTTTCTTATCTCAGGCGGATGCAGCTGTGTCATCCGCCGGTGTTGTTCGTATGCGCGGCAGGGAGCGCTCTCATACAGGATAGTAAAGCGGGCGGAGGCATGGGGGGCCAGGTGGTTTTCGAAGAGGCGGAGGGCAGCCATACCCATTGTATAGCGTAGGTTGACTTCTACGCAGGGATGAATGCCATACGTCTCGTCCGGCCTCTGATAGATAAGCATATCAACTCCCATATAACCGGTGTAGCAGCTGGCATAAATATGGCGAAGCGCCTGCGTCGTTGCAGCCTGCACACGGAGCAGCTCCTCCCCGGCAATATATTCCAGCAGCTGTTCCCACAGGGCGGATTGCTGTTGCAGTCTGTTTTCTTTATATCCTCCCCGTTTGTCGGTAGCGAATACCGACAGTCCTTCGTACTTCAGATTTCCCTTTCCGTCGGAGCAGAACTCCAGGGCAAAATCAGCTACCTTGTTCAGCCGGTGTTCGAGGCTGATGGCGCCTTGCTTCCGCAGGATTCCTCTCGTCCGGTTCCGTTCGCTTTCACAGAAGCCGTTTTCATTCAGCCAGATCAGGCCTCTGCCCGATGAAGAATAAGGCGCTTTCAGCACAAACGAGCCGGGTTGCCGGCGCAGGTAGGCCTCTATATCGTCTGATTGTGTAAAAAAGACAGGAGCAGGAGGGAAGGCAAGGCTGGGAAGCAGGCGTCGTATCTCCGCCAGGCAAAGGGCGGCTGTCCGGCGGCTTGTCAGGGCGACATACGCTTCTTCCCAGGCGGGGATGGCAAGGTCTAATCCATACGTCTGCTTCAACTCGCCGAACAGACGGATGCTTTGGCGCGACACTCCCCAGGGGGCGGCTTCCAAGTGAGGGAGAGAGGGTGGCTCATGCCTCAGCTCCTTCCTTGTCAGCGGAAGGGCGGGAAGAGATATCCCTGCCGGAAGCCAGGCAGAAAGGGGCGGACATTCTTCTCCGGCAAAGACATAATCGCCCTCTCCCGCATACCAGAGCGGGAGAAGCGCCAGGTCTTTCATCATTTTCCGGACATTGGCAGGAGGGGTGTAGTGGGCCGAATCTCGCAACAGCACCGCCTCATGCCCCGGATTGTAATAATGTAGTTTGATTGTTACTCCAGATTTTCATCTATGGCGTCAATTTTTTTGATGATGAGCGCCATCTCTTCCTTCAGTTTTTCTATTTTGCGTTCCATTTCCTTGAGAAGGCCTCCTCCACCTTTCGAGGAGATACTGAGGAAGCCGATATTATTTTCGTACGTCTGCAGATCATTCTTCATCCGTTCGTAGGCACGCATCAGTTTTTCTCGTTCGCCATAGAGCTTTCCTTTTCCTCTCTCACCGCTTGCGATATCGTTCAGGTTACTGCGATATGTCTGCATTTTGCGGTCGTTCTGGTCCACTTTCAGGCGGTCGAACTGTTTGTCTATCGCTTCGTGAAAGTCTTTATACAGCCTGTCTTTTTCCTTGAAAGGCACGAAGCCAATGGCGTTCCATTCAGACATATAGCTCTTTACCAGGTTGAGTGCTTCGCCGTGTCCCAGGGATTCGTCGATCGCATTTATTTTCCTGATCAGTTCTTTTTTGGCTGCCAGATTGGCGTACTCAACGTTTTTCTGCGAGGATACATTTTTGCTTTTCTGCTCGAAGAAGTAATCACAGGAAGAGATGAATCGTCGCCATACGTTATCCGAATATTTGCGTGGCACGGAGCCGACAGCCTTCCATTCTTTCTGCAGGTTGATCAGTTTATCGGTAGTTTCTTTCCATTCGGTACTATTTTTCAGGGCCTCTGCTTTTTCGCATAAAGATTTTTTCATCTCAAGATTCCGATCCATTTCTTCTTTTATGCTCTTGTAGAATTCTCCTTTCCGTGCGAAATAGATATCGCAGGCAGCCCGGAAACGTTCGAATATCTTCACATTATATTTTTTTGGGGCAAAGCCTATCTGCTTCCATTTTTTCTGCAGGGCGATGATTTCCTTGTTCTTATCTTCCCAGTCTTTAAATGTTTTCAGCAGCGAATAGTCTGTTTTTTCTATCTGTTCGCAGATGGCTGTTTTAGCTTCCAGATTTTCCTGTTCCCTGACTTTCTGTCCTTCAAAATGTTCCTGATGTTTTTTATTTATGATAGCCGACACGGCTTTGAAGCGTCCCCATAAATCTTCCCTCAAGTCTTTGGCGACGGGGCCTATCTCTCTCCATTGCTGGTGTAGCTTCTGCAGCTGGTGGAAGGCCGATACCACATCCGGTTCGTTTATCAGTTTTTCCACGGCTTCGCAAAGCGCTGTTTTGAGTTCCAGATTCTTTTTGAAATCGTAATCGCGGAACTGGTTATTTATTTTTATCAGGTCGTAAAAGCGTTCGCTATAGGTCTGATAGTTCTTCCACAATTCGTTGGCATGTTCCTGAGGGATAGGCTTCGCTTCTTTCCATCGTTGCTGGAGTTCTTTAAACTCATTGTAGAGTTTATTGAAGTCGTCCTGGCTTTCCGTCAGTTCTTTCATCCGGCTGATGAGCTGTAGTTTGAGGGCGTAGTTCGCAGCTTTTTTCTGTTCTTCTTCCTCGTGCAGGGTAGCCCTTCTTTCTCTATAGATATTCAGCAGTTCTTTTATTCTCGTCTCTGTTTCGTCTTCGGGCGCATGAAAATCCTTTTCTTCTCCCCCTGCTTCGAGGAATGCTTTTTTCAGTTCGTCCACTTCAAACCTATGTATCTTATAATAAGCCTGTCTGAGCGACTCTATATCATTACGCACCGCCTCTACCGAAGCATTTACCAGGCCGCTTAGTTTACTGAGAATTTCTTCTTTTGTCAACTTACCATTAGCCGCAAGGGCTGCTTCCCCGGAAGCATCCTCTTCTTCAGGCTCCGCGATCACATCCTCTGCCGGTATGTTTTCCTCTGCCTGAATTTCTTCCGCGGTGTTTTCCGGCTCTGCCGCCGGAACTTTAGTTTCTTCCAATTTGTCGCTTTCTTCTACCGGCAAATTAGTTTCATAAGTGTCCTTCATATTCAATTGCATTTAGAAAAGGATGTATTAATCCCATTCAAGTCACAAATTAAACTAATTATTTTGGGATTCCGGCATTTTAAGATGTTTTTTTCTTCTTTACTCTTTATTATCCTGATAAAATAGCTTTTCAGGGGGGGGGGAACAGAGTAAGCAGGCGGATTTTTTTATTTTTCCTATTATTCCTACCCTTTTTTTCTCCCTGAATCGCTGGGACAGCAAGCAGAAGTCCCCCCGGCTGAAGTTATTACTGGTAGTAGTGGCTGCATGTTGCGCGTTTGGATTTGACGTCAGTCAAACATCGCTACGGTTGCTGAATGTTGAAATGAAATGGAGCCGCGACGGGGTGTTGCCTCCGTATTTCGTTCTTGTCAGCGGTTTTTTCACCAATGCTGATATTGGTAAACTGGAATTGTAATATTATAATCGGATATCGTATGAAATTCATTGAACGTTTCCAGAAATTGAAAACTTTATTCTCTTATGAAAGAGAAGTGAATGTGGAGGACACTTCGTTGAAAATATGCCCTTTCCGATTCCGTCAGATATTTGTAAATCCGGAAATTAAACAATTTCAACAAGGGATTTCCCCGCCTGAATTTTATCCAGTTTCGGACGACAATATCGAAGAAAACAACCTGTTTACCTATACGGTTTTCATGCACAGGGGCATTGAGCAAACCGACAAGGCTATTTTGTTGCTGCATGGCTTGAACGAACGCAGTTGGGAAAAGTACCTCCCCTGGGCAGAAGCATTAGCCGTTAAGACAGGGCGGGCGGTTATCCTCTTCCCCATTGCTTTCCACATGAACCGCACACCCGAAAGCTGGTATAATCCGCGTATGCTTCTATCCTATGTAAACCGCAGAAAAGAAAAGTTTACCGGTCTGGACAACGCTACTTTTGCCAATTTAGCGCTTAGCAGCCGCTTATCCGAAAGCCCTGCCCGCTTTTATGTTTCGGGGAAAGAATCCATTTTCAACCTCTGTCAACTCATCAGAGAAATAAAAAGCGGACAACATTCCTTATTCAGAGAAAACACGTCAATCAACATATTTGCCTATTCCATCGGCGCTTTTTTAGCACAGGTGCTGCTGTTGTCGAATCCGGATCAATTAGTTTCCGACAGCCGTTTATTCATGTTTTGCGGAGGTTCGCTGTTCAGCCGGATGAACGGAAATTCGCGCGACATACTGGACAAGGAGTCTTTTTACAAACTGAAAGATTATTTTCTGAAAGATTTTATTAATAAAGGACTTGGCATCCTGAAAAGAAAAGAAGATTTCATAGAAAAAGCCTTCAAATCCATGCTATCGTTTAGCAAATACCGCCACTACAGGGAAATATTCTTTCAGAAAAATCAACACCACATTGCGGCGATTACGTTGAAAAAAGATACGGTTATTCCTACGCTTGGCGTCAGAGAAGCACTCGGGGAAAAATGCGCCGGTAACGTATTGGAAGAACTGGATTTTCCTTACGAATACTCCCATCAAGTCCCGTTTCCTGTTCACAATCGTGTAATGCCGGAAACGGTCCAGCAATGTTTTTCGGAGGTCTTCGACCGGGCTGCCGCTTTTCTGGCCTGACAAAAAAATGTTTATGCAAAATACTTGGAGTTATGATAAAGAAAACAAAATATTTAGTAGTAGGAACAGGCGGCGTGGGAGGAAGTATTGCCGGATTCCTCGCGCTTGCGGGCAAAGACGTAAGCTGTATCGCTCGCGGCGCTCATTTGCAGGCTATCTGCGAACGGGGTCTGAAATTGAACTCCGACCTGAAAGGGACGCATTA
>JAISZA010000048.1 GCA_031269535.1 Tannerellaceae bacterium
CCCCATAGACTTTTGACGAAAAATCAGCTGAGGCGTTGTCAGGTAAAAAACGTTACAAAACCAGGATTGCATAGCATCACACGCAATGACGGGAGGGGCGTCATTGCGAGCGGAGCGAAGCAATCCGGTAATGCCAGTAATGAAAAAAATGTAACGTTTATTTCCTGACAACGCCTGAGGGTTTTTGTCTGAAACAGCTGTCCGGGTTTATATCCGGAAGTCACACTCGTATAGTTGGATCTGAAGTGAAAGTATATAGAATATCAACTCGTAACTCGTAACTTGTAACTTGTAACTCATAACCTAATGCACTTCCATCCGCTTCTCCTGCAGTATGTCGGCGAAGGGGCGGCGGGTGAGCTTGTGTTCAATCCAGGAAAGGAAATCAAAGGTCTGGAGCAGGTGGCGTTCGTATTTGCTTTGTTGTATTTTGCTGATTTCTTTGTGAATCTGTTCCCACATCTTCCGGCGGGTTTTCTCGTAGGAGGGCAAAGGATAGGCTTGCACGAATTTAAAAAGGAGTTTTTCGGTGGTATAAACCTGTTTTTCGTAGCGGATGTTTCGCTTGATGGAATTGATTTCATTTTCAAAGAAATCGTAATTGCCCAGTTCGGCCTGGAGGATGAGGTTGACCAGACGGGCTGTTTTATAAGAAGGCAGGGCATGATACAGTTTGCCGGAGCTGAAAATGGTTTTCATGCTCTTCCGGGCCGGCGCGTATTCGCCCGTGCTCAGGTAGAGAATGGCAGTGCTGAGGTGCAGTTTCAAACGGTCTTCAAGCCCCAGGAGGGGAATTTTTTTAAACAGGCTCTCTTCAGAATCAGCCATCAGCTTTCGTGCCGTTTCAAAATTGCCGGTATGGATCAGCCGCGACGACTCGTAGAGATAGCACTGCGTCCTGACACTCAATATAAATTCGGCAGGGTATTCGCTTTGCTCCATTTCTTTCAGTTTAGACAGGAAAAAAGACATTTCCCCGTAGAGTCCTGCAATCCGCAGGCTGTCGAGGATACCCCTCAGGGCGCTCAGATAATAGATGGGCGGGTTGAGCAGGAGGTGCTTGTTTTCTTCAAAAAGGTTGATAAGCTCCTGGTAATAGCGGATGGCCGATTTATAATTCCCGGAGTTCAGGTAATAGGTCGCCTGAAAAAGCAAGTGCAGCTTCTCTGCCTCGAACCCACGGTAGGAGTTATTGGCAATCAGATGCAGTTCGCTCAATACCAGGTCGTTCAAATCTTCTTTTTGTTTATCGGAACGGGCATATCCTTTGTATGTAAGGCGGTGTTTCAGGATGTCATAGAGCTGGAGGTGCTGGTTGATATTCCTGGAGTACTTCATGATCTCATTGATCTTCATCTGTTTTCCGACTAATTCTTTTTCGCTGATTCCTTCGAAATCACAGGCGCTCAAGTATTTGAGTTCGGTTCGCCGGATGAGTTGCAGCAGGAGGTCGTTTTCGAAGTCTGTTGCCAGTTGTTTCGCCTTGCTTAATTCATCCAAGGTATCGTCGAACAATCCCCGTTCAAACAAGATGCCGGCTTTCGTTATCCGGTTGCATATCTCCGTTTGCACATCCTGTTTCTCCCTCAGTTTCACTAAGCAATCGAGCAGCACCCTGTACAGATGTTTGGCTGCCATCTCAACGCTCCGGCCCTGCTGCTCCTCTTCAAACAGCGCATATACCTCATCCAGCGGACGGTCGCCATCCAGTAAATCAAAAAGGGCGAGGTATGCCTTATCTCCGCTTTGCAAATTAGTCAGCAAGCGGAAATACCGCTTTTCCGCCTTCGACAGCGATTTAACCAGGATAAATAGCGAATCTGCTTTATTCATAAAAAGGACTATAAACCGATAATTCTGTAATAGACACAAAAGGAGATACTTTCTGTGAGTTCCGGTGCCAGTGTTCATGCCGTGTTGCATCCCCGATTATTCTGACTGCCTTTGTTTTAATTGGTTTAAACGAGATAAAGTATTCGATGAAATGAGGTTGGCGGAAGATATCCTCCGGGTGTGAGAGGGGCGGTTGTATGGATATATCTTCTGCATTTACCCAATATCCGTCTTCGTTCCTGTACTGCACCGTAAGGGAGGAGTACCAGCCTCCGTTCTCTTCTATTGAGCCGATATGAAATCCGAGGTGTCCGATCGGTTGTTCTTCCTCCCAGCGATAGCCGAAATAATCAATCTTCGGATAAGGGAGGTCGTGGAGGATGGTATAATAAACGCTCCGTGGGCCTCTTGTTTTTCCATCCCGGATCACCTCTGCCTCTGCTGCATACAGGGATTCTCCGTATGAATACCACATGGAATCTCTCACCTGTTTATTCGTCTGCGGCGCATTGGTCAGTATCTCAGCGGCAGAAAAGGCCAGATTCTCAGGGCGTATGATTAGGTTGACGGTTTGCGTATGGCTTATTCCGGAGCTTGTCAGGCTTATTTCCAGCGGGAAACGTCCGGTCTCGCCGGTTTGTCCCCTGAGAGTTCCTTCGCCGAATTGCAGGCCTTCGGGCAGCCGCCCCCTGAGCTCCCAGTGGCCGGTCGTGCCTGATACCGGCAAAGCATAGTGAATAGGCTCACCTGCGTGCATCGGAGGCAGAGGCGCCCGGGTAAACTCAAGAGGCGGATGGAAGCGGGTGTGAGCGGGGATGGTGTATGTATGGTTCTTCAGGCTCCCCCCGTTTTTCAATATTATTTTTCCGGCTAATGCAGCCGTGCGTGCGGCTATATCCCTGATTTTGCCATCAGGTATATCATAGCGGGTAATGTTTTTATACGAATCGTTGAAAGGCAGCGTCCATTCTGCGACAGGGAAAAGCAGTCCGGCAGGCAGTCCCTTCGTCCCGTTCATCACGCCGAATAGTCCGCATAAGGTAGCCGCCTGGTTGTCGGCGTCGAAGCCCATGGCGCAGGCCAGGTCGAGCGTCCGCTGGAAATCGCCCCCACCGTAAAGCATGGCTAAGACAGCGCATGAGCCATTCAGTATCGAATTCCATATTGTCCGGGTATCTTCCGGTTCCTGATAATAATATTTTCTGCATAATTCGCGTCTGGCTTCCTGCCAGTTATCCGGGTATCGGGCGTAGAGCGCCCGCATATCGTCAATCGCTTTTCTGAAGCGTCCGTTTTCCGGAAGATACTGATATCCGGTATCGATTAAGGCCTGCACCTCATTTTCGAAGAAAGCCGCCGAGTACATAGCCCCATAAAATACAGCAGGCTCCGTCCCCCAGTCGTCATTGCTTATCCTTGCCGCCCAGTCTGATTTCCCGGCAGCATAAGCAGGCATTCCCGGCGAAGTAAGGGCCCATATTTCATTGATCAACTGCGGGTCGATCTGGAACCAATGTGGGTTGTATGCTTTCCATCCTGTAGCCGGAGGCGTCAGGTGGGTGTGCATCAGTCCCAGTGCAGCCCGGTTTGCCAGCCAGACCTTATCCCTGACATGGTATTTCCAGGCTTCGCTCAGTTGCTCATACGTTGGTTCCACCCCGTACTTCTCCATTTGCAGCAGGTAGATGTATTCGAAATCCGTATCATCATCGGAGTAAGCGCCCTCCAGCTCTTTCAGTCGTCCCAGATTCCGTCCGTATCCATACGGAAAATTATCCGGCCCAGCCTGGTCGATGTAGGCATTTTCATGCGGTAAGCCATAGATGTTTCCTATGAGCTGTCCTAACCACGAAGCATATATTTTATCTTCAAGTCCGGCAGCTGAAATCTGTCTGCTCTGTGCAACAGTTATCTGAACGACAAGCAGAAGCGCTATCAGCAGATGTAGTTTACGGGTATAAATCATATCATGTATCAATTAAAAGGTGACAAATATGCGCTCAAAATTAGCATTTAAAGATCATAAAACAATAATAATTTTCAGGGAAGAAAGATAAACCCAAATGAGCAGTGAATAACAAAACTTTTTGTCATTTTACAAAGAAACCGTATTTGATATGTTAGGCGTTGTCAGGAAATAAACGTCACAAAAACCTGGATTGCTTCGTTCTGCTCGCAATGACGGGAGGATCGTCATTGCGAGCGGAGCGAAGCAATCCAGTAATGCCGGTAATGAAAAAATGTAACACTTATTTCCTGACAACGCCTTAGCCAATCAGAGAATAATAGATTTGAATTGATACGGTTTTATGCTAATAACAAATCAAACGGACAATTGATTTTCACAACACATACAACAAAATTATTAAATCAACAGGAATTATACTTCGCGCGGTTTAAAATAGTGAGATGAAAACAGAAAAAAAGTAAGCATCTTTTGTGGGTGTCGGATTCAATAAAAAATATTGAATATTCATCCTGGAACCCAGGGCTGGGATATAGGGGCTGAATAAAAAGTCCGGG
>JAISZA010000079.1 GCA_031269535.1 Tannerellaceae bacterium
CAAGGAATTCCTAGCTCGGAGCCAGGAATACCGAGCTCGGAGCCAGGAATGGCCGGCTTTTGTGAAATTTTGTCTTTCCGGGAAATAGCTCTGTCTTTGTTTGTGGTGAATAAAGACAGAATATCATGCTGTACGATAGAAAATTGTCGGTAAGCATGCAGGATTTTGAATAAGACACGGTATGTATAAATGTGCCGCGGCGACCTATAAAGGGTGCAATTCAAATTGTCGCAGATTCAATGGATTTCCGTCGTCATTGCGAGGTACGAAGCAATCCAGGGTGTGCCCGGTCTGGATTGCTTCACCCTCCGGGTTCGCAATGACGCCCCGTAATGGCGATGCGACAATTTGAATTGCACCCAATCTTTTTTTTAAAATGAAAAATCTTATCTTTGCATCGTGAAAATTGTAAAAATACCGGAAGGAGCAAAGATATGGATAGTTTTTCGGAACTGTTGAAGACCAGAAGAAGTACACGTAGATTTACAGATGAGTTGCTTACTCCTGTGGAAGTTGAGCTTATTCTGAAGGCGGCTTTGATGGCGCCTTCGTCTAAGCGTAGTACTCCCTGGCAGTTTGTGGTGGTAGAAGAGAAAGAGATGCTTCGGAAGCTGGCGGACAGCAAATCTCAGGGCGCCGGATTTCTGAAGGATTGCGCGCTGGCGGTTGTCGTACTGGCTCATGTAGCCGAAAGTGAGGCCTGGATAGAGGATGCCTCCATCGCTTCTGTCTTGATGCAGTTGCAGGCCGAAGACCTGGGCCTGGGCAGTTGCTGGTGCCAGATACGCGGACGACAGACGGCAGACGATACCGAGGCTGCCCAGTATGTGCGCGATCTGCTCCGAATCCCTTACCCGCTGGAAGTCCTTTCGATTATCGGCATAGGACACAAAATGCAGGAAAACAAACCCTTTGATGAATCTCGCCTGCCATGGGAGAAAGTACATATCGGTACTTTTACCCTGCCTCAGGAATCATAAATACCCAAGTGAAATGAAAATCGTATTTATAGGCGCAGGAAACTTAGCAAACAGTGTCTCTCTGGAGATGCAACGGGTGGGAATGACCATCGGGCAAATATACAGCCGTACCCGCGACCATGCCGAATCACTTGCCAAAAGAGTGAATTGTCAGTGGACTTGTAATCTGAATGAAATTATCCCCGATGCAGATTTGTACATCTTTTCTGTGAAAGACTCCGCTCTGCCGGAAGTCATCTCGCGCATGAAGCCCAATAAAGGGTTGTGGGTGCATACGGCAGGAAGCGTCCCTATGCAGGTGTTTGAAGGAGCTGTTCCGCGGTATGGGGTGTTCTATCCCCTGCAGACGTTCACCAAAAAACGCAGGGTGAAGCTCGACGGAACACCCATCTTTCTGGAAGTAAGCAATCCCGACGATATGAAAATACTCAAAAAGATTGCCATTGCCTTGTCGGGAAACGCGAAGGAAACCGATTCGGAGAAACGTAAACGGATTCACCTGGCGGCTGTCTTTGCCTGCAATTTCACGAATCACATGTACACACTTGCCGCGAAAATATTAGACGAACAGCATGTTTCGTACGAGCTACTCCTGCCCCTGATCATGGAGACTGCCGACAGAATAAGCAGCCTGCCGCCCCTGGAAGCACAGACAGGCCCTGCCGTCCGTTTCGACCGGGAAGTGATGGATAAGCAACTCGCCCTGCTGGAGGAACCGGCCTTGCAGACTATCTATAAATTAGTAAGCCAAAGTATTTACAGAGAAAAAATATAGTGGGATGGGTAGTATCAATTATGATTTGACAAAGATAAAAGGCTTTGTGTTTGATGTGGACGGCGTACTCTCTTCCGTAGTCATTCCTTTAGACTCCAACGGAGACCCTATGCGTACGGTAAATATCAAAGACGGATATGCCATGCAACTGGCTGTGAAGAAAGGGTTTCACATAGGCATCATCACCGGAGGCTATACCGAGGCTGTCCGGACCCGCTTCGCCCGCCTGGGCATTACCCATATCTATATGCGCAGTGCTGTCAAGATAACGGACTTCTGCGACTTCCTGGCAAAGACCGGCCTCTCGGACGAAGAGGTGGTCTATGTAGGGGATGATATTCCGGACTACGAAGTCATGTCGGTCGCCGGACTGCCGATCGCACCTGCCGACGCTGCCCCCGAAATCAAACAGATCGCGAAATACATCTCTCATCACAAGGGGGGAGAAGGCGTTGGCCGGGATGTTATCGAACAGACCCTGAAAGCGCAGGGGGTGTGGATGTGCGACGAAGCCTTCGGCTGGTAATCTCCCTCCGCTGCCATGCTCAACAATATACATCTATATAATGTAATCCTGGGTTCCCATTCCCCGCGGCGCAGGGAGTTGCTGGCCGGCCTGGGTATTGCTTTCGAGGTCAGGCCCTTGTCCGGCATCGACGAATCGTATCCTCCCGCGCTGCCGGTGGAAGAGATTCCGCTCCATATTGCCCGGAAGAAAGCCTCGGCCTATCTCCCTTCCCTGGCGGAAAACGACCTGCTGATCACTGCCGACACCCTTGTGCAGCTCCATCATACCGTACTGGGGAAGCCTGCCGGTCGCGACGAGGCCGTCCGGATGCTCCGGCTTCTCTCCGGGCAGACGCACCAGGTCATTACGGGCGTCTGTCTGACTACGCAGGAGAAGACCCGAGCCTTTTCCGTCGTCTCCTCCGTCCGCTTCGCCCCCATCGGGGAGGAAGATATTCAATTCTATGTCAACCACTACCATCCTTACGACAAAGCCGGCGCTTACGGCATACAGGAATGGATGGGCTACATCGCCGTAGAAGGGATCGAAGGCTCGTTCTATAATGTCATGGGGCTGCCCATACAAAGGCTGTATCAGGAATTATCCCTTTTTTAATACTTTGCCTGGATGAACGTAATCGATGTTTGTTTTTCGCCGGCGTTGTATCCGCTCTATCATCACCCGGAGCGTATTGTTGTCGTAGTCGATGTGTTTCGTGCAACAACCACGATGGCAACCGCCTTTCACAACGGGGTACGCAGCATCCGCCCGGTGGCGACGGTGGAAGAAGCCGGCAGATACAAAGAGAGCGGTTGGCTGGTCGGGGCGGAGCGGAATGTGAAACGCTGCGACTTTGCCGATTTCGGTAATTCCCCCTTCGATTATACCGCAGAAAAGGTAGGAGGCAAAGACCTCGTCTTCACCACTACCAACGGGACGAAAGCCCTCACCCTGGCGCGGGAGGCTTCCGGCGTACTGACGGGAGCCTTTATCAACCTGCAGGCCGTAGCCTCGTACTGCATGGAGCGCCGGAGAGACGTCGTAGTCCTTGCCTCCGGCTGGGAAGATAAGATAAACGTAGAAGACACCCTGTTCGGAGGCGCCCTGACGGAGGTATTGACCGCTACGGGAAACTACCGGATGGCAGGCGATGCCGCCCTTATCGCCCGTGATATGTGGAACGAACACCGCGGCCACCTGGCGTCTTACATCCGGCAAACCGAGCATTTCCACCGCTTAGAAGCAAACCGGCTGGCGGATTCGGTCGCTTATTGCCTGACATTAAATGCAGTCTCTTCCCTCCCGCTGCTGCATATCGCAGACGGGACGCCGGTACTCACTGATTATTCCAGACAACTCAAATAAATACAGACCGATATGGACAAACTACGATTGGGTGTGGTTGGCACCAACTTTATAACCGACCGGGTGATTGCCGGGGCCAGGCAAGACGCACGCATGGAGCTGACAGCCGTCTGCTCGCGTACGCAGGAGAGGGCGGATGCCTTTGCCGCTAAGCACCGAATACCCTATACCTTTACCTCGCTCGAAGAGATGGCGCGAAGCCCGCTGCTGGATGCCGTTTATATCGCTTCGCCCAATTTCCTCCATGCCTCGCAAAGCATCCTGTGCATGCAGCACGGCAAGCATGTGCTCTGTGAAAAACCGCTGGCCTCCAACGCCCGGGAAGCCCGGGAGATGATAGCGGCCTCCCACCGGTACGATGTAACGTTGATGGAAGCGATGAAGCCTACGCTCACGCCCAACTTCTTAGCCATACGGGATAATCTGAAACGCATCGGCACGGTACGTCGCTATTTCGCCTGCTACTGCCAGTATTCTTCCCGCTACGACAAGTATAAGGAAGGCATCGTACTGAATGCCTTCAGGCCGGAGTATTCCAACGGAGCCATGATGGACATTGGTGTCTATACGGTTTACCCGATGGTTGTCCTCTTCGGGCGTCCGCAACGGATCGATGCCTCAGGCGTCCTCTTATCTTCCGGCGTAGATGGACAGGGAGCCGTCAACTTCCTGTATGAGGGGATGAATGCTACGGTGCTCTATTCCAAGATTGCCGATTCCACTTTGCCCACAGAGATACAAGGAGAAGAGGGAACCCTCACGGCAGACCGCATCAACATCATCGGCCGCGTCAGCTACACGCCCCGCCCCGCGGCAGCCTCCGGCAAAGGAGCCCAAGCCATATCCCAGGATATAAGCGCCCTCACCGACAAGGACGAATACTATTACGAAGTAGCCGAATTTATCAACTTAGTGCTTGCCGGTAAACAGGAATCGGAGGTCAACGCACACACCCATTCCCTGATCACCTTAGAAATTATCGACGAGGTACGCCGCCAGCTGGGGGTCGTTTATCCGGCGGATTCGTCAGCACATACCCTTTCCTGACAAGCGAGCGGATCGCTATGTCGGCATCGTTGCGCAGCGCCTTGCGGAGGTAGCTTATCTGCACATTCAGCGCCAGGGAATTGGCGTATGAGATATGGCCCCATACGGCGGAGAGGAGGGTCTCGCGGCTTACCGGCACATGCAGGTGGGTGGCCAGCATGCGCAGGATATCCGCCTGGCGCGAGGTGATAAGTGTTTTGCTGTTAGCGGTACGCAGTTCGTTGGCGCTGTAATTGAAGACGGTAGCACCGAAAGTGTATAGCTCTTCTCCGATGCTTTCCGGCGTATGCATCTCAAAACGTTCGCGGATGCGGGCCAGGAGTTCTTCGGGATAGAAGGGCTTGGCTAAGTAATCGTTGCCACGGAGGCTGAATCCTTTCAGGCGGTCGTTCTTGTCCGATCGGTCGGAGAGGAAGAAAATAAGCGTGTGTTTATCCTTCTCCCGGATTTGTTCCGCGACCTCGAAGCCATTGAGTCCCGGCATATTGATATCGAGCAATACCAGGTCGGGCTTCACCTGCGGAAATTGTTCCAGCGCCATGCTTCCGTTGCCGGTATAGGTTACCTCATAGCCTTCCTTCTCTAAGAAACGCTTCACGACGAGGGAATACTTCAGGTCGTCGTCGGCAAAGAGTATTTTCAGCGGTGCTTTCATTGCGGGAAAGATAAATGTATGGAGGTACCTCTGCCGCTGCCCCCGCTCAGAGAGACGGCGCCCCCATGCGCTTCCGTTATCAGCTTTACGTAGCTCAATCCCAGCCCCAGTCCGGGAATCTGTTTATCGGGCAGGTTGGAGCCCCGGAAGAATTTGTCGAATACCTTTTCGCGTTCGTTCGGGAGGATACCGATGCCATTGTCGGCGACCGTCAACTGAAAATCGCGCCCGCTACGGCAAACCCTGACTTCGATTGCCACCTCGCTGCCGGAGTATTTGACGGCATTCTCAATCAGGTTGTCTAAGATATTGGCCAGGTGTACGGGGTCGGCCTCCACGGGCGGCAAAGGCTCCGGTTCGTAAACGGCAGAGAGCGTCACCTTCTTCCCGGCCGGAAGGAGTGTGAGGCGAATCACCTTCTCCGTCAATTCCTGCAAATCGAAAAAGGTGATATGCAGGGGCGTCGTTTCGCTGTCGGCGCGGAGCATGTCTTTCAGCTTGTTCAGATAGGCGGAGAGGTTATCCAGCTCGAACATGGCGTCGTGCACCACTTGTCCGGTCACCGCCTCGTCGCTACGCATCTCCTTATTACCGAGGAAAGACACAAAGGTCTTCAGTGTCTGCACCGGACGTTTCAGTTCATGTATCATCGTATTGACAAAGCTTTCGCGCAACTCGCCCAGCTTCTTTTGCCTCAGGATGGTTTTGATCTGGAAGACAAGGCAGCCTGTCAGCAGCAGTATCAGTCCGCACCCCAGCGCCAGTTGTACCGCCATCCGCCGGAAGATAGGTTGCGGAGGAATCTCCAGGTTTATCCACACCCCTTTTTGTTCCAGGGGATTGTACAGATAGGGCACACGGATCTGCGGATGCAGGAGGTCGCCCGTCTTTTCCCAGGAAGAGGCAATCCGGAAGGTGGTATCCGCTGCCGGATAGTCTTGTATCGTATAGGCTATGTCCGGTATAAGGGTGGTAAGGATGGAGTCGAGCCGTTCCCGGCGGAAGGGGTTGTCCAGATTGACGAACATCCGGCGGATACCGGCCTGCAGGCTGTCTTCCGGCAGTTTCCCGTCCCATGTGAAATTCAGGACAGACGACTCTCCGCCGTTGATTCTGTTCAACATAAAGAATATCTGCTGTCGCTGCGAATCCAGGGTATCCGTTTTTTCAGCCTCCATCTTTTTCGTGATGATGTATCTGTACGAAGCATTCCCGCTGGCCTCGCGCAAGGCATACTCCTTATCGCCGGCCAGCCTTACCTTTTGGGCTAATTCTTCAGAGAAAGCATCAACCACGTAACGGTATTGATTGTACAGCCAATACCCCTGCACGCCGATAACCAGCAGCGCCGATACCAGCGAAAGCGCCCAGACAATACGTATTCTCTTTTCCATTTTTCTTCGTCGATTTTGAATATGCGGGACTGTATTCGCTTGTTTACGCCTTCCGACGGAAGGATTTCCTTTTTAACTGAAGAATACATTTTATCGCTTTTTTGTATGCAAATGTAGATATTTCCCCAAATAAGAACATGAAAAGAGCAGAATAATTCACTCCGGAGAGGGATTCTTCGCAGCGTAATATTTCAGTAATAAAAAAAGGAGGCGGACGGATTCCTTCTCCCTACTTTTGCAAGTGAAGAAGGGTGCAATTCAAATTGTCGCATCGCCATTACGGGGCGTCATTGCGAACCCGGAGGGTGAAGCAATCCAGAGCGGGCACCCTGGATTGCTTCGTACCTCGCAAGGACGATAGAAATCCATTGAATCTGCGACAATTTGAATTGCACCCGGCATTGTAAACGTTACAAAGACCTGGATTGCTTCGATCCGCTCGCAATGACGGGAGGGTCGTCATTGTTCCGATCCGCTCACAATGATGGGAGGATCGTCATTGCTTCGATCCGCTCACAATGATGGGAGGATCGTCATTGCGAGCGGAGCGAAGCAATCCAGGTCTTTGTAACGTTTATTTCCTGACAACGCCTAATTAAATCTGAGGTACATTTCAAATTGCTGCAGATTCATCGGAAAA
>JAISZA010000203.1 GCA_031269535.1 Tannerellaceae bacterium
GCTGTCATCGCCGCTTTCGATAAGGTACGAAAAAGGAATATCCGATGTATCCGAATTTTTGTAGTGCCTGCCCATAACCAGTGTGAAAGGTCCGATTTTGGCGGGCCAGAGGATATATGAATCGCTTGTCGTTTTCGAGCCACGTTCTATAATACCCTGATGGATAGGCCCCAGTTTATACATGTGATTGCTTTGGTTTGAGCCGCTGCCGGCGTTCAGAAACGAATAGTAACCGGCTATCAAAAGAGTGGATTTGTGATGAGTGACCGTATAAGGCCCTGCAAAAATAGCGCAAGCCTCGCCATGCAAGCCCTGACAGTTGGCAAAAAACAATGAATTTTCGGCGGAATATTGTTTGCTCAGCATACAGCCTTGCCCAATAAACGTGTGAAACACTTCGGCTCCCTGCGACACTTCCGAACCTGTGCAGGCAATGAAATTTTCGGCAATAACTCCTGCTCCGAAATACGTTGGTGCATCCTGGTTGCTGTTTATTGTCCCGTTAAAAAGACGGTACACCCCTTCGAGCCGTGCATGAGCGCCTATCCGTACATTCCGCAATGTGTGACAGTTAATCAGCCAGGTGTGTTCACCGACAACGCCCTGGTCCGAAGATACCGAACGTGCATATGCGTCTATCATGCCGCTTATCCGGTCGATCACCGCAGTCCGGTGTCTGTAAAGAGCGAGAATGTATGCCATATGCGCTGATAAATAGTCGTATATGGGAACTTCACGACCTCCCGTTTCATTCAGAACGCTGACCGGCGTCCCATTACCGAAACGGCTGACACCATCGACAGCTAAGGTACCGACATTCTCGATTACAACATTATCGGACAGAATATAATTGGCTATATAATTACGTATTTGTCCGATATATACATTATTTCCTATCCGGCAATTGTGGATGGAAGCATTGAAAATGCCGGTATGCTTTTTTACGCCTCCAAAAAATTCAACTTCGTTTTCGAATAATCCCATTTGGATATTACCCGAAAAATGACTGTGCCGAACGTAGGCGGGACTGAAATTTCCGACTACTTCCACCTTACTCCAATCCTCGCAGGTACACATCTGTCCTGTCAAAACTCCTATTTCATAATCTGTTAACTTTCGATACATCTTGTCGTTCTATTATGCATGTACAAACTTTTCGAACGCCAAAAGTAAGCATATTATCATTAGGTTTGTGGGAATTCTGTTTGAATTCTTTAATGAACAGTATGGTCTAAGGCGTTGTCAGGAAATAAACGTTACAAAAACCTGGATTGCTTCACTCCGCTCGCAATGACGACCCTCCCGTCATTGCGAGCGGAGCGAAGCAATCCAGTAATGCCGGTAATGAAAAAAATGTAACGTTTATTTCCTGACAATGCCTAACTTCGCGGGTGGTGTTCCAGGATTTCCCTCCGGAGAAATTCGCGGTCGATATGAGTGTATATTTCGGTGGTGGTTATTTTTTCGTGGCCCAGCATTTCCTGGATGGCGCGCAGGTTGGCGCCTCCTTCCAGCAGATGGGTGGCAAAGGAGTGGCGGAAGGTGTGGGGACTGACGTTTTTATGTATCCCTGCCATCGCGGCCTGCTGCTTGATGATGTGAAACACCATGATACGCGACAGGGCTGTCCCCCGGCGGCTGAGGAAAAGGATGTCTTCGTGTCCTTTCCTGACGCTTATCAGCCTGCGGTCGTGCAGATAATTGCGTATCTCGTGCATCGCTGTTTCCGAGATAGGGACGAGGCGCTGCTTGCCGCCTTTGCCCTCTACTCTGATGAAACCTTCCTCGAAATACACATCGGAATAGCGCAGGGAAGTAAGCTCGGAGACGCGAAGCCCGCAGCTGTAAAGCGTCTCCAGCATGGCGCGGTTGCGCTGCCCCTCCGGAAGGGAGAGGTCGATGGTATCCAGGATGTCGTTAATCTCGCGGACACTGAGTATATCGGGGAGTTTCGTCCCTGTCTTGGGCGATTCGAGCAGCTCGGTAGGGTCGGTGCTAATGTATCCGTCCAGCATCAGGAAGCGGTAGAACGAACGGATGCCGGAGAGGATGCGTGCCTGCGAGCGCGGAAGGATGCCGGTATCGTGAAGCCGGGCGACAAACTGCTGTAAGTCTGTATAAGTCAGGCCTGAATACGTCAACCCTTCGCTTTCCATAAAGTGGAGCAGCTTATCCAGGTCTCTCAGGTAAGCCTCCACCGAATGGGGAGAAAGCGACTTCTCCAGCCGGAGGTATCTCTTATATCCGGCGATCACATCTTTTCCTGCTTGCATGATGCAAAGATAGAATTTTTGCTACGAGTTACAAGTTACCACGCCTGAACGCCTCCCCTTTTCATCACGAATCCATCTCTATGTCCCATATCCCGCAGGCACGCTCCAGTTCGACGAGGGCGGCGGCGCAGTTGTAAAGCGTCTCGTTATAGCCGGCCTGTATGTCGTTGTACGTACGTTGGGCGTTGAGTACTTCGAGTATGGTTGTCTCACCCCGCTCGTAGCTATAGATTTTCTTTTGGAGAATGGCCTCCGCCTCATGCAGCATGCCTGTATGGAACTGTTCTACCTGACGGCAGGCAGTTTGATATCTGCTGAAGGCCTGCGCTACTTCCGAGCCGATTTGCAGCTCCACGGCCTGGTATTGTTTCTCGCTTTGCGCCGCTTCCCATTGTGCCGCCCGCCATTCGCCTTTGTTGGTATTCGAGAATTTCAGGGGAACGCTGATCCCTGCCATAATCCCCTTGAAAGCAGGCGCAGGTGCAATCTCGTTCAATACTCTCGACGAATAATTCCCGCCCAGGGTGATTCCCAGGTCGATTGCCCGGTTGGCTTTGACCAGTCGCAGGTTGTTTTGTGAAAGCTCTCTGGATTTCAAGGCCGCCTGCAGATCGGCGCGATTGTTTTGCGCCTCCACCACGAGCCGGGGCAAATCAAATGCGCGCTTCAGGTACGACAATTCCCCTGCTATCGAATCGGGCGATTCCATCGTCTGATTTCCCTGAAACAAGACCAGTTGAACCAACGCCTCCTGCCAGTCGCCTTCGCCCGCATACACCTCATTCAGCATCGACGCAGCTTCCAGTTTCGACTGTCGTGCATCGACTTCCATGATGGCGCCCAGGTGGAAGCGCAGGCTATCGGCATGAGCCAGCGAGAGCATCTGCTGGTAGGAGGCTTTTTGTATTTCGTACAGTCTTTTTTGTTTCAAGGCGGCCAGGTAAGCCAGGGTAGCGTCGGCCCGCAGGTTGCGGAAATAGTCATCCAGCAAGGCGCCGGTCATTTCTCTTTCGCTTTGTGCCACCCGTATCCGCGCCCGGCGTTTGCCTCCCAGTTCGAGCGTATAACTCAATTCGGCATCGATGCCGTAGCCCATCTGCAGGTCCCAGTCCTGGTTGTTCGCATACGTCACCGACAATTCGGGGTCGGGAAACGCTCTGGCGGCTTTCAGTCTGGCCTCGGCGATGTCCACGTTGTATTTCTCAGCCAGATAGCTGATATTGGAATTTCCGACATTCTTCAGGTAGCCATCAAACGTCAGCACCTGCTTCTCCTGCGCACGGGCCGGAAAGCTCAGGGCGCAGAGAGAGAAGATCAGGACAGGTTTTATATATTTCATCGGATTATTCATCAGGCGATTGTCTTTTTTAGTTTTCTTTTTTCCAGCATATAATAGAAAGCGGGCAGGATATAGAGTGTGAGGATGGTTCCGCACAACAGCCCGTAAACAATAACCGTTGCCAGCGGACGCTGCACGTCGGAGCCGATACCGGTAGAAATGGAAGCAGGCAACAGGCCCAGGATTGCTACCGTAGCCGTCATCAGCACAGGGCGCAGGCGGTGGGAAGTCCCGGAAATAACGGCTTCTTTCAGGTCTGTACCCCATTTGCGCAGGTTATTGATATGTGAAATCATCAAAACGCCGTTCTGGATAAAGACCCCGAAAAGCGCAATAAACCCTACCGCCGACGACACATTGAAAGTCATCCCCCGCACCACCAGGGCCAGCATACCTCCGAAAACAGCCAACGGCAACATCCCGATCAGCAGGCCCGCCTGACGGAATGTCCCAAAGGTAAAGAACAGCAGCAGGAACATAACAGCCAGTGTTATAGGCATAATCACAGCCAGGCGGCCGAACGCCCGGTGTTGGTTTTCCAACTGTCCGGCCCAATGAAGCTGGAACTGGGAACGGTCGTATGCCAGCTGCTCGTCTATCTTCGACTGGGCTTCCCTGACGAAGGAGGTCAGGTCGCGCCCCCGCAGGTTCATGCGCACGGTGACGAAGCGCCGGTTCATCTCCCGGGAGATCATGCTTGCGCCCGTTGTCGTCTTTATCTGCGCCACGGCCGAAAGGGGTATCATCGCCCCGGAGCCTGAAGTAAGCATCAAAGCTCCGATTTTTTCGGGCGTATCGCGCGACACATCGTTGTAACGGCAGATTACATCATACATCCTGCTGCCGATAAACACCTGCGAAACAGCCTTGCCGCCAATGGCCACCTCAATCAGCTCGGCGACGTCGGCGACATTCAGCCCATACTGAGCGATCTTGTCGCGGTCGGCAACAATCTGCAGTTGCGGCAGGAAAGGCTCTTCCATAATGCCGACATCAGCCGAGCCCGGCACGCCTTCGACAATATGCTTCACCTGTTCGGCCATGCGGCGGCTCTCGGTCAGGTCTTCGCCATAAATCTTTATTGCCAGGTCGCTGTGCGCCCCTGCGATCTGGTCCATAACCATATCAATGATAGGTTGCGAGAAGCCGACGCTGTATCCGGGCATCGTTTCGATCATGGCTGCCATGTCGGCGATCAGGTCTGACTTTACCCGTCCGTTCTTCCACGTATCGTAGGGTTTGAGTCCGACCATCACCTCGATATGTGAAAAGGAGAAGGGGCATACGCCCTCGTCGTCGCGCCCGGTCTGAGTCATCACGTAGGTTACTTCGTCGTAGCGCTTGAGCTTATCGCGGAGCGTAGTCGCCATTTCGGAAGACTTTTCGAGCGACATGCCGGGAGGGAGCTGTATCTGGAGCCAGATACTGCCTTCGTCGAGCGGAGGCAGAAAGTCTTTCCCCACATATACCGAAAGCCCGGCAACGGCGGCCAGGATGACGACAATAGGGGCGATCACCTTTCCGGGAGCGGCAATAATCCGGGTGGTCTGACGTTTGTACGTCTCCGTCAGGCGTTCGAGCCAGCGGTTGCGATACACCTTCTGAGGCTTTTTATACACCGCAAAAGCCAGGCCGGGGATCAGGATCAGGGCCGAGGCCAGGGCTCCCAGCAGCGCGAAGCTCAGCGTAAAGGCCATGGGCGTAAATAGCTTTTGCTCCACCCTGTCGAAGGCAAACAGCGGCAGATAGGCGATAATGATGATCAGCGTGGCAAAGAAGATGGGCTTGGCCACTTCGGCGGCGCGCCGGGCAATGCCGGTTTCTTCCAGCGGATGGCCGGGACTGTCTTCCCGTTTCTTGAGAATTGTCTCCATCATGACGATTGTGCCATCAACAATGATACCGAAATCAATCGCCCCCAGGGAGAGCAGGTTGGCAGGAATATCGGTCACCCACATCAGGATGAAGGCGATCAGCAACGATACGGGAATCGTGATTGTGGCAAGCAACGCCCCCCGCGGGCTTCCGAGGAAGATGATCAATACGCCTACGACCAGCAGGATGCCCAGCGAGAGCGTATGCGAGATGGTGTCGAGCGTGGCATCGACCAATTCGGTCCGGTCGTAAAAGGTATGGATTTTTACGCCCTGGGGCAGGGTCTGAGTGTTCAGCTCATCGACAGCCTGGTTTATTTTTTCGAGCACCTGCGAAGGGTTTTCATAGCGCAACAGTTGCACCATGCCCTGTACTCCATCTTCGTAGTCTATTGCTTCGTCCACATAGCCCATGATACCTTTGCGTTCGAGGTTCCCGTATTTCAGTTCGCCCAGGTCCTTTATATAGACAGGCGCTCCGCCGACGGTTTTTACCACAATAGTACCCAAGTCCTGCAAATCGCGCACAAGTCCTACGCCCCGGACGACGTAGCTCAGATCGCCCCGGATGAGCGTACTGCCTCCCGCATTGGAGTTATTGCGCTCGATGGATTCGGTGATCTCGCCGAGCGAGAGGTTGTATTTACTCAGTTTGTTGGGGTCTATTTCTATCTGGAACTGCGTTGTGATGCCGCCGAAATTAGATACGTCGGCGATGCCGTGGATCTGCCGGAGGCGGGGAATGATGACCCAGTGATTGAGTTCGGTAAGTTCTCTCAGGCTCCGGTTTCCCGTCACGACGTAGCGGTATATTTCGCCTATGGGCGAAGTCAGGGGGTCGAGTCCGGGGGTGGCGTCGAAGGGCAGGTCAACGTCGTTGATACGTTCCAGCACCCGCTGGCGGGCCCAGTAGTCGTCTGTTCCGTCTTCGAATACGAGCGTGATCTTGGATATGCCGAAGAAGTTTTTGCTCCGCATGACCTTCAGGCCCGGAATGCCGTTGAGTTCCCGTTCGAGGGGGACGGTTATCTGTTGCTCTATCTCGGCAACCGCAAGTCCGGGCACCTGGGTTGCCACGCCAACCGAGACGTCGGCAATATCCGGATAGGCATCGATGGCCAGTTGCCTCCAGGCGTATATCCCGACGCCTGCGAGGAGTACAAAGATCGTCAGCATCAACCAGCGACGATGAATCAAGGTGTTCATTAATTTTTCCATAGCCTCAGACGTTCAGAAAGATTCCACCCTTGACGACTATCTTTTCTCCGCCGGTCAGGCCGTCGGTAATGCGTACGCTGTTCGTGCCGGCTGTCTCGGATTCCACCTTACGGCGGACAAACATCCCCCCGGCCACTTCGATCAATACGTAATCATCGTCTTCTTCCTTCATGATGGCCGTCGAGGGCAGGAGGATCGCTTTCGTGGGAGCGCTCAGGAAATGAACCTCGCAGAACATGCCGAGCTTCAGGTCGCGGCCGGCATTATCACAGGCGACGATCACTTCGAGCGAACGGGTTTCCTCGTCCAGCATCTGCCCTATGTAATCGATCGTACCCCAGATGGTCTTATCCGGATGGGCGTCGGTGAATACCTCTACACGGTCGCCGGGACGGATAGATCCGAAATATTTCTCCTTCACAAGTGCAGCTACCCAGACATGCGACAGGTCGGCCACTACGGCCAGAGGCTCCGCGTCTTCTCTGGCATAGCTCCCGATGGTCAGATTGTATTTCACTACTTCGCCCGAAATGGGAGAGACCACCGTCAGCGCCTGCCCCATCCGGACGGAGGCGACATCTATATTAAATACCTGCATCGTGGCCTGGGCCTGTTCGAACTCTCTGGCGGCGATCCCCGCTTCGCTCCGGGCCTGCTCCAGGTCTCGTTGCGAGGCGACGCCGTGGCCGGCCAACTCTTGCTGGCGCCTGTAATGGTTGCCGGCCAGCTCAGCAGCCGACTGGGCAGCAAAGTAAACCTTGGTGGCCTCGTAAAACTCCGGGGAACCAAGTTCGAAAACCGGCGAACCGGCACTCACCTTCTGTCCCAGTTTGACAAACGACCGGACGATCCGTCCTGCGAACGGCGAGGCGATCTCCGCCAGCCGGCCCGAAACGGGGCGGACGGTTCCGACAGTCCTGAACTCCGTCTGGAAATCTTCCGGACGGCTCTCCTCTACACTTATCTGCGCCAGGAGGGATGAACCGGCAGACACCACAATCGTGTCGCCCTTGTGTTGGATGTCCACACTTTCCTGTGTCGGACTATATTGTTTGCACGAGCCCAGCCATATACACAGACCCGTCAATATGAATAATCTATTCATTGATGTATGATTAAAATATTAAAAATGGGAAATGGCCGTTAAGGGTAACGGCTTTAATGAATCTCAGATAGCTATGTTAAAATAGGGAAGGCGGCGCCCGCAACGAAATGCAGGCAATCGGATTGAGGATAATCCTTTTCTCAGAAAAAGACAGGATAAATGTCTGTAATAATAAAAAGATACCCAGGCCGACGAAACATACACTCGCCTGAAGCGAGTGGAAAACAGAGAGGGAGGAGATCAGTGTCAGCTCACTGCTGCTGTGCGTACCCGTATTCGCTTTGTTATAAATATGCGAATGGACAATTGTCGTACCATTAATAATATGGCTATGGTAAAAGAAACAGATGTTCACATAATAAAATGCGAAAACCGTAATCAAGATCAGGGCGACTATCTGTTTGCTTCTCTGAGACATTAACAATTGATTTAATCCACGAAATTACAGTTTTTTTGTAAACACAAACTATTTTATCGGCATTATATTTCTTTTTTTTT
>JAISZA010000070.1 GCA_031269535.1 Tannerellaceae bacterium
TGTGTATATTCAATTAATGAAACGATATTGATTCATAATTTATAATAGCAATCATCATGATACGACTTGTTTCCATTCTGTTTTTGTTGGGGCTGACCACCGTACCGGTGACAGCCGGAGAAAATACCACATTCGCTGTCACGAAGGGAGTGAATATCAGCCATTGGCTGTCTCAAAGCGACAAAAGGGGCGCTGCCAGGTCTTCGTATTTCACCCGCGACGATGTCGCGTTTATTGCTTCGCTGGGGTTCGACCACATCCGTATTCCTGTGGACGAAGAACAAATGTTCGACGCAAACGGGGGTAAAGAAAAAGAAGCGTTCGACTTATTGCATCAGGCGCTGAAATGGTGTGCCGAGTTCCGCCTGCGTGCCGTAGTGGATTTGCATATCCTCCGGTCGCATCATTTTAATAATGAGGTAAAACCCCTGTTTACGGAATCCCGGGCACAGGAAGAGTTTTATGAATGTTGGCGCAAATTGAGCGGCGAGTTGAAGAAGTATCCCCTTTCCATGGTAGCCTACGAACTGATGAACGAACCGGTTGCCGATGATCCGGAAACGTGGAACCTCATCGTCAACCGGTGTGCGGAAGTCATCCGCTCACGGGAACCGGAACGCACCCTGGTCATCGGCTCAAACCGCTGGCAGGGATATGAGACGGTCAAACACTTGCGCCTGCCTGAAAACGACCCCCATATCATCATCAGCTTTCACTACTATAACCCGTTTTTGCTGACTCATTACCGGGCTTCGTGGACAGACATCCAGGATTACAAAGGCCCCGTACATTATCCGGGAACGCTGATTGCCGAAACGGATATCGCGGGATTGCCGCAGGACACCGGCGAAAAGTATAAGTCGTGGACTGAGCAGGTGTATGACATCCACAAAATAGAATCCGACTTTCAGGAAGTGTTGCGCGTGGCAAAAGCCAAAGGATTGCGGGTCTATTGTGGCGAATACGGATGTATTGCAGGCAGTCCTGCGGAAGACGCAAACCGCTGGTTCCGGGATATGAATACGCTGTTCAACCGGCATGGCATAGCCCGTGCGGTGTGGGATTACAAGGGAGGGTTCGGCATTATCAGGAACGGGCAAATCTGGTGGCCGATGGTTGAAGCGTTGACAGGACGCCGCGGAGACGCTTCCGTAAAGAGTTTTGCGCTCCACCCCGACAATCCGAGGTATTTCCTGTTCAGAGGGCAGCCGGTGCTGCCGGTTACCTGTGGCGAACATTATGGCGCACTGCTGAACGGGGCTTTCGATTTCGATACCTATTTTACCTCGCTGCACAAAGACGGGCTGAATCATTCGCGTATTTTCATGGGTGCATACCTCGAACCTGCCCAAGCATTCAACATCGTGGATAATACACTGGCCCCGTCGTCTGAACACTATCTGTCGCCATGGGCCAGGTCGTCGCAACCCGGATCGGCAGAGGGAGGAAACAAGTTTAACCTGAACGCCTGGAATACGGCCTTTTTCGAACGCTTGCACCCATTGATGCAGAAAGCCTCTGAGCTGGATATCATTCTGGAATTAACCCTGTTTTGCCCGATGTACGGAGATGCGCAATGGAATATCTCGCCGATGAACAGCCGCAACAATATCAACGGGATCGGGAATGTCTCCCGCGAAAAGGTCTATACGCCGGACGGAGAAAAAACCCTGTTGAAAGTACAGGAAAAGCTGGTACGTAAAATCGTGGAAACGGTCAACGGGTATGATAATTTCTACTTTGAAATCTGCAACGAACCGTACTTCGGTGGCGTGACGATGGAATGGCAACGACGCATCACCGACGTCATCGTCTCTGCGGAACAGTCTCTGCCCAAGCAACACCTGATTTCGGTGAATGTAGCCAACGGGTCGGAAAAGGTGATCGACCCGCATCCCGCCTGGTCTATCTTTAATTTCCACTACTGTTCGCCCCCGACGGCCATAGCAGAAAATGCCGCGCTCCGGCGTCCGGTCGGGATGAACGAGACCGGTTTCAAAGGTGTATATGACGAATACTACCGCCGCGAAGCCTGGGCGTTTATGATGTCGGGCGGTGCGCTGTACAACCACCTGGATTATTCGTTCACAGTGGGAAAGGAAGACGGGAGCAATATCGTTCGTGAACCTACGCCCGGCGGAGGCAGCAAGGCGCTCCGCAAACAGATGGGAGCGATGAGACGTTTTCTGGAACAACTGGATTTTATCCGTATGCAACCGGTTGCCGATGCGAAAAAAATCCTGTTGTCGCCGGCAGACAACGAGGTGTATATGCTTGCCGAAGAGGGAAGGCAGTATGCGTTCTATTTCGCCGGGACAAGCGACGAAATAAAGGTACAGCTCCCTGCCGGGAATTTCCGCGTGCTCATGCTCGACCCGAAAACAACCTGGAGTCAATCTATTACCATCACACATTCAGGCGACGCCTGCACACTCCGGATACCTCCCGAAATAACGAACGAAACGGCTGTAGCCTTTTGCCTTTATTGACTGCCCGCAAAAACAAAAATGCCCGGGCCGGGCTATTTGTTTGTATTACCGTTCGAAGCAGTCCGGGGGGCACGCTCCGGATTGCTTCACCCTCCGGGCTTACCAATGACGGGAGTGAACTATATATACAGTAGCACGAAATTCTTCTATCAAATCGACAATTGACGAAGTTTCGCTCTTAATAACTTCTGATGGAGAATCAGTGTTATCAACATCGTAATTTGTACAACTTGCTAATCCAAAGCATAGTAGTATGATCAGCTTTTAAATTTGTTCATATTTTATTTTTTTTATAATTAAAACGTCTCAACTGTACCATATAATATCTACATTTGGAGGGAAAAATATTTAACTGACATTTTGTTACTTGTTTTACGTCTTTTTATTGTACAACATTTATTAAATAAGAAAATTATGAATACGAAAATGCAAACAAAACTCTTCTTTTACCCGTTGTGTTTTTTGTGCCTTGTGGCAATGTCTGGCTGTGATAATTCTGCTCCTGTTGACTTGGATAAGATTGAATATATAGGATTGGAAAAAGACACGCTGGTGTTTTCCGGTGATGCTTCTTCCGCTATTATTAAAACAGATGTCTGGGGATGGGGTATTGGAGCATTCAGATCGACCAACACCTTTTATCCGGAAGATTCACTTTCCACTCTGAAAGCGAAGACCACTAAAAAGATACTGACAGAATATGACCTTCGAGGCTTTCTTAACTGGAATGAAACATTGTCGTATGAATGGATTGAAGCATCCAAAAAAGAGAAGGCTCTGCAGGTAAGTGTTACGGAAAATACATCCGGTACACCGCGCTCCCTGTTTATCTATCTTTCAGGTGGCGGTCTGGTGGAAGGTGAATTTTTATTTGTTATTCAGCATCCCAAAGGAGTCCAAAAAGAGTAAAAATGCAAATTTAGATCACTCATATACCTACTTTATTACCCAAAAGTGTAGAAATAGTTCTACAAAACAACACTTTACACTTTTGGGTAGCAATTCTTTTTTTTATCAACAATACTTTTGTAACACAATAAATAAAACATAGAAGAGATGAAAAAAAATATAACTCGAAATGAAAATTATTGCATCTATGAAGAAAGAAAAGTTATGAATAAATTGGTTTTTACCCTTATTGTTTTTTTTGTGTATATATTGCCGGCACAAACCCAAAATACATTAAAAGGAAATATTCATCAAGATGAGTCCGGTGAAGGTCTCTTTTTAACAACCATAAGAGTTCTCACAAAAGATTCTGCATTTGTAAACGGAGGCATAACAGACGATAACGGTTTCTTTGAAGTGAAGGATATAAAATCGGGAAAATACATTTTAGCCGTAAGCAACATCGGC
>JAISZA010000212.1 GCA_031269535.1 Tannerellaceae bacterium
AGATACTTTCATAATCAATTGTTTTTTATTTGCTGCAAAGGTATTAATTTGTTCCCAAATTGTTCCCATACATCCTAAAAATACTTCAACCGCAATAAATCCGACTAAAGCAAAACGCAACTATATACATTTAATTATCAATAACATAGAATCGCAAATAAAAGATGATAAGACTGTTTTATTTAGATCAAAATTCAATATCTCAGCCCCGGCTCTGGGTACCTGAAAAGTGGATATTTGTGAATAAACATCGAAAAATGACGCATATTAAGGCGAATTTAATCCTTAAACAGCAAAAAAAATTACAGGATATTCAGATTCTCTTTCATCTTTTTATAATATAAAGGCGATATTTCTATATTTATACTTCCCAGATAAGGCACATCAAACAGGCATTTCAGTGTTTTGTTTTCAATCAGGGTGAGATGGGTGAGATTTATGATGCAATTCTGGTTGATTTGCACGAAAGCCGGTAGGATGGACAGGATATCTCTCGAAGTTACACTTGGCCGGAGAGGAAAGGTTTTATCATCGGCTAACCTCACCTGCCATTTGTGTGTGTTGATATACTCAAACAAGAGGATATCGCTGTATTTAAGCATCACAATACCCGTAACAGTCTGAATGGCCAGATGGTGGTTACGCAATAGTTTATCGAACTCTTGTTCTGAAGATGCTGTGCCCGGTATCTCTGTTTCTGAATATACATTCAAATCTTTTGTGTTTTTTTTCATAACCATCGGATTATATGTAAACGATTATCTAACCATACCAGGGTCGGGGACGGGAGGCGCCGGTTTGAATCTTCCGGAGAATGTCGATACAGATATTGACGTCGTGCACAATCTGGAAATCGAACATACCGACACAGATGAAGTCTGCTCCATGATCGAACGCCCAGCGGAAGCCGTCTTCGGGTTCGATGGCACCTGCCGCCAACACCTTGAAACCCATGACCGGAACCTTGGTATTGAGCACAAACTCTGTCGTCCGTTCGGGGAAGGGGCAAAAACAATTGTTGTGGTATTTGTTATGGTCCGAACTCTCCGGCCCGTCAATCTCGAAAGGCACACGGTTCTCCTTCGGGTGAGCCGACCAGTACCGGTCATGGTGCATGGTCTTCATATAGTAATCGGGGATGATGCCGCTTTGCTCGCAGGCAATCAGCGAGTCGATGGTATGTGCAGCCAAACCTGCGGTAAACCCTTCTTCCTTAATCTTCACCAATAGGCGTCCGATGCGTTCCACGTGTTGGTCGCGCACCATCCAGTCCACCCAATTGCCTTGTATCTGGATAATATCTACTCCAAAGTCAATGGCTTTATAGAGGTCGTCGAAGAGCGTTGATTCGTCTTCCACACTGGCGGATATCTGGGTGATGACCTTGATTTTACTACCCGTAGCCTTCTTGTATTTCTGCAGTAATTCGTTCGAAGAGAAGCCGATATTGATTGTATTGATCCCGGCGTTCTCGGCAAGCATCAGGGTTTCATAGACTTTGCGTTCGTTATTGTAGGCTTTGAATAAAGAACTGACGTAAATCAAATCGCGGGCGTGCGACCATCCGCCGATCAGGTTCCCACCCAGCACGAGGCGGCTGAGCTGATGCGGCCCGATCTGTCCGTAGGGCAATGCACCTTTCAGTTCGCTCAAATCCATTCTGTTCAACTGTATCGTGGCTCCGCTCATCACATCGACCCCATAGCGGCGGCTGTTATCCCAGGCTCCCCATCCCATCAATCCCAATACCGGGAAAGAGATTAAGTTTTTGAGAGCCTCCCGACGGGAAGACCGGTTGGGTAGTGCGGCATTACCTGTGGATGCCTTTTGCTCCTTCCATTGTTTGTGCCAGCGCTCCAGACCGTACCCAGTCGCCGGATAAAACACCAGAAAAATCAGGCAAACCGCCTCTGTCAATACAAAGTTTACAATGTACAGATGGCTCTCACCGGATAAACTGAGAAGCGAAATGCCAAACGGGGGATACGCAAAATAATACAACAGCAACAGGAATGCCCCCATTACAGCCGACAGCCTGACGAAGCATCCCACAAACAGAGCCAGGCCAATCAGGACAAGCCCGGTGATATTCAACCAATCCACCAGTCCGATAAAAGAAGAAGAGGCAAGGGCATGATAAAAAGAAGAGAACACCCCCGTCGTATTCGCTAAATAGGATTGAGACGACCAAGAATCCAAGGCTATCTTCGCAATTCCTTCGTACAGGAAATGCCATCCGATAGCCATCCGCAATGCAGTTATCACTACCTTCCCCCCAATAGGAGAAAATTGTTTTTTCATGAGAGATAAGCTCTTTAAAAGGTTTACAAATGATGATTTCATATATGGTATTATAAGTTAGTGTGCGAACGACAAAAATATGAAATATATCCGGAAATCTCAAAAAAGAGGGCTGCCAAACTAACTGTCCCTTTTCGTCATACATCTGTGCGGGAGTGCCGGGGCAGTCGGTGACGATAGCGTATTTTCTGTCTTTTGTCAGTTTTGCGGCGGGGCGGAAACTGCCTTCCTCGAATATCCAGGTCGTGATGTTTTCGATGGGTTCGACGCCTTCCGTATGCTTTAGCCCGTACTCGTCGATGACGGTTTTCGGGCGGTCTTTTTCGTCGTAAGTCCATTCGTGGAGGGGCGTATTGCCGTCCCAAACCCAGCTCGCTTTGGATTTTTCGAGGTTTAATGTATTTTTTGCTTTGGATTTTTCGGAATACTTTGTATCTTTGCAGCGATATTTTAATATATAAAATATATGAAACAGTATTATAAACGACACATAGACAATGTTTTGATCGAATGGAAAACAGATGCAAACAGAAAGCCGCTGCTTGTCAGAGGGGCAAGACAGGTTGGCAAATCGTCTGCCATTCGTCATCTCGGCGAAAGTTTTAAGTATTTCATCGAAATAAATCTCGAAAAACAGCAAAACGTAAAATTGCTTTTTGGCGACAATATTGACATAAAATCGCTGTGCAGCCAGTTGAGCGCTCTATATCATACTCCGATTATTGCAGGAGAAACGCTGCTTTTCATCGACGAAATTCAGGAATCGCAGCGCGTTATATCATCTCTACGCTATTTTTATGAGGATTTTCCCGAATTGCACGTTATTGCTGCCGGTTCACTGTTGGATTTTGCGCTGAAAGAATTGCCGTCGTTTGGCGTCGGGCGCATCCGCTCGCTGTATATGTACCCGTTTTCTTTCGACGAATTTCTTACGGCTCAGGGCTTGGAAATGCAGGTAGAATATAAACAACGGCAGGCGTCGCCTGCAAAACCGCTGC
>JAISZA010000074.1 GCA_031269535.1 Tannerellaceae bacterium
TGTGCCGGCAGGCTGTTTTCTGCTCGCACAAGGCATCTCAGAAGACGCTTCACGTCCCGAAAGAGGGGACAGAATGGGAGATAGGCATCATTATTTTATAAATATTTATTTGCTATTTCCATAAATCTTTCTTGAGATTCTGTAACTTTTTTTTCTTTTCTATCAAATCCTTTTTCAAACTCTTCCAGTTCTTTTTCCTGTATTTCATAAACTATTCCTTCTTCGAATATTCCGTTTATTCCATTTAAAGAATTGGAATATAATTCCAAAACTAATAATGCTGCCGGATATTTTTTCTCCTTGTTTGTTATGTTATATTCTTTCGAGGTCTTAAATCCAAATCTTTTATAATATTCCGGATTACCATATATTATTATAGCCTTATATCCCATTTCTTTTGATAGTTTTATGGTATGATTTAATTAATTTACTTCCAATGCCATTATTTTGATATTCGGTAATACGCTAATTGGTACGAATGTCAATACCGAATATTCTTTATCAGTATCTTTTATTTTTGTTTCTACATATACAATATTTCCGACAATTTTGTTATTATAAATTGCAACAAAATCCAACTCTTTAATAAATTCTTTGGTTTTTCTTAAATTATGAATAAGCAAATGTTCATCGCATCCGGGAAAATGAACATTCCAGAAAGCCTCCCGGGTTAGTTCCTCAACGAGTCTATAATCTTTTTCCTCTTCAAGTCGTACTGTAATTTTCATATCAAATCATTCACTTATTACCTTTCAATGCAAAATTAAGAATTATTCTGCTCGTGCAGTTTAATTATATTCCTTCCAACTCCTCCATCATCGCACGACGCCTGGAATAAACAGATTTGAAGTGAGCCAAAAGGGTATCGGCTATTTCGCTTCCGCCAGGATAGTCTTTCATTACTTTCAATATGTCAGCTACATATTTATAGTGATCTCTTCCCATATTTTTATCAGCATAATCAATAATTTGTGACCGGTAAAATGCTAACATCCGCTCCGGATACCGTGGTTTCAGATACGATTCATATTCTCTTAATGAACAGTATTTATCTAACCGGATATTCTTTTCGACATAAGTCATTAGCCTGTCCCAATATTCTTCCAAGATATAAATCTGTGCCAATATATGACCTCCTATTCTCCACATTTTTTGTTTCTCTGATTTTAAGAGAAAATTATCCAGATAACCTGCCCACTTTCCGGATGGAATGACGCTTTTCAGGATATGGTAATATTTCATGCTCTCCCTGCCGTTAACAAACAAATATTCTGCCAGTTCAATTACTTTTTCTTTGTTATCTGTCAATTTATACACAGATAATTTTTCATCTTTCCAGTCGCTCACTGTTCCCGGATGATTTTTCTTTTCGGCAAGGCTTATTCCTTCGTCAATTAAAGCGATCGCTTTCTCGTATTGTTCTTCAGATATGAGTTCTTTCAGCTTAATTTTCCGGATTTCGGGTAAATACAAATAATGGGAGATTACTTTCTTTACTTCTTCTTTTTTGCCGGCATTTTCTAAAAGTTCAATCTTCGATATAACTAATGAATAGGTACGGAAAGAATCCGGCTCATTTTTTAATGCTTCATTGATAATTCGAATACCATCTTCAAAGTTTGAAGTTTTGAGGCTTATTGAAAAAAGTAACTGATTTAAGTTGGCTAAATCATAATTATCATAGTTACTGTTTTTAATCATCCGGCCTATTTCATCTGTTATAACTTTCAATAAATTGTCGGGCAAATCCGATTTAATCATTTCGGAAATTATCTCCGAAGCCTCCTGACACACACAGGCTAAATCACCATTGTAATCATCATATTCTTCATAATTATCGCCTATTTCTTTAATAATATGAAGTAAAATAGTCAGAGCTTCCTCCGTGCAGTTCAGTTTTATCAACGATTTGGCTTTTTCGATATAGCTATCCAAATTACCGGAAATTATCTCTCCTTCATGTGAATAATCATACCTGTCGTATGAGCTGTTTACATGAAAGCATTTTTGTATTTCTTTTGCATAATCGACCTGTACATTTCCCTTCTTTTGCGGATGAAGATTGGATAGTAACGCCTGATAAAAATCGGGATGCGTATCTGCATATCGGGATAGAAAAAACGTAAGCTCTTTGTAGCTAACATGTTTTAAAATTTCAGTCAGTTGTTCTTGCTGAGGAGAATGCGGGATTTCAATATTTACCGGATAATCCCCTTTATTGTCTTTAATATAGAGGAAGAAAGCCACTATATGTTTGCAAATATTTCCTTGATCGTACGGACAATCGCAATTCCACGACACAATCTCTTCGCCGTCCAGTTTTACTTCAACGGCATACAGCTCACTTCCCTCAATTTCTGCCGTCCATGTATCGGGATAATCCTGCCCGACATTATCAATCATGTCGTTTTCGTAATATTCTTCGCCTCTTTTGTAGATTGTATGCGAAACGTGTTTATGAAAATTATTTAGGTTCATCCGATTAATCTGTTAATTTCTTTTATTATTCAAACCACTGATGGTTCACGCAAAGGTGTTGATTTTTATTTAATCCACATCATTTTTTCAGATATTTTTTTCAAACTCTTTTGTCAGAGTTATAATTTGTTGATTGCTCCGCCCTTTGGGCTGCAATGTTTGGGATTAACAGCAGGGCAAATGCCTTTATTGTCGTCGTGCCACGGCATGGCACAAACATTGTGCAGTAGTAAGATTATACTCAGGCTATTTCCGGCTGGCGGACGATATTTGCAAATCAGTGCGACTTCTACCGCCGATTAACAGCTGAAATAAGTTTGGTAAAAGAAAAAAGGCTACTTTTGTCTTCTCATTTGAAATGGAGAAGAATAGTATGAATAAGAGAAAAGTAAGAGTTCGTTTTGCTCCGAGTCCGACGGGGCCTCTGCATATTGGAGGGGTGCGCACGGCTTTATATAATTATTTGTTTGCCAGACAACAAGGCGGAGATTTGATCCTGCGTATCGAGGATACCGATTCCCAAAGGTTTGTGCCGGGAGCGGAAGCGTATATTACCGAGGCTTTCCGCTGGCTGGGTATCCGCTTCGACGAAGGGCCGGAATACGGAGGAGAGTTTGCTCCTTACCGGCAGAGCGAACGGAAAGATATATATAATGTATATATCGGGCAATTACTGGATGCCGGGCATGCGTATTATGCCTTTGATACGCCGGAAGAGCTGGAAAGCAGACGGAAGAAAACTGCTAATTTCCAATACGATGCTTCAAGCCGTATGCAGATGCGCAACAGCCTGACACTGCCTGCGGAGGAGACCAGGCGCCTGATAGAGAGCGGCGAGAAATACGTGGTTCGTGTGCGGATTGAGCCGGATGAGCTTGTCCGGGTGAACGACCTGATTCGCGGGGAGGTTGTGGTTCATTCGTCTGTAATGGATGATAAGGTACTGTATAAATCGGCCGACCGGCTGCCTACCTATCACCTTGCCAATATAGTAGATGATCATCTGATGGAGATAACTCATGTCATCCGTGGCGAAGAATGGTTGCCCAGTGCTCCGCTGCATGTTCTGCTCTACCGTTATTTCGGCTGGACGGATACGATGCCCTGCTTTGCTCATCTGCCCCTGCTGCTGAAGCCGGAAGGGAATGGTAAGCTGAGCAAACGTGATGGCGACCGGCTGGGCTTCCCTGTTTTCCCTCTGGAATGGGAAGACCCGAAAACGGGCGAGCTGTCTCCCGGCTATCGCGAGAGCGGCTACCTCCCCGAAGCGGTTGTCAACTTCCTGGCCCTGTTGGGATGGAACCCCGGAAATGATCAGGAAATACTCTCTGTGGACGAGATGATACGCCTTTTCGACCTCTCGCATTGCAGCAAAAGCGGCGCCCGGTTTGATTATGAAAAAGGCAAATGGTTCAACCATCATTATATCCGTACAAAAGCGGATAAAGAGCTTGCCAACCTCTTCCTTCCTATACTGAAAGCACATGGTATTCAGGCCGAACCGGCTTATGTAGAGAAAGTAACCAGCCTTGTGAAAGAACGTGTTAATCTGGTGAAAGAATTATGGGATTTATCTGCTTTCTTCTTTTCTGCACCTGTAGCATATGAGGAGAAAACAGTGAAAAAACGCTGGAAAGACGATTCAGCTGCCCGGCTTGCCGAACTGGCGGAAGTAGCGAATAGCTGTACTCCGTTTGACGCGCAACATACCGAAGCATGTGTAAAATCCTGGATTGAGAGCAAAGGCTATCACCTGGGAAATATCATGAACGCCCTTCGTCTGGCTCTGGTAGGTGAAAGCAAAGGCCCGCATATCTTTGATATAACGGAGACCCTGGGTAAAGAAGAAACCATCCGCCGCATCCGCAGGGCGATAGACGTATTGAAATGATCATATATACATTGGCTATTCACTTATACGCTCTGGTAGTCGCATGTTTATCGCCTTTTCACAGGAAAGCGCGGATGTTGCGTTGCGGGCAATGGCAAACCAATGGCATCCTGCGTGAGCAGACCGGCCACCCTGTGCGGTATATATGGTTTCATGCCGCCTCCCTGGGAGAGTTTGAGCAGGGACGCCCTCTGATGGAGAAGATAAAATCTTTGTATCCAAACTATAAGATACTGCTTACCTTCTTTTCGCCTTCGGGCTACGAAGTACGGAAGAACTATCCGGGAGCAGATGTGATTTGCTACCTGCCTTTTGATACGCCTTACAGGGTGCGTAAGTTTATCCGTCTGGCCAACCCCTGCATGGCCTTCTTTATCAAGTATGAGTTTTGGGCGAATTATTTATCTGAGCTGAAAAGGCAAAAAATACCTGTTTATAGCCTATCGGCTATTTTTCGCCCCAACCAGTTGTTTTTCAGATGGTACGGAAGGCCCTACTTGAAGGCGCTCCGTTGTTTTGACCATCTGTTTGTGCAGGATCAGGCTTCAGCCGAATTACTGTCGCGCTATGGAATTAGGCATACCACCGTTGCTGGCGATACCCGCTTCGACCGGGTGCTTGATGTGCAGCAACAGTCGCGCCCGATCCCCCTTGTCGAAGCCTTTGTGCGAGCCGTCCGCGATGAGGCACAGCTCACGCTGATAGCCGGCAGTTCCTGGCCGCCCGACGAAGCCGTGTTTATCCCTTACTTCAACGAACACCCGGAAATCAGGCTGATCATCGCCCCCCATGAGATAGACCGGGGGCATCTGCTGGAGATACGTTCGCGCCTGAAACGCCCTTCGATGCTCCTTTCGGAAGCAGATGAACGTTGTATTGCACAGACCGATTGCCTGATTGTTGACAGTTTCGGACTGCTGTCGTCGATCTACCGCTACGGCGATATAGCCTATATCGGCGGCGGCTTCGGGAAAGGGATTCATAACATACTGGAAGCGGCGGTCTATGGGATACCGGTGCTTTTCGGCCCTGCGCATCATAAATTCAAAGAAGCAAAAGATATCATTGCCGCGGGAGGAGGATTCCTTGTTTCCGGCGAGAAAGCATGGAATATCCGCATGAATGAATGGCTGGAAAACCCTTCTCTGCTACAGGCTGCCGGACGGGCTGCCGGCGATTTCGTACGAAATCATGCCGGAGCAACCCAGACGATATGCCAATTCCTCCACCTTTCAGAGGAAGGTTTTACACACTCAACGGAAATCCGCAATCAAATAATTTGGTAGTATCGATGAAAATACAGGAGCATCCATATCCGAACAGGGAAGATGTCCCTATCCGAAGTCATTATTCTGAATATCAAATGTTTTCTCGCTTGCTCCGCGACGGTTATAATATTCAATCACTTCTTTCTCCGAAGATTCCCGGTCGTTTGTCAATATGCAACGGTAATGGAATTTCTCTCCTTCAAACAGGTCCAACTGAGGGTCATTCGTCCTCTCACGCATGACAACCAGCCGGTAATTTCGGATCAAGGAAAGCAGTGGAGGGAATGGAGGCTGCTTCATAGCGCTTAAAGTTGATTTACAAAAATAGGTGAAATCTTGCACTTATCAAAGCGCTGGATATATTATTTTATATCAGCGCTTTGTCTTTATGGAAAACTATCAGCCTTTGGAATGGTTGTTTGTTCCATAGATATCTTGTAATTTTGCGCCGATTGGGAATAGAACTCCAAAATTGTCATATTTTATATTATGGAATTAATACGTATAATTTCAGGAACTTCCGGTTGAACTGAAAAAGAGAGTATGTCAAAAGTATTTTTAAAACAATCCGGTCCGGCTGTGATTCATCGTTTCTCATACCGGTAATGTCCAATAACGGGAAATTGAAACAGACAGTCTTCAAGGATTTGTCCCCGTCCGATATTGTGAACGATTAAATACCGGTTTCCGTCCGGTGATTTCCGGTTGACCACAATGCCGATATGTTTTAT
>JAISZA010000091.1 GCA_031269535.1 Tannerellaceae bacterium
AAAGCCAGGGGGCTGAACAAAGCGCGCGAAGTGCTGGCTCTCGATAATCTCACGCCGGAGGAGCGGAAAGCCTACGACTATATGGAGGATCAGCGCAGTGAAGACCGGAGCATGATAGCTTCTTCCAGGCTCGAAGGCAAGATAGAAGGCTGGGAAGAAGGCTGGGAAGAAGGCAGAATAGAGCGTGAAAAAATCGCTGAAGAGCTTGAGAAAGAACGTGAGGCGCGGGAGAAAGAACGGGAAGCACGGGAGGCACGGGAGAAAGAGCTTGAAAAAGAACGTGAGGCGCGGGAGAAAGAGCGTGAGGCGCGGGAGAAAGAACGGGAAGAGCGGGAAAGACTTGCCGGGGAAAATGAAATTCTTCTGGCAGAAATTGCCCGGTTAAAGCAAAATAAACAAAACAATAAAACATGAGAAGACAAAATCATATTTCTAATGAACAACAGTTTTCCGTTCAGCAATGATTAGGTAAAATCGTTTAGTTTTTGATTATCTTTGTGGGACATATAAAACAGGAGGAGAAAAGTCATGAAAGAGTGGAAAAAAGGGGAACGGGTACTGATCTCGTTCGATTATGCGCTGAAACGTCTGCTGCGCAACAAGGCCAACTATGAAGTGCTGGAAGGTTTTCTGAGCGAGCTGCTCATGCGCGACCTTTCGGTAAAGGCCATCGGCGAAAGCGAGAGCAACAGGGAACACGCAAAGGACAAATACAATAAGGTTGATATCCTGGTAGAAGCCGAATCGGGCGAAATCCTGCTGATCGAGCTGCAGTTTACGCCGGAAATAGATTTTCTGCACCGCATGCTGTACGGCACAAGCAAGACAATCACCGAACGCATGGTTTTGGGGGCGAAATACCTGGAAGTGAAGAAAATCTATTCCATCAACATCGTGTATTTCGATCTGGGCCAAGGCAAGGACTACGTCTATCACGGCAGGACGCATTTCACGGGCCTGCACATAAAGGATGAACTTTGTCTCTCGAAAGCTCAGCGCAAAGCCTTCGGCAGGGAAACGGCGGAAGATATCTATCCCGAATACTACATACTGAAGGTCAACAGTTTTGACGACGTGGCGAAGGATACGCTGGACGAATGGATTTATTTTCTGAAGCACAGCGTCATAAAGGATGAATTTAAAGCCAGGGGGCTGGACAAAGCGCGTGAAGTGCTGGCTCTCGGTAATCTCACGCCGGAGGAGCGGAAAGCCTACGACTATATGAAGGATCAGCGCAGTAAAGACCTGAGCATGATAGCTTCTTCCAGGCTCGAAGGCAAGATAGAAGGCAGGGAAGAAGGCAGGATAGAGCGTGAAAAACTCGCTGAAGAACTTGAAAAAGAACGGGAAGCACGGGAAAAACTTGCCGGGAAATATGAAATTCTCCTTGCAGAAATTGCCCGGTTAAAGCAAAATGAATAAAGATAATCGGGATTTATCATTTCGATAAGCAAAATAATGAATCCGTTCAGAAATAGTAAACTTCCCGCCGGTTTTGTCCTCCGTACCCGTTCGTTGTTGGGGGAGGAATACGGCTTACTGGAAGCAGCATTGCACGCCGAGCCGGTAGTGAGTGTGCGTATGAACCGGGATAAGAGCAGCGAGGAGCCTTCGGCAGAGCGGATACCCTGGTGTGAGAGTGGGTATTATCTGCCCGGACGTATCTCGTTTACCTTCGACCCTTTGTTTCATGCGGGGGCTTACTATGTGCAGGAAGCCTCGTCGATGTTTCTGGAGCAGGCGGTGAAGGCGTATGTGAAAGAGCCTGTGAAATGTCTGGATTTATGCGCCGCCCCGGGGGGAAAGTCCACCCATCTGTGCAGTATTCTGCCTGAAAACAGCCTCCTGGTCTGCAATGAAGTGATTCGCAGCCGGGCGCATATCCTGGCCGAGAACCTGACGAAGTGGGGGAATCCTCACGTGATTGTCACCCGCAATGATCCGGCGGATATCGGGCGGCTGACGCACTTCTTCGACCTTATCGTAGCCGATGTCCCCTGTTCGGGCGAAGGAATGTTTCGTAAAGACCCCGGCAGCGCCGGCGAATGGAGCCCGGCAAACGTAAGCCTTTGCGCCGCCCGCCAGAAGCGAATCCTTCAGGAGGTATGGAATGCCCTGAAACCGGGTGGCATACTGATATACAGCACCTGCACATACAATACGCAAGAGAATGAAGATAATCTGGCTTACCTCGCAGAGGAACTGGGAGCCGAAGCCCTGCCCCTCTCCCTGCAAACAGAATGGCAGGTGAAGGGCGCACTGAAACATCATTATCCCGCCTGCCGCTTCTTCCCGCATAAGACCCGGGGCGAAGGGTTCTTCCTGGCTGTTGTGCGCAAAACAGCCGGCGAAACAAAGGAACTCCCCGGACATCACTTCAGAAAAGAGAAACGAAAAACGCTGCCGGCAGCACCCGCCGGGATAAACAACCGCCTTCTGCACCCGGAAAACTTCCATATCGAACGATGCGGAGACCTCATACAGGCTTTCCCCCTCCGGCATACAGACAGCTATCAATATCTCTCCCGGCAATTACATCTCATCTCATCCGGTATATGCCTGGGAGAAATAAAAGGGAACGACCTCCTCCCCACCCATACGCTTGCCATGAGCAGGGAACTGAACCGCGACGCTTTCGCTTCCATAGCACTGAGCCGGGAAGAAGCCATCCGGTATCTGAGGAAAGAAACGCCTGCCCTTTCAGGCGAAAAAGGATATACCCTGGTCTGCTATAAAGGCTTGCCCCTGGGATTCGTTAAGCTCCTGGGGAACCGTGCCAATAACCTCTATCCGCAGGAGTGGCGCATACGAAGCCACCCTGCATAGAAGAAGCCGCCCTTACCGTTTACGGAACAATTGCTCAACGACGCTCATATCGCCATCATTGGGAGCCGGTTGCAGGTTCAGAAGCCTGGATATAATCAGATAAAGATTTACATTCGACATCACAGGCAGCTCGGCATTCTTTCTGAAAGAAGGGCCGGCGGCATAGAAGATAGCTTCCATCTCAGGAGCAAAATTATCGTATCCATGCGCTCCTCCCAGGCGGGGATTGGATTCTGAGCGGAATTGCAGGTAGGTACCGATATCCGGTATGACTACCAGATCGCCGATACGCGGATTCTTACCATAGACGAATTGCTCCGGTATCCCGTCTTTTTTATAGGCTTTCACATGGGGAACCTGCTGTAAGATGGCATAAGCCTCGTCTGTATAGGTCTTTTTCGGATAGAGCAAGGTAGGTACTCCGTCGAAGACATAGTCAAAACTGTCGCGCGGCAGATAGTCGTTCAGATTCACGTATTTGTCGGGAGTATAGGTAGCCATGCCGTGGTCTGAAAGGACAATGAAATCTATTTCGTTGAAATGTTTCAGGCTCCGGGCTTCGGTAAAGAAATAATTCAGCACCTTATCCAATTCTTCTACTTTGGCAAGGGTAGATACCGAGTCGGGAGTATCGGAATGTCCGATGGCATCCGGTTCTTCCATATACCACATAATCAGGTGGGGGCGAATGTCGTCCGGCAACTGTAACCACGAGATAACCGAGTCGGCCCTGCTTTTGAAAGGCACCGATTTGTCATACGCTTTACAGATAGAGGGCTGCATTCCCTGTATCGCAGCCTCGCTGCCTACCCAAAAGAACGAAGCGGCGCGTACACCCTGCTTCTCCGCTGTATTCCAGATAGGTTCGCCCCCATAAAAGCCGGGATTCGTAACCGCGGTATTATCTCCTATGCGGTATATCTGGTCTAAATCGGGGGCATAAAAGAAATTATTAATCAATCCGTGATGATCGGGATACAATCCGGTAGCCAGCGTATAATGGTTGGGGAACGTCACGCTGGGGAACGAGGGGCGAAAGGCCGACTTCACTCCGACCGATGCCAATGAATCCAGCGTTGGGGTGTGCGCCCTGTCGGGATAATCGGAACGAAAGCCGTCCATAGATAATACAACAACATAACGACTTTTTTCTTTATGTGAAGAACATCCGCTCCACAGGAAGAAGAGCGGTAAAAAAACACCTACAAAGGATATTGACAAGAACCTTTTCATAATCTTCTGTTTTTTCAATAATTATTATACAGATAACGTTTAATGCTTTTCTTGGGAGTTTTCTCAAATTCGGTAGGATAGAGCTGTATCTGGGCCATCCGTTCGTAAGGAGCCAGTAGTTTATTCAGCTCCTGACGGTTTTGTTCCATGATAGCAGACAGGTCTTCATGAGAAATACCGGTGCTATCTACCGCATCGTAGTCGGGATAGACCAGGCCAATCAATCGGTTGTCCTTTTCAAGTACCAGACTCTCCATCACAAAGGGCAGGTTGTTCAGCTTCGATTCGATTTCTTCGGGATAGATATTCTGTCCGTTCGAGCTTAAGATCAGTGTTTTGTTTCTTCCCCGTATATAGATGCGTTTTTCCCGGTCGATGGTACCTATATCGCCGGTTCGCAGCCATCCGTCTTCCGTAAAAGCGTTTCCGGTAGCTTCCGGGTTTTTATAATATCCTTTCATCACATTTTCGCCACGTACCTGTATCTCACCTACAATCGTATAAGGATCATCGGAGTCGATGCGTACCTCCATTATCTTCTTTAATATCTGCCCGCAGGAAGCCGGGATAAACTCATAATTATGATCGTAGCTGATCAGTGGAGCACACTCAGTCATTCCATAACCGATAGTAAACGGGAATTTGATTTTATACAGGAAATCCGTCACTTCCTGATTCATCGCTGCTCCTCCTACAATGACTTCGCGGAAGCAACCACCCATCGAATCCGTCAGGCGTTTGCGTATCTGGCCGTAAATCCGGTTATCAAGCAGGGGAATATTAAGCGCCAGTTTCATGCTACGCTTGTTCAGCATAGGAAGTATCATCTTTTTATATATCTTTTCCAGGATCAGGGGGACGGTGATAATCAGATGGGGCTTTACATCTTCAAAGGCTTTAAGCAATATTTTGGGAGAAGGAGTCTTCCCCAGGAAATACACGTGTGCACCAAAGGCTGTAGGCACCAAGAAATTGAACGCACAACTGTAAGCATGAGCCAGGGGAAGGAAGCTCAGCATCCGTTCGCCCCTGAAAATCACATCCAGCGTGCGGGCGTACGTAATATTGCCGGCGAGGTTGTTCCCCGTAAGCATCACTCCCTTACTGAAGCCGGTAGTACCCGAAGTATAGTTGAGCAAAACCACCTGGTCATTGTCTAACTCGGCATATCTGATGTCGTTCCGGGTGAAGCCTCCGGGATATCTTTCTTCCATTTTCGAATCCAGTTCCTCCAGCAGTTTCTGTATCCATTCGCTCTCTCCCTGATGCAGGCAGCGAAAGTCCGTCAGTGAAAAGACACCACGGATATGAGTCATCTTTTCTTCTTCCAGTGAATCCCATATTCTTTCGCTTACGAAGAGGAAGGAAGCGTCGGAATGATTGATGATGTGATGAATATCATTGGGATTAAAATCCTGCAGGATAGGGACAATGATCGCGCCATAGGTCACGGTTGCCAGATAGACAATGCACCAATTGGAACAATCCTTCCCCACTAAGGCGATTTTATCCCCCTCCTTCACCTGACATTCATTAAAAATCAGATGCAGTCGGGCTATTTCCCTGGCCACATCTTCAAACGTCACGGTAGTCCCTTTACTATAATCCGAAAAAGCAGGCAATTTCCAGTTCTCCCTGAAGCTGTTTTCGTAAATCTTAATGAAATTTTCTCCAATCATGGCACAAAAACTACTTTTTTGTGCAAAAGTAAATACTCTCACACAGATTAGCAAATCAGAGGTGCAACAAAATTTCCCCAAACTAAAATTTATTTCCTGCAAGTCTTCCTTCCCGGAGCCGAATAATTACAGGATATAGTTAGCCCTGTAGGGAGGATCGACCCATTGGTTTGGTTCATCGCGGTTTGTCACCTTCATGTTTTCACCATCCCATTCGATTAAAGTTTGTGTGCGCAGGGCCAGAGCTCCCAGTAAAGCTACTTCCGTCATCTCGCAGGCAAATCCGACCGGACAAGTGGTTTTAGCTCCTGTTTTGCAGGCTTCCGTCCACTCTTTGTAGTGACTGGATTTTTCACATCTGTCTAAAATCTGCGAAGGTGCCCGGAATCCGGCGAACTTATCTTCCGGTAACAATAATCCTCCGTCTAATCCACGCCTGGAAGCAGGGTTTCGACGTGAAATGAAGGGGTTTCCACCGTAATATCCCGACATAAGTTTTCCTTTTTCTCCAACGAATAAGACACCACTGTCCGGCATATGCAGATCGTGAGGTAGTTCGTCGGGACGGATAGGTTTGATCCCTCCGTCATACCAGTGTAGTTTCAAGGGAGGTAATTCTTCTCTTTGCGGATATTCCCAGGTAAGCTGGTTTGCACCCGACTGGCATTCCGGAGTGACGAGTTTCTTCATAAATCCTTCGTGCCGTGTGGAAGCATAACCGTAGATGGTTGCAGGTGTATGCATCTTCAGCTCATTAAAATACATGTGGAACGAATGACATGCCATATCTCCGACTGTGCCTGATCCGAAATCCCACCAAGGTCTCCAATTTTCGGGATGATACATCGGATGGAAAGGTCTGTATGGAGCCGGCCCTATCCATAACTCCCAATCCATACCCTCCGGAGGCTTGGCGTTCGCCGGGGGACGTGGGAGGGCACAGGGGTAAATGGGATGATCCGTCCAGACATGCAGCTCATATATCGGACCTAATATACCGGAGTTGAGTATCTCGGTTGTGCTCCGTGCTTCGTTAGTACCTGAATCCTGCACACTTGCTTTAGTGACCAGTGCCGGATGCCGCATCAGTTCGGCTTTTATTCTGCGGGCTTCTCCGATCGTATGAGTAATTGGTTTGGCACAGTAAATATGTTTACCTAACTGCATGGCCGCCGTAAGAAGCATTGCGTGATGATGATCCGGAACGGCAATAATAAGGGCATCGAAATTCTTCTCTTCTTTATCCAGCATCTCCCGGTAATCGCGGTATTTCACTGCATCCGGGTATTTTCCGAAAACGCCCCTTGTATTTACGAAATTGAAATCAAGGTCGCATAAGGCTACAATCTTCTCATGTGCACATCCTTCGAGGTAATGACGTCCCATACCGCCTACCCCTACACAGGCAATGGCAAGGAGGTCGCTGGGCGCTTTATACCCACGTCCTCCAAGTACATGCCTGGGAACAATGAAAGGAAGAACCAGGCCGGTCAGGCCGGCCTGGAAGAATGTTCTTCTGGTATAATGTGTTTTCATCTATAAAATCCATTCTCCACGACGAGGTCTATCCAACATCCTGTTTGCCTCGGCGTCGTTGATAAATACTTCATTCTGTGGATCAAATGCGAGCTTGCACTTTCGTCTGACTGCAATCAGACCGATATGGGCAAAAAGGGAAGCCCGGTGCCCAATACCTTCGTGAGCATAACATTTCCGGCGTGATTTTACGCAATCGAGGAAATTCCGGTGTTCGTTCTCCGCCTTGAAAAGCTTCACCTTTCCCGATCCGGCCTGAAAGTCCAGTACCGAGGCCGGTTCGGCGGATAATCTTCCCCAGCCGGTATTTGTGATATTTCCCCGGCTACCTTCAAAGATATGGCCTGTACGTCCGGATTTACAGCGCATTGTGACTCCATCTGCAAATGTAAAGAGACAATCGTACTCCGTAGCCGCCGTATAATACCCTTCGGGGAAGAATCCGGTACCTTCGACTGCTACGGGAAGCGTGTCTTCTGTTCCGTGCGCCCATTGGGCAATATCAATCAGATGATGGGCATAATCGTTGAATTGTCCTTCGGCAAGTTCTTCCACCCAGCGCCAGTTCCAATGCGTTCTTCCGGGACAGTAAGGAGACATGGGCGCAGGCCCTGTCCACATCTCGTAATCGAATCCCTCCGGAGGAAGGCAAGGTTCGAAGGGAGGACGTTTGTCATACGGGTTTTCCCTTACGGGATGACCGGCAGGCATACCTACTTCGATATGTTTCAGCTTACCGATGACTCCGTTGCGTACAATCTCTGCCATTTTATGAAACTCAGGCCGGCATCGTTGTTCGGAACCGACTTGCACGATACGATTCGTCGCATTGACGACCCGGCAGAATCTCCTGCCTTCTTCAGCCGTGAGGCTAAGCGGTTTCTCAACGAAGATATCTTTCCCGGCCCTGGCTGCCATGACTCCGATCTGGATGTGCCAATGGTCGGGAGTACTGATACAGACTGCATCTGTATCTTTCCTGTCAATGATATCCCTGAAATCATTATACAGAGCTAATCCATTATAGTCTGCTCCATATTTTTCCAGTACAAATTGTCTGGCTTTATCTCTCTGCATCGGGTCAACGTCGCACAGAGCGATAATCTGACAATCGTCATATTTTATAAAACCATTGATATTGGTACCGATTCCATGCTCCCCGCAACCAATGAAACCAATTGTAATCCGTTCGCTGGGAGCAACATACCCGTTCCTTCCCAGTGCACGCGACGAAATTATAGTCGGGAGTATAAAGGCACTGCCGGTTAGTCGTTGTATAAACTTACGGCGGGACAATTGTTTGTTCTTCATTTTTTTTGCAGGTTCTAAAGCGGTTTTACATAGATATTCCTGAAAGCCACCGCTCCATGATCTCCCTGAAGCATTACCACAGGGTTTTCTGTTGCCTCAGCTATTTCAGGAGCAGCCGTCGTAGGGCCGAGACGTTCCTGGTTTTCATGGATCAACTCACCATTCAGAAGTACCCGAAGGAATCTGGCATTCCCGATTTTCTTACCGGCAGTATCAAAACGGGGCGCCTGGAACCATATATGATACGAATTCCATTGCCCATGTGGTCTTTCGGCCCGGACAGAAGGGATTACCTGTCCATCAATACCGTTTATCGGCCCACCCTTATAGTGATACAAAGCACCCGTCTTGTCTGTTTGCAAACGGGGTTCTTTGCCGTAGCTATCCCATATCTGCAATTCATACAGACCATGAACATAAACACCCGAATTAGATGTTTCAGGAATCATAAACTCCATATAGAGTTCCATGTCGCCTGTTTTCTTTAAAGATAAGATGTTTGATGCACCGTCGCTCCGCACCGTATTGACAATCCGGTCTCCGGATTTGGATACGGCTATCAACTGCCTGGGATTCTCCGGGTAATTCCAGTATATACCTTTGGTTGCTGTCCAGCTATCCGATTTTTTTTCATCCAGACAGCTCCATCCTGACATATCCTTCCCGTTGAGAAGGGGAATCCATCCGGATTCCAACAGATAAGGAGGATCTCCGTGCGCATACTGATCGGCTGCAAAAGGCTGACTATTCGTATTTACACAAAATAAGAGCAAGGAGCAAACGATCCCAGATACTATCACATTCGTTCTCATAATTATTAATTCATTATTAAGAAAATCATTCTTACTTATACCTGTACAAGGTAATCCTTTGTATGCTCAGGCCCGGCATTTTGAGTCCTGTCCCCGAGAATGTACTACAATGTGTTTCGTCTCCGTTCAACAGACGTCCCGGTGTCCAGATACCGTTTTTGAATACGCCTTCATATACTTTATCAACGCCGATTAAGGGTAAGTCTCCGGGTATCCTGGGAGCAAAACGAACGTTCAGATTTCTTCCCAGGACGATGTATTCGTCACTGCCTAACTGGATGATCAGTCCTCCGGCAGGGGCCGTTTCCAGCAATTGGGTCATAGAGGCATCGGCCGTAACGATGTAATTCCCCAATTCAAAGGTTTGCTTTGGCGATTCTTTTTCGACCAATAGACCCCGCATTGTCCCTTTCCCCTGATGTTGTAATATCAGTTCACTCATCCCATCCAGCAGTTCGTAGGTGCTTGCCAGCGGGTCGGTAACAGGAGCAGCAGGCTGAGATGCCGGCGTACGTCTGATGCGATCTATCCCGAAGGGAGAAAATCCCATGATATTATGTTCTCCGATAGCCCAGAGAACACGGGAAGCCCCCACATCGCCTCCACGGGTTTCGGGAATAAACATCGGATTACCCAAGCGGTCGTATTGTTCAACGACTTCCCTGAAATGAGGAACATAAATATCGGGTGAAAGAAAATCAATTGCCGGGGCAGCACACCTCCACATATCCATCACCTGCGGCAGTGGCCCTCCGCCGGGGAAGCGGCCCGTCCAGGGATAATCCGGTCCTTTGAGCCAGGCATTCACGAAGAGAGGGATATTGTGTTCCTTTTTCCCGGCTTGCGCAATGTGTCCTACGTAGCGGGCGTAGTGGTATGCCATGAAAAGCTCTTCCGTATAGAACGACATCGCTCTCCAGTTGTTTACATCCAGGGTGCTCCGGCCAAAAACTTCTTCCCATGTGCCTGTTGTCCTGGAACCATTTTCGATCCATACTTTCTGCAATTCGGGGGTCAGTTGGTTTTTGTTTTTGCTCAAATAGGTTGATAAATCCTGTGGGATGGGTCCGTTGAAGGCTTTATTGGCTGCGGGAGAAAAATCCCGGATGGTATTCAGAATACCCATTTCATTCTCGACCTGTACCATCAGGATTGTATGATTCCTGTCTCTCTCATGGATATATTTCATAAAGGCGGCAAATGCTTTTGCATCGGCTTTCATGGATTCCTCTCCAAAGGTAGAAAGGATCTCTATGCTGGTTCCTTCCCGGTTCATGGCCCTGGGAAAACGTTTGTAATCCTTTTTCACCCAGGAAGGCATGTAGATGGAGCCTCCATTTTTCCAACTGGCAAACCAGAGGATGACCAATTTGATACCGGACTTTTCCGCTCCTTGTATCATGGCATCGACCAGTGTGAAATCAAACTTCCCTTCTTCCGGTTCGACCAATTCCCACGAGACGGGAGCCAATATGGTATTCATATTTAACTGTTTCATACGGGGCCAGACGCCATCCATATATTCTACGTTGGAACAAGCCGAATTATGGAGTTCGCCGGCAAGCATTAAATAGGGTTTCCCCTCTACTATTAATTGCGTAGCAACTCCTTGTTTACGCAGCGACGGCAGCGATTGGGCTTCTGCTGTAAAAGCTAAACCTGATATAAATACAAAAAACAAAATAACTTTTGACATACGATTCTTATAATTTAAGTACAACATTTTCAGACATGATTATATTACCATCCTGTATTCTGAATCAACAAGCCCTCAGAGATCAGTATCTGGCTTTCGGGTATTCGTAAAAGACCGGCTTTGTCGAGTGGGAAGTTGATATTTTTGACAGCTTCCTGTTTTCCGTTCCAGACGATCTCATTATGCACATCCAGAATCTCTTTGGCACGTGTCAACCCCTGACGCAAAATATCATAATAGCGGATACCCTCGAATACAAACTCGAATCCTCTTTCATCAAAAACAGAAGCCTTCGTAGCAGGTACCCGGTGGTTGGTATCCTCAAAAGCCCGGTCGCGCACCCTATCGAGGTGTTTCTGCGAATTGGCAGGGTTAGTTTCGAGCTCCAGTTCGGCAGCCATCAGGAGGATGTCGGAATATCGTATGAGATACTGATCCTGGGACTCATTAGTCCAACTGTTTCCCCCAATGGATTGGGGATACGAACTCGTTTTATTATTAGGGTCCGTCAACGTTTGATATTTTTTCTGAGCATAGCCTGTGAACTCCCGCTGGTCGTTCCCTGTATTGGGGATATTTTCTGCTTTCAAATCAATAATGGAAGCAAAACGGCGGGTATCGGCAGGAGCGAAACTGTTGAAACATTTCGGCGTAATGGTAGCCATGCCCCATCCAGGATAGAAGGGGTCGTAATCTCCGGCATTTTCATTTCCTCTCATACCGATATAACGGTGCATCTGATTCGCCCGAAGCGTGGAATGTTTGATAGCAAATACGATCTCCGGATTGTATTCGCCTGCATAGGTCAGCGTAGGGTCTTTATGGTAATCCGTTCTCATAGACCATGGCCATAAAGAAGCATAACGGGAGACCAGTGCATGTCCGCTGTTATTAATGCAGTCTTCCAGATAACTGATGGTTTCCTGTTTGGTTAATCCCGGAGCATCGGCTTTCCCATAGTAACCCGTATAAAACAGATATACTCGTGCGATCAGACCTATGGCCGCCCATTTAGTAACCCGTCCGTATTCGTCGGTGGAAGCGTCCTGGAATTTTACGGCAGGCAGATGTTGGATAGCGTATTTCAAATCCTCAATGATATAAGCATAAACCTCGTCTGGGTCGGTCTGCGGAATCAGTGTGGCATTGGATGATGTCACCAGGGGAATATGTCCGAAATTACGTTGCATCTCGAAATAGAAATACGCCCTCAACATCCGGGCTTCAGCTTCATATCTCACTTTCAGTTCCGCCTGATCACCCCAGTCGATAAGCTCCAGATTCTCGCATAATACATGGCAGCGACGTATGGCCTTATAGAACCGGCCACTCCAGGTATAACGATTGATTTCCAAATCATTGTAGTCTGTCCATTCATCCCATATCTGATTTCCGAAAGCATCCGTATAGCCACCTCCTCCATAACATTCGTCGGAAGCGATGTTGGCGATAAGAAAGAAGTCTCCATAACCGCCGGGCAACTGATTATAACAGCCGACTAATGTCTCCCAGGCATCCTGAACAGTCTTATAATAATTAGCATTGGTTGTCTGGGTCATGGGTTCACTGTCGAGAAAGCTGTTACTACATGACGATAAATGAAATACGGTGCATAAAATCATTCCTATATTTATATACTTTTTCATAACTGTATCATTTTAAAATTTAATATTCAATCCGAACAAGACCGTTCGCGGCCTTGGGTAAAAGCCTAAATCTATACCGGAACCCCAGGGAGAATTACCGTCTGTATAACCCACATCCGGATCCATTCCCGAATATCCGGTAACAGTCAATAAATTCTGTACCGTTGCGTAAAGTCTTAGCTGTCCGAATTGGCTATTCTTTATCAAATTGTTAAAATCATATCCAAGGGTAATATTGTTTATTCTCCAGAAATCGGCATCTTCAACGTATAACTGAGAACAATACATCCAGTTTCCATTCCGCTCGTCTCCCTGGGTTACACGGGGAAGGGTATTGGTTGAACCTTCACCTGTCCAACGGCCCAGAATCTTCTTCGGGTAATTAAATTGAAACCGCTCCATGGGCCTGTACGATTGTGCTATCTGATGGCCAAAAGAGCCATTACTTGAGAAATAGAAGTCAAGTCCTTTATAGGTCAGAGAGAACGACAACCCCATGGTAATATCAGGATATGGATTTCCCAAATCAATATTATCATTCATATCAATCTGCCCGTCTCCGTTATGATCAATAAACTTCACATCGCCCGGCAAAGCTGTGGGTTGAATGACTTTTCCCTCGGCATTCTTATAATTATCAATTTCCGCCTGATTCTGGAAAATACCAGCCATATCCAGTCCCCAGAAATACCCTATAGGGAAACCTTCCTGTGCCCGGTTCATTTCCTGCATACCGTGAAACAACACATCCTGCACTCCATGAATGATACCTTCCGTATTCGGGATATCAAGCACTTCGTTTTTATTATACGTGATATTCCCGTTAACCGAATAGTTCAGACTCCCGGCTCTGTCATTATAGCCTAATCCCCACTCCAGGCCGCTGTTCCGGATACTTCCTCCGTTGATAAACGGATTGGAAGCTGCACCTATTATGGCAGGTACGGGTACCTGGACTAACCAGTCTTTTGTCGTTTTGGAATAATAATCCAGGGAAGCATTCAGTTTTCCTTTGGCAAACCGGGCGTCAATACCTGCATCCAATTGTTCTGAAGTTTCCCATTTAATGTCCGGATTAGGCATCCGGTTCTGGTAGGTACCGACATAATTCGTATTGATGTTAGCGTTCGGCCCGAATTCATAATTGGCATTCGAAGCAATTGTAGCCAGATAAGAATAAGTTGTGATATTCTGATTACCATTCTGCCCCCAGCTCACACGGAGTTTCAGGAAATCCATCCAGGTTGTTACCGACGAGAGGAAGTCTTCATTCGTCAATACCCATCCGGCTGAGACAGAAGGGAAATACCCCCAACGATTATTCGAACCAAAGCGCGAAGAAGCATCCGCACGAATGGTGGCCGTCAGCATATATTTTTCCTCATAGTTATAGCTGACACGCCCGAAGTAAGAGAGTAGATTATCCAGGTCAACAGGAGCGCCGGTAGCATTTATCTGACCGGTATTCACATTGGTAGCATTGGATATCCAGGCATGATCAAAATCACTGAAAGTCAATGCCCTTTTCAGTGCATATAAGTTTGAGCCTCCCATGCGTTGCGCCTGCATACCCGCAAGCACATTGAAGTCATGCTTTGCAGCTATTTTAAACTCATAATTCAAACTGTTTTCCCAGGAATAGCTGTAATTTTTGTTGGCCCGTTGCTCTACATAGTCCATCTGATTCATATCCGAAGTGCTCAATTGGTAAACCGGCAGATACTTCCGGTACGTATAATTGGTAAAATCCAATCCGAAAGTACTTTTATATTTCAATCCGGCAAAAGGTTGTACCTCGATAAACACATCTCCGAGGAACTTGTTAGTCTCTGTAAGATTCTGATTCTTTAATGCCATAGAACCTACCGGATTGGTTTCTTCCGGGAACCAGGTCAAAGCATTGTGATAATTACCCTCACTGTCATAAACCGGAAGGAAAGGCGTGGATTGCAGCGCATCATGAATCAGGTTGTTATACTGATTACCTGTAGCAACTCCCTTCCTTTCGGAATAGGCAAACGAGACATGCTCCCCTATTTTGATGATGTCCTTATGTATTTTATGTTCCGAATTAATACGGAAAGTATATCGGTTATTCGATGAAAATTCCTCTCCTCCGACAACCCCTTCCTGCGAACTGTAGGAGAGAGACAAGGAATAAACGCTTTGTTCGGTTCCTCCATTGGCCGACAGCACGTGGTTTTGTGTCAAAGCGTTTTTCTCCACCAACTGGTCTAACCAATTGGTGCCCTGGCCTAAGGCAGACAAGTTTATCCCGAATTGGTTTTGCCAGTCATAAGGCGTTTTGCCCGAATTAAGGGCGGCTTCATTCTGGATCATGGCATACTCCTGAGCGTCGAGCATTTCAACCAGTTTGGGTGGGTTCTGAAACCCGATGTAACCGTCATAGGCGATTATCCCTTTTCCCGGTTTCCCGGTCTTAGTAGTGATAATAATAACACCGTTAGCAGCACGGGCTCCATATATAGCAGCCGAAGCAGCGTCTTTCAATACATCGATCGATTCTATTTCCGAAGGATTAATATGTGCAATACTGCTTGTCTGCATACCATCAACAACAAAGAGCGGCGTAGCATCACCTACAGTCCCCAATCCCCTGATACTTACTCTGAATTCTTCGCCCGGCTGGCTCGACGACTGGGAAATCTGAAGCCCCGGCGATTGTCCGACTAATGCGTCTAAAGCATTCTGCGAATTTCTTTTCAGTATGTCTTCTCCTTTTACCTGCAGGTTTGCTCCCGTCACCAGTTTTTTCTTTTGGACGCCATAGCCGATTACAACTACTTCTTCCAGGGTTTGTGCATCCTCGACGAGCTGTACCCGGATGAGGGTTTGATTACCGACAGAAAGTTCCTGAGGGATGTAACCAATATAACTTACCACCAATACGGCACGTTCGGGTAAATTCTCCAAAGTGAAGTTACCGTTAATGTCTGTAATCTGCCCATTCGTAGTCCCTTTGACCAACACATTTGCACCTATAATGGGCTCTCCGGCTTCATCGGTAATCACCCCGGAGATTCTACGCCCATTCTGTAAAACAATATTTTTTACAGATCTGGAAGATGCGGTCAGAATAATATCCCTGTCAATCACTTTGTATTCGATGCCGATGTCTCTGAGAAGTTGGTTTAACACCGCGAAGACAGTCTTATCCTTTGCCTGTATTGAAACAAGACGGTTGATATCAATCAATTTACTGTTATAAAAAAAAGCAAATTCGGATTGCTGCTCAATGGCATCGAAAACTTCCACAATCGGTTTCTCTTTCATCTCGATCGATAGTAAGGTCTTTTGAGCATAGGATGAAGCCAGGAGTGAAGAGAGAGATAAACATAATAGTAATGTAGTGAACCCCGTTTTCCGGAAAGCACTCAGATCAAGCATAATTTTTATTTTTCTGTTGAAGATATTTCTTTTTTCCATATCTTTACGCAATTTAAGATTAAAAAGACTTGTTAGTTTAAAATTTTGTACGAATGAATTTTGGGTGCGGGGATATGCAGCGAACATATTCCCGCGCAATTTTCACTCAGGCGAACAATTAATTTGTTCCATTTACTTTTTTTGTTTCATAGGCAACTCGTATTAAGGATTAATAATTCACACACTATCTGGCTCCGGACTTTCTCTTCCTGAGAATTACTTCCTGACGGCTGATACTTTCACTGTCATCTTTTGAAGAGAAGCTGAGCTTATAATCGATACCGGAAGATAGCTCTAAGTAATCCAATACCTGCGCCAGCGTCCGGTTGTTAAAAACTCCTGTAAACAAATAGGTTTCAAGAACGGAGTCCTCCACGATAAAATCTACATTATAATGATGGGTCAGCTTCCTCAGCATCTCGGGAAGAGGGGTGTTCTTCAGGACGATTTTACCTTCCATCCATCCTGTGTCACAAATGATATCAACAGTCTTCACTTCCAGTCTGCACTCCTCTCTGAAGTAAGTTGCTTTTTCTGAGGGGCTCAGTATCCGCTCCGGAATCTTCCCGCCCGCTGTCTTTCCTTCTATCAGTAAACTACCATGAATGAGCGTTGTGTTGATAATTTCATCCTCAGGATATGCTTCGACATTAAATTCGGTGCCAAGCACTTTTATCGTCAGTTCTTTATCGGGCATCTCTACCAGGAAGGGGAGGCCGGGGGCATGCTTCACCTTGAAATAGGCCTCGCCCGATAACTCCAGCCTCCTTTCTTTTTCAGAAAAAGGAATAGAGTAAGTCAATTTACTGCCGGAATTCAGATACACCATCGTGGAATCCGGCAATTGGAAGGAGGTACGCATGCCCGATTTGGATTCCACCGTAAGAATCTGTTGCTTCAATACCGGGCTCTTACTCACAGGGAATAACCATAAGCAAAGGCTTGCCACGCAAATAGCAAGCACTCCTGTCCGCGCAGTCCACCGGATTGTATTTTTCAGACGTACGCGCCGCATTACTTTACTATATGCCTGTAGCGGGTCACGCGAAAGAATCCGTTCTTGTGTAGATATTATATGTCTGTTTTTCATTTTTATACTATTACCACTTTCACTATATATGACAATTCCCATGCGTATCTACCCTAAAAGCGAGAGCTGTTTTCCGGGGCCAAATTGCTCCCGTCCGAAAAAAAATTGCTCCCGTCCGGAATAAATTTGCTCCCGTCCGGTTTTTTTAAGAACCGGCGCTGGTTTTTTATCGGGTATTTTGTAAATCAGAAAAATTTCAGGTACGTTTGCGTAATAAATAAAAAGATTGATTCAGGATGAATCCTATAGCTATACTCTCTGCACATTACGATATTGATTCGGAAGCCTACCGGATTGTGAAGGCTCATGGTGAAGACGTCGCCCGCAAAGCCCTGCAAATAGCAGGCCTGCATCCGGAGATGAATCTGGACTTGACGTTTATCGAAGAGGCTGCCATACTGCATGATATCGGTGTCTTCATGTGCAAGGCGCCGGAGATAGGCTGCTATGGCGAAGCCGCATATATCTGCCATGGCTACCTGGGAGCCGGGCTGATGCGCCGGGAAGGCTATCCTGCTCATGCCCTGGTCTGCGAACGGCATACCGGCACCGGCATATCGCGCGAAGAGATCATAAGCCGGAACCTTCCGCTTCCCCAACACGACATGCTCCCCCTCTCGCCGGAAGAACAACTGATATGCTTCGCCGATAAATTTTTCAGTAAAACCCACCTGGGAGAAGAGAAAAAGATTGATAAGATAAAAAGCGGGCTTGCTAAATACGGAGACGACACGCTCGCCCGTTTCGGGCACTGGTGTAAACTCTTTTTAGGCTGATAAAAGCCGGATAGCTCAGTATTTTGTTATACATTTGCGCGTTAAGATGCAACAACACAACAGACAGCATGTTTTCTGACTATAAATTTCTATCTATTCTGTTGATTTTCCTTGCCGGAAGTCTGACGCTCCAGGCACAGGAAAAGGTGGAACCGCCCGATACCGCCACGGTAGCTCCTCCTCCGGGAAACGGATTGGAGGCAACCGTTACCTATGTAGCGTCTGATTCGATCATCATGACGGCAGGCAACTGGGCGTATCTGTATGGCCAGGGAAACGTGAAATACGAACAAATAGAACTGGAATCGGAGATTATCGAAATGAATCTCGACAGCAGCATGGTTTACGCCCGGTACGGACTCGACTCGATAGGCGATGCCTTTGGTTATCCGCTTTTTAAGGATGGAGGACAGGAATACGAATCCAAAACCATGCGCTATAATTTCAAATCGAAGAAGGGATATATTACCGACGTCATCACACAACAGGGAGAAGGCTTTGTCACCTCGGCACGCACGAAAAAGATGGACAACGATATCCTGAACATGGCAGGGGGGAAATATACAACCTGCGACGAGCACGACCACCCCCATTTCTACATACAGATGACACGTGCCAAGGTGTACCCGCAGAAGCGGATCATAACCGGCCCGGTCTATCTCGTCATAGAAGACGTCCCACTGCCGCTGGTGCTTCCTTTTGCCTTTTTTCCCTTTACCGATACTTATTCTTCCGGCATACTTTTCCCTACTTTCGGCGACGAATCGTCGAGGGGATTTTACTTACGCGACGGAGGGTATTACTTTGCGCTGAGCGATTATATGGACGTGGCGCTGACGGGCGAATATTACACAAAAGGTTCGTGGGGAGTGTCTCTGCGCTCGGCTCACAAGAGAAGGTATAAATACAACCAGAATATTAACGCTTCTTACTTAGTCACCCGATTAGGCGATAAAGGGCTGCCCGACTACAGCCTGACCAAAGACTTCAAACTGGCCCTGACCCATTCGCAGGACGCGAAAGCCAATCCATACCGTACGCTCTCGGCCAGTGTCAATTTTACTACCAGCGGCTACGACAGAAACAATATCCAGGGCATGTACACCCCCACATCGACCCAGAACACCAAAAGTTCGACCGTCAATATCACGCAGCGCTTCCCCAACAACCCCCTGAGCCTGTCGGCCTCCATGAACGTCAACCAGGTAGCACGCGACACCATGTTGTCTGTCACGCTCCCCGATATCTCCATCAGCATGAGCCGCATCTTTCCGTTCAAGCGCAAACAGGCGGTGGGAAGCGAACGCTGGTATGAGAAAATCTCCATGAGCTACTCAGGCTCCCTGCGGAACAGCATATCGACCAAAGAGTACCTCTTTATGCAATCCAATATTGTCAAAGACTGGAAAAACGCCATGCAGCACCAGATACCGGTAAGTGCAACGTTCAATGTATTCAACTACATTAATATCTCTCCCTCGTTTAATTACCGCGAGCGCTGGTACTCCAATAAGGTCGAGCAGGCATACGATTTATCCACCAACCGGGTGGCTCCTTCCGATACGACGTACGGCTTCTATCGTGTGTATGATTACAGCACCTCTGTCTCTGCCTCTACTACCGTCTATGGTTTTTTCCAGTTTATGCCTTTCATCCCGTACCTGAAAACGATCCGGCACCGGATGGATATGTCGGTGAGCCTGGGCTTTACGCCCGACTTTTCGGACAGGAAGTACGGCTTCTACAAAGAATATGTTTACCTCGACGGACAGGGAGTGGAACAGTCTATGACGTATTCGCCGTTTACAGGCAATATGTTCGGCGTGCCGGGAAGAGGGCAGCAAGGCAGTGTCAGCTTCAGTTTAGACAATAATATCGAAGCCAAGCTCAAATCCAGCCGCGATTCTGTGGAAGACAGCAAACTATCGCTCATTGATAAACTTTCGTTCAGCATGAGCCATAACCTGATTGCCGATTCTTTCAAATGGAGCTCCCTGAATGCAGGCCTTCGCCTTAAATTCGGCAAAAGCTATACGCTGAACCTGAACGGCGTATTCGACACCTATACCTACCGGGTAGATGAAGGCCCGGACGGCAGCCGGACATTCCGCCGCCAGGACGTCCTGCGCATCCAGGCAGGAAAAGGACTCGGACGCCTGCAATCCACCGGTACCAGCTTCTCTTATACCTTCAATAACGACACTTTTAAGAAAATGCAAACGCTTTTCGGTGTCAAAGAAGAGAGCGAAGAAGAGACACCCGATACCCCGGAGGAGGAAGATCCTCTGGAGACACTCGACGAATTTGGTGAAATCAGAGACCTGGTGCCGGCAAAGGGCGGGGGCCGCCTCAGAAAAGCCAAAACAGAAAATACCGGAGATACCGACGCCGACGGCTATTGGGTGAACGGCGTCCCCTGGAGCCTTTCCGTCAATTTCAGCCTGAACCTGGGATATGGCGATTTCAATTACGATAAACGGGAGTACAACTACAGAATAACACGCGCCCTGAGTTTCAGCGGCAATATACAACCCACGAAGAACTGGCAGCTCAATTTCAACGGGACGTACGATTTTGATGCGAAAAAGATTTCTTACCTCACATGCAATATATCGCGCAACCTGCATTGCTTTACCATGGCAGCCAGTATTATCCCGGTTGGAAATTATAAGTCGTATTCGTTCTCCATAGCGGTCAGCTCGTCGCTGCTGAAAGACCTCAAGTACGACCGCCGGAGCAATTACAGGGAAGGCCAGCAGTGGTATTGAGAGCCGGCTCAGCTGCGGCCTACCAGCTGACGGGCGTTTTCCCGCAGGCAATCAGATAATCGTTTGTCTGACTGAAATGTTTATTCCCGAAAAATCCCCTGTAAGCAGATAAGGGAGAGGGGTGCGCCGATTGAAGCACCAGATTGCGGCTTGTATTAATAAAAGCCCCCTTGCGTTGTGCATACGAACCCCAAAGGATATACACTATATGATCGCGCGATTCGGCAAGGTGATGGATCACGGCGTCGGTAAAGGTCTCCCATCCCTTGTTCTGATGCGATCCGGCCTGGTGCGCCCGCACCGTCAGGGTCGCATTCAGCAATAAGACGCCCTGGTCTGCCCATCTGCTCAGGTCGCCGCTCCGGGGGACAGGCTCCCCCAGATCCGTTTGTATTTCCTTGAAAATATTGATAAGCGAGGGAGGAAAGGGAACGCCTTCCCTGACGGAGAAACAAAGCCCGTGAGCCTGCCCCGGCTCATGATAAGGGTCTTGTCCGAGGATGACAACCTTCACCCTGTCGAACGGACAATGCTTAAACGCATTGAAAATAAGAGGGCCGGGAGGATAGACCGTCTCCTGCCGGTATTCCTGTTTTACGAAATCCGTCAGCTGTATGAAATATTCTTTTTCAAATTCAGCAGTTAATTGTGCTTTCCAGCCCGGCTCTATTTTTACATCCATGGGGGTATTTGTTTTTCTATATCAGATGCATGCCGGCTTCTTTCGCTTCCCGGCGCATGTCGTCCGGCCAGATACTGGCCTGTATCTCTCCGATATGTGCCTTGCGCAGAAAGAACATGCACAGGCGGCTCTGCCCGATCCCTCCCCCGATACTCTGGGGCAATTCACCGTTCAGGAGGCGTTTATGGAAATACAGTTCTTTCCGTTCTTCGGCCTTGCATATGTTCAGCTGATGAAGCAAAGCTTCCTTATCGACACGTATGCCCATGGAAGAAAGTTCTATGGCATGGTTCAGCAGTTCGTCCCAGACGAGCAGGTCGCCGTTGAGGCCAATCTTTCCGTCGTCTGAGGGGGTTGACCAGTCGTCGTAGTCGGGTGCACGTCCGTCGTGTTTTTCTCCATGGCTCAGTTCGTTGCCTATACCTATAATGAACACGGCTCCATATTCTCTGGTAATAGCGTCTTCGCGTTCTTTGGGTGTGTAGTCCGGGTATTTCCGGAGGAGGTCTTCGGCATGGATAAACTCAATTTTCCGGGGCAGTATCGGTCTGATTTCCGGGAACATCTCATACACCATGTATTCCGTTCGGATCAGGGCTGCGTAAATACGTTGTACGATTTCCTTCAAGAAGTTGCTGTTGCGTTCGTTTCTGTTCATGACCCGTTCCCAATCCCATTGATCTACATATAGTGAGTGAAAATTCCCTAATGTTTCGTCTGCACGTATGGCATTCATATCGGTATAGATTCCGTAGCCTTCTTCAATGCCGTAATCGGCCAAAGTCAGTCGTTTCCATTTGGCCAGCGAATGAACGATTTCGGCATTCGCATCATTAAGGTCTTTGACGGGGAAACACACGGCACGTTCTATTCCGTTCAGGTCATCATTGATACCCGTTCCTTTTAACACAAACAAAGGAGCAGTCACACGTCTTAAACGAAGTTCGGAAGAGAGGTTCTGCTGAAAGAAATCTTTGATTTTTTTAATTCCCAACTCGGTCTGGGCGAGGTTTAACACAGCCTTATATCCAGCGGGTTTTATCAGGTAGCTCATATTATTATGGTTATAATTAATGCACGGCAAAGATAATGATTAATGAAAAAGCAACAAGAATTTAGCATTCTTTATTTACGCCCGCCCGGCATTTATTTCGGGTGCATTTGACTACGTCGGTTTTCAAATCAGATGGTTGCCTCGTCATTACGGGCCGTCCTTGCGAACCCGTAGGGTGAAGCAATACAGACCGAGCACCCTGGATTGCTTCGTACCTCGCAATGACGATGCAACAATCTGAATTGAAAACCGATGCAGTCAAATGCACTCTTTATTTCTCGGGACAGCGATTTGGCTCTTTGGAAAAATGTTCGTAAATTTACGGCGTAAGTAATTATCAAAATCAATCTAATGGAAACAATAATATTGAATTTGCCGGTAGAAAAAACTATCGCTGAACGCATAAAAAAGTATGCCCATAGCAGGAAAACGTCCGTAGCGCAAATTGCAGAAAATTTTTTTGCAACGCTAACTGCATCCTCTATTGATAGTGAGGATGAAGAGATTAGTCCTTTGGTTAAATCGTTCAGCATAGACGACGTGAATATCCCTGTTGATTTCGATTACAAAAAGGCGTTGGAAGA
>JAISZA010000118.1 GCA_031269535.1 Tannerellaceae bacterium
TGACTAAATTCTCTCAAAAACAAAGCATTATGAGTGCTGTTCGGGTTGATAATATTCGATTATATCTCTATGCTGAACATTCATATTCTAAAGCCTCCACAAGAATTCGGGGTGATCCAAGCAATCCAGTAATGTCAATCAGAGCTGTTTATTCCAGGGTACGTATTTTTATGCTGCGGAAGGCTACTTCGTTTCCGTGGTCTTGCAGCAGGATGCGGCCTGAAGGGGCTTCGCCAAAGAGGCCATGCTCATTATAAACGGGAGCAGCGTACTTGCTTCCTTTCACTAATTCGCGGAAGGCATCCGAACCTCGTTCGTACTCAAGGGTTTTAAAGCCATTCAGCCAATGTTCGGTGTGCTTGTTGGGGAATACTTTTACGATGGCCTGATTCCAGTTTCCGACGCCGTTGAAGCGTATGTTTTCGGGTTTAATCAGGTCGTACAGGCCGGCGAGTCTGCGTGAGCCTGGGGCGGTGGTGTAAAGCTGGGCATCGGGGTGATTTTTATCGTCGAGTATCTGATACTCCAGCCCAAAGGCTGAGCCTGAGGATTTCTCTTTTTCGGTGACGAAATATTTGATGCCGCTGTTGGCTCCTTCAGTAATTTTAAATTCTATGCTTAATTCAAAGGCGGAAAATTCTTCCGGGGCATAAACGATATCCCCTCCGTTCGTCGATTCTCTTCCGTCGGCGCTTAAGACGATCAGCTGGCCGTCTGCTACTTTCCAGCCGTAATCGGGGAAGGCCTCTTTATGAGCGCCTCGCCAGCCGGTGGTGGTCTGTCCGTCGAATAAGAGTTTCCAGCCGTCGGCTTTTTCCTGTTCGCTCAGTGTGTTGGGGAGACGGTTTACTTCGGGAGCCAAAGTCCCCTGCAGGCGTACGGCTTCCAGGTCTGTTGTCCGGATGCGTATATTACGCCATCTGATCTCTTTTCCTTCCAGCGATTGATCGCCTATCTGGTGTACCTGGAAGGCAATGAATCCGGCAGTCGTTTCATTGTCGTACAGATTGGCTGTATTGACGCCGTTGAGCCAGATGCGGATATTGTCGCCGATGGCTTCGATGCGGTATTTGTTCCAGTCTGTTTTATGGTAGGCGGCGCGTCCGGCTTCGTTATCGGTCAGCGTGACCAGCCAGCCTCTCCTTGCCTCGTCGTAGATACCGCCGCTCCAGGCCCTGTCGGAGGGATCGATCTCGCATTGATAGCCATGTACGCGCCCATTCAGGTATTCCGGCAGGCTTTCGCTACGGAATTGTACGCCGGAATTAAGCGCCGGATCGCATAAGACTTCAAACTCGAGGATGAAATCACTATAGTTCCCTTCGGTAGCCAGGAAGCTATTGGGTTGGCCTGATACCGAAATCCCTATAATACTTCCGTCTTCCACACGGTAAGGAGCTTCGCCATTCAGTTGCCTGAAGCCTGTCAGGTCTCTACCGTTAAACAATTCGTCCCAGCCATCGTTGGGCTGGCAGGCAGCAAGACTAACTATAAGTATTGCCGACAGAAATTTCAAATGTTTCATATATTTATTATTATTAAAAAATTAGCGGACAACAATCGGGGCATATCGGGGCACCAGACTCTTGATGATGCACCAGCCGATCAGATAGGATACGGCGCAGATAGAAAAGATAATAAAATAACCTGCCTCCTCGCCTTTGAAACCCATGAACAGCATCTGTGTCTGTCCGGCATAATCGAACAATACACCTGAGCTTTTATTGATTATGAACGAACTCACGCCACCGGCCATGCCGCCTATACCGGTCACTGTCGCAATGGCGCTTTTGGGAAACATATCGCCTACCGTAGAGAAAATATTGGCCGACCATGCCTGGTGTGCTGCGCCGGCAATACCGATGATAATAACCGGGAACCAGTAGGAAATGCTCCCCAATGGCTGAGCCAGCAAGGCCAGCAGAGGGAAAAAGGCGAATATCAGCATCGCTTTCATACGCCCGGCATAAGGGTTCATCCCTTTCTTATCAACAAAATAAGTAGGTAGCCATCCGCCGATAATAGACAGCAACGTAATGACATAGAGCGTAAAAATGGCAACCTGGCTGGCAGGGTCGGACGATTTCATATCATATACCGCACTCAGGTATGCAGGGGTCCAGAACAGAAAGAACCACCATACCCCGTCGGTCATAAATTTACCCACCGCAAAAGCCCAGGTCTGTCTGTATCTGAGACATTCCAGGAAGGACAGTTTACGTTCCGGTTTATCCTCTGTGCCGCTATCGTCACCATCCTGCCGGATATAGGCTAATTCTCCGGCATTCACGCGGGGATGCTGCTCCGGTTTCTTATAAATAAAGACCCAGAAGCCCATCCAGATAAAGCCGAATACACCGATAACCAGAAACGAAGTCTCCCATCCCCATATCTCGGCTATGAAAGGAATGGATATAGGAGCAGCCAGTGCGCCGACTGTTGCGCCGGCATTAAAGATACTGGTCGAGAATGCACGGTCTTTTTTGGGGAAATATTCAGCTGTCGCTTTAATGGCGGCGGGGAAGTTCCCGGCTTCGCCTACCGCAAGAATCAGGCGGGCAAAGACGAATAAAACCACACTGACATTGACAATCAGGCCTACATTCCCGACCATACCGATAATCTCTCTCGCTCTGCCGAATCCGACAAACCATTCACCCGCCACGATGCCCGAAGTGGCTATGCCGCAGAAAGCGTGTGCACATGCGCCTACCGACCATATGCCAATCGCCCACAGATAGCCTTTTTTCGTATCCATCCAGTCAACGAAACGACCGGCAAAGAGCATACTGACCGCATAAAAAATAGAGAACAAAGCCGTGATATTCCCATAATCGTTATTGGTCCAGTGAAACTCAGGAGCAATAAAATCTTTCCATGTGAGCGATAACACCTGTCGGTCTAAATAATTAACAGTGGTAGCGAAGAAAAGCATTGCACAGATGACCCATCTGTACGAACTCATTTTTTCGCCTGCTTCTTTTAGTACATGCATAGTATTAATTTTATTATATTTGATGAGCGGCAAATATAATAAATAACTATTTTTACTGCCTAATTTTATCACATTTATTACATGTTATGAGAAAATATTTATTACTCTTCTGTTTCCTTCTGTTGCTTATGGAAGCAGGTTTACCGGTGCAGGCACAGCCGGCGCAAAAATTGGTAAACGTACTGGTGTCGCCCAATCACAGCGACTGGCAATACAAAATAGGTGAAGAAGCAAGTTTCAACGTACAGGTGCTCCGGTATGGCGGACTGCTTGAAAACGTAACGATTGACTACGAGCTGGGGCCGGAGTTTTTCCCCGTGACAGAGAAAAAAGAAGTCGTGCTCAAAGAGGGCCGGATCACACTCAAAGCTTCGATGAAAGAAGCCGGCTTGCTGCGTTGCCGGGTAGTGGCCAGGGTGGACGGGAAGGCTTACGAGGGAATGGCAGCGGCCTTGTATGAGGGCGAAAAAATCCGGCCCGTATCCGGCGAACCGGGCGATTTCGACAGTTTCTGGGCGAATGCCATCGCAGCAGCCCGCGAGATGCCCCTGAATCCCACCAAGGTCTTATTACCTGAAAAATCCACCGCTACACAGGAGGTGTATGAAGTCAGTTTCCAGAACACGGGCTTCTCCAGAATCTATGGGATTCTGATCGTTCCCAGGAAGCCGGGTAAATACCCCGCCATCCTGCAAGTGCCCGGAGCCGGGATACGCCCGTATAACGGAGCCAATTACGGGGATGAGGTCATTTCGCTGGAAATCGGTATTCACGGCATTCCCGTCACTTGGCAGCCCACCGCATATTATACCCTGGCGGGAGGGGCTTTAAACGGCTACTGGGGATTCAGCAAAAACAACAAAGACCAGTTCTATTACAAGCGGGTCTATACAGGATGTGTGCGGGCGGTAGATTTCATCTTCTCATTGCCCGAATTCGACGGCCGGACGATAGGCGTGACGGGAGGCAGCCAGGGAGGCGCTCTGTCGATCGTTACAGCCGGACTCGATCCGCGGATCAGATTCCTTGCTCCTATCCATCCGGCTTTATGCGACCTGGGCGGATTCCTGAAAAAACGGGCCGGCGGATGGCCTCACTTCTTCAGAGACTCCAACCCCGAATCCGGAGAGGTGGAAACGCTTTCGTATTACGACGTAGTAAATTTTGCCCGACGTATCCAAGTGCCCGGTTTATATACCTGGGGACTTAACGACGTGACCTGTCCCCCTACCTCAATGTATGCGGCATACAATGTGATTACAGCACCTAAAGAGCTGAGCTTATACACCGATACAGGCCATTGGACCTATCCCGAACAACAAGCCGCCCTGAGCCAATGGCTGAAAAAACAATGTGGGAAATGAGGGTAGGCGCTGTCAGGAAATAAACGTTACAAAAACCTGGATTGCTTCGTCATTGCGAGGTACGAAGCAATCCAGAAGTCCGCGTTCGCCATGACGGCCCGTCATGACGATGCGACAATCTGAAATGAAAATCGACGTAGTCAAATACACCTTTTTTTGGGGCTAACTCTTTTTTTGAGGTGCTATCAGGAAAAATAACCGGCCACACGGAAGAGGAAGTAGTCCCGTGCCGGAGGCAGCATAGAGGCAGCCGGAGATTATCTGCAGACATCATTATGCTGCCCTTTCAGGGCGCCTGCCGGATTATTCCGTTTTATACCCAGGGCGTTGGGACCCAGGGCGTTGCCCTGGGCTGGGATATACAGGGCTTTCAGCCCTTTTCCCTGTCAGGATAAGGTGAACGGGCTTATGTCTTGTCCGTTCCGACAATTCCCCCATAGACTTTTGACTAAAGTTCAAAGGGCGAACCAATAGCTGAATTTGAGCATAAAGGCATTGGCGGGAACGTAACCGAACAGGGCCTTTGTATTTTCACCGAACGACGAAATGTATTCCGGAGCCGAACCCGAACGGCTCTGCCCCCAGACAAGGTAAACAATTGAGTTGGGACGGTATTCCCACCTTGCCACAAGGTTGAAACGAAACTCGCGGAAACTGAAATCGGGATTGTCAAACGTATAGTGGTCGCCGTTTTTCTCCGTGACGGAATAATTGTTGTCTCCGGCATGATAGGTCAGCACATCGCTGCCGAGCATACGGAAACGCTCGTCGTATGTTTTGCTTGTCGTATGGGTTGCCCGCTTGAATCCGGTATATTTTCCCGACGACATAAACGGATTTCCATAGAACTGTACCGATAAATCGGGGGTGATACTATAATCCATGCGTAGCGTAAGGACGGTAATGCTCTGTTTCAATGCGCTCATGACATATACCTTCCGGCCATCCGGCTCAAGCTCCGGTTGTCCTACGTATTCCAGCCCTTTGTTCCAGTATTCATATCCCAGTCGGGCGCTCACTCCCAGGTTGGGTATCGGGCGATAGTTGGCCTCTATCCACATAAACTGCGCATAGCGCTTGTCGCCCAATACAGTACCGTGATATCCTTTCATCCATAAGGTCTTCGACTGATCGCTGCCCATACTCAGGTCCGTACCCCAGCGCGGGTTCAGTAATACGGAAGGGCCGCCGCGGAGCATACTGTTATCAATCGTCTGCGGGTCGTAGAAGCCACAGAAGTAGAGATACCATTTATTCGTGAAACTCATATCCGTTTCCACCCCTGCGCGGCTGGAGGTAAGCGTACCGCTGTAATCCCAGACGAAACGGTAGAAAACATCCATCGTGTAATTGCGGAAGATGCCCGTCGGGGTGTTTTCCACATAAGCCACATATCCGTTCAGCAATTTATAGTCTGTACTCTGAAGGTATCCGATATCGTTGACGTCGAAGCCCGGGCTTCCCCACATAAATATTTGCCGGGAGATTATTTTCTTTCCGCCTCCTCTTCCGATATGCAGTGCGCCCGACGTACCCCGCAGGTTCCTTCGTGTGCTATCTACTGCGATATGCGGGGCGTTTTCGCGCTGAAAATAGTGTACGGGAGAGCGTTGCAAGGCTGTTATTGCCTCTTCTGAGCCTTCGGCATGGCTGTATTGCAGGCTTCCCCGGATGTAATATTCGCGGTTTCTGACGTATTGTTCAAAATCAATAGCGCCCGTATAGGCATTGCGCACAAGATGCGACAGATGGCTGTCGCCGGTAAGCGAGCGGTTGACAGCCGTCAGCATCCCGCCGACGACGGTATTTCCTCCGTTTATATCCTGCTGTACGCGGGCGACGGAATACGAAGAAAAAGGCTGGGCAGTCATCTTGTAGGTACGCCCCTCTTCAGTGATCTCCGCTTGTTCTTTGCCGGTCAGGCTATTGATTAGCCCCAGCGAAAGGCCGTTTTTGCTTTTCCCCGACACTTTGAGTGCGCTGAGGATATGTGTCTGCTGAGGCGTGTAACTGTATCTTCCCTCTTTCTCTTCGGGCTGCCATTGTGGAGGAGAGCCAATCCGGCGCGAATAAAACATGGTTTCTCCTATCAGGCCGAAAATATTCTTCCCTTCGAGGAAGAAAGGACGCTTCTCGTCGTAATAGGTCTCAAAAGCAGTGAGGTTGATGGTTGAGGGATCGGCTTCCACCTGCCCGAAGTCGGGGTTTAGCGTGAAATCGAGGGTAAAATCGCTCGACAGGCCTATCTTACCGTCTAATCCCAAGCCGTAGCCCCACGCATGGCCGGTGGCGTAAGGATTGCCGGCTTCTTTTTCCGAGAGTTGGTATTTCAGCGAGGTATAGGGAGCCAGCTCGATCCGCCTGGATTTGGGAAGTCCGGATATGCCGGTCAGCCTGCCGAAAGAAAAGACAAACCCTTTGTTGTTGCGGGGGATAAGGTGCAGATGATCGGTTTCCATCTTCCGGTCGATATACCGTATGGCGTGCATACCCCATTCCTGCCCGGTGTTCTGACTGGAATAGCGGAGCTGTGAGAGCGGGATACGAAACTCGGCATACCAGCCTCCGTCGTTGACGGAGGTTTTCCCTTCCCAGACAGCATTCCAGGTATAATCGTCGTTGCTGGAATTCTGCGAAAGGAAATCGGCCCGCGTACCGGCGGCTGTCAGGGCAAAGGCGAAACCGGTGCGTTTATCATCATAGCTGTCGAAAATGATACATACGGCATCCCCTTTGACCTGATCGCGCGGCGACAGCCACCGGTTGATTTTATCAGGTTCCGAATCAAGCGCCCGGAAAGCAACATACAGATTCTGATCGTCGTAGAGTATCTTCAGGCGAGTCTCTTCCGTCTCCCTACTCCCTTCGTTGGGTTGCTGCTGCACGAAAGTGTCCGACCATTCGCCCACCTGCTCCCAGCAATCGTCGCCCAGAGAACCATCAATCACAGGCGGTGCATCCAGACGGGTAGCCCGGTAAGCAGTGGAGGAGATACTATCCGCTCCATTTTGAGCAGATAAAGCCAAAGAAGAAAAAAGTATGCACAGAACGGCAGAAACAGATGCTGTCTTCATGATCAAGCGAGATTAGTTTATTATAAAGACGGTTTCAGATCATAAAACGTGACATCTTTCAGGGCTAAATTTCAGATTATCTCATCGTCCTCAGGTAAGGATTAGAATTAAAAAGACGGAGTTAACAAAATGTTCCCTATTTCATAACATTTGCTACCCTGTGTTTGATTTTATTTGCTTACTTTTGGAGCCAGATAATCATAAATAAATCCCATACGAAGCCCCAATGAATACAACTAACCTACATATCTGCGTGATGAACACACACACACACACACACACACACACACACACACATTTATGTAATTTACACGCGCGTAATCTACATAAAATATTTACACATTGTAACTTTTGCTTCAGTTTATTTCCCGTAAGAGGGGGATAAACTGTTTTTTTTTATGCTTTCTATCGTGAGAAATATTAACCTTTTTATTTATCAACTTTAAATTAATTCTGTATGAAGGAAAGATGTAGTACATTTTCTTTACGCAAATTACCCTCAACGCTTTCGGGATTAGTGATAACAGCAGCTCTTTTGCTGATGAGCGCTTTTCCGGTAATGGCACAGACGGGTATAAGAGTGAAAGGCGTGGTCACTTCAGACGCCGACGGATTACCTCTTATCGGGGTGAACGTGGTGCAGAAAGGAACCACAAATGGTGTGGTTACCGATATCGACGGTAACTATGAGCTGACAGTACCGGCAGGCGCTCAGCTCGACTTTTCGTATATCGGTTTTCACAGCCAGCAAGTGAGCATTGTGGCAGGGAAAACCGTTTATAATGTAGTATTGAGGGAAGACTCGCAGTCGCTCGAAGAAGTGGTGGTGGTAGGCTACGGGGTTCAGAAGAAGAAACTGATCACGGGAGCTACCGTTCAGGTCACCGGAGACGATATCCAGAAGCTGAGTACGACTTCCGTCCTGACCGCCCTACAGAGCCAGACACCGGGGGTGACTATCGTCCAGAACAACGGACAGCCCGGTAGCGGCTATATTGTGAACATCCGCGGTATCGGTACGATTGGCGATTCGAAACCCTTGTATGTCATCGACGGTGTGGCGGGAGGCGACCTGAATCATATCAGCCCCTCCGATATCGAATCGATTGATGTGCTCAAAGATGCCGCTTCTTCCGCTATCTATGGTGCACGTGCCGCCAATGGAGTGGTTCTCGTCACAACCAAACAGGGGAAAGCCGGTAAGATACAGATATCCTACGACGGCTATTACGGACAGCAGTATATGTACAAAAGGCCGGATTTGCTGACGGCACAGGAGTATATGACCATTGTGGACGAACTGCGCTTCAACGACGGGACGCCCGGATACGACTGGGCCAACCTGCTGCCCAAAGATTTGTATCAGTCGTTTGTCGATGGTACGTCGAAGGGTTCAGACTGGGTAGGCGCCTTCTATAACGAAGGAGCGGTGACGCAAAGCCATGCCATCAACCTGACGGGAGGCAACGATGTGTCGAAAGTATCCCTCGGGTATTCGTACACCCAGCAGGATGGTATCCTCGGAACACCCGTACACTCGACCTACGACCGCTCGACCGTCCGCCTCAACTCCGACCATGTGCTGCTCAAATCCGGCGATATGGAAGTCATCAAGGTGGGCGAAACCTTGAATTATATGTATCGCACCAATAGCGGTATCTCTACGGGTAATATCTACTGGAACGCCTTCCACAGCGTGCTTGTCGCCAGCCCCCTGCTGCCGATCTACGACGCCGAAGGCGATTGGTATGACTATTACGACAAGGCCGACAACGGATGGATACTCGACGGTAATACCGGCAACCCGATAGCCGCCACCGCCACTTCGTCGCAGGGCCTCAACCTCTCGAAGAATCATAATCTCAATATGAGCACCTATCTGCAGATACAGCCGCTGAAGAACCTGATATTCAAATCACAGTTCGGCTATAAGATGAGCGCCTCGTCGTATAGGGATTATAATATGAAAATCCGCCTGTCGAACAACTCCAACCGGACGATCGAGAGCATCGGCCAGAGCCAGAGTGTAGGCTATGCGTGGACGCTGGATAATACCCTGTCGTACAAATTAGCCGTCGATAGCCATACGGCAGACATCGTGGCCGGTAATTCGATCGAAAGATGGGGCATGGGAGAAAGTGTGTCCTCCGGAGGTTCGAACAATATCTTCGAAGGCGACTGGAAATACGCCTGGGTGGACAACACCAAACCCACCGAGCTGAGCCAGCGTAGCGCCGGCGGTAGCCCCTGGGGTATGGGACGCTTAGCTTCTTTCTTCGGACGTATCAACTATAACTACGCCGAGAAATACATGCTGAGTGCTACGTTGCGCGCTGACGGTTCTTCCAACTTCGCTCCCGGAAAGCGCTGGGGATACTTTCCCTCCGTATCGGCCGGATGGGTGCTGACGAATGAAAGCTTCCTCGAAGGAGCAACAGGCATCGTGGACTTCCTCAAGCTGCGCGCCAGCTGGGGGCAGAACGGGAACAGCAACATCAGTGCATTCCAGTATCTCTCCACTTTTGCTTTCAGTACGTCTAACGTATATTACTTCGGAACGGACAAAAAGACGCCTTCCACCGGCGCCTACGCCGATATCCTGAAAAATCCGAACGTAAGCTGGGAAACAGCCGAGCAGATCGACCTGGGGATAGACGCCCGCTTCCTCGGCTCGCGCCTGGGCCTTGTCTTCGACTGGTATAAACGGACAACCAAAGACTGGTTAGTGGATGCACCTATCCTGTCTGTTTACGGTCTGAATGCGCCTTATATCAATGGCGGCGACGTGGTAAACAAAGGGATTGAAGTGGCGCTGAACTGGCAGGATCGGATCGGAGACTTCTCGTATGGGGCCGGAGTCAACTTCACACATAATGAAAATGAAGTAACCCGTCTGGACAATGCCGAAGGAATCATCCACGGCGATGCCAACGTATTGAGCCAGGGGACGACGGAAATGTTCCGCGTGCAGGTAGGCTATCCCATTGGTTATTTCTATGGCTACAAGACAGCCGGCGTCTTCCAGAACTGGGAACAGGTGAATGCCACGGCCGTCAAATACGAAGGCTCGCAGCCGGGCGACCTGATCTTTCTGGATACAGACGGCAACGGAAGCATTGACGAAAACGACCGTACGATGATAGGGAACCCCCATCCCAAGTATCAGCTGGGCCTGAATCTGAATTTCGGCTATAAAGGTTTCGACCTGAATGTCTCTGCCTCCGGCTCGTTCGGGCAGCAGATAGCCAAGTCGTACCGCAGCTTTGCCGACAGTCCGCTGCAGAATTACACAACGGATATCTTTGGCCGCTGGACGGGCGAAGGAACGTCGAACAAACTTCCGCGTCTGACTTCGGGCTCGCATTTCAACTGGCAGAATATCTCCGATATCTATATAGAAGACGGCGATTATCTGAAGATTCAGAACGTAACGCTGGGCTATGACTTCAAGAAACTGTTGCCCCGACTGCCTTTAGGACAGGCCCGCCTGTATTTCACGGCTCAGAACCTCTATACCTTCACGGGCTATTCCGGTATGGACCCCGAAATTGGTGGTTTCAATACCGATAAATCCTGGTCAACGGGTATAGACCTGGGATATTATCCGGGTTCGCGGAGTTATTTAGTAGGTGTCAATCTTAAATTTTAAATGTATGAAAAAGATAGTATTATATTTATTCATCTTTGTATTTGCCGGTACGGGTTGTGAAAGCTTTCTGGATACGGAAAGTTACACGAAGAAGAACTCCAGCAACTTCCCTTTGAACGAAGATGATGCGGAGCAATTGCTGACAGGGGTTTATACCACGCTGTCGAAAGGCCAGGAGTCGCCGGGTAATACCTATTTCTTCACGGCCGAACTGGCTTCCGATGATCGCTACGGCGGCGGAGGCGAAAACGATAAGGACTTTCAGGTTGTTACTCATCTGTTGTATTCCAACCTCGACCGTTACAAATCCTTCTGGTCTGCCAAATACACAGGGGTAGCGCGCGCCAATATGGCCATCAGTAACCTGGCTACCATCGAAAACGAGGAAGTCCGGAACCAGAAGATGGGTGAAGCTCTTTTCCTGCGCGCTTATACGTACTTTGAGCTGGTGCAGTTGTTTGGTGATATACCTTTCATCGAACGGGCGCCCGAGGATGTGGACGAAGCGCAGACGCCTCCTGCCCAGCTGCCGGCCAAGGATATCTTTGCCTATATTGCTACCGATCTGAAGCAGGCGTACGAAATCATGCCCTCTTATCCCTGGAATCAATTGCGTTCGGGGACGGTGACCAAATGGGCTGCCGCGGGTATGCTGGCCAGGGTTTATCTGTTTTATACCGGCTTTTACCAGGAATCTTCCCTCCCGACTTCGGAAGGCGAGGCGATTACGAAAGATTTTGTGGTAGGGGCGCTGGATAACTGCATCGCCAACTCCGGCCATGGATTGATCGACGATTTCCGCTCCTTATGGCCCTACACTAATTCCGAATCGAAGAAGGATTACGAGTATGCCAAGGAAGCGCCCACCTGGGTGAAAGACGGCGAAAACAAGGAACATGTGTTTGTCATCAAAAACTCCCACCTGGGCGACTGGGGAACGACCATCGGATTCGCCAATCAGTACAGCCTCTATTTTGCTATCCGTAGCGGAGGCAAGATCGACTATCACAATACCTTCCCCTTCGGACAAGGCTGGGGAGCCGGCCCTGTGACGCCCAACTTATGGAACGAATGGAAGGAAGACGAGCCGGATGATATCCGCCGCGTGGCTTCGATCTACGATGTGACAACCGAATCGACCGACTACCCCTTCGGAGAAGATGCGCAGATGGAAGAGACCGGCTTCTGGCAAAAGAAAATTATTGCCACCACGGCTTATAAAGCCAATGGCGTTGACCTGTACAACTCCTTTACTTCGTCCACAGCCTATTACGGGGATGGCGAAACGGATAATTTCCAGCTGGGGCATGAGACCGACCTGATCGTCGTCCGCCATGCCGATATCCTCCTGATGCATTCCGAACTGACGGAGACTACGACGGGGATTAATGCCGTGCGTGCGCGTGCCGGCCTGCCGCCTCTTGCTTCCTACTCCTTAGCCGCCCTGCAGAAGGAACGGCGCTACGAACTGGCCTTCGAAGGCCTGCGATGGGGCGACCTCCGGCGCTGGCATATTGCCGAGGCAGCCTTGCCCAGAAAATACGGGCAGCCGATCTGGAACCGTGGCATCGCCACCACCATGAAGCCGCAGCAGGGAGGGCTGGCCGCCCGCTACAAGGCCACCCAGGGATTCATGCCCATTCCGCAGTCGGAAATAGACCTGGCCAACGGAGCCCTGAAGCAGAATCCCGGCTGGGATATTGCTCCCTTTGTCAGTTGGATGGAATAATTTTATGGATATAAATTAATTAAACAAGCAGTTATGAAAAATATAGTTATATGTGCAGTAGCCGCCTCGTTGATGTGTATGGCCTGTGATCCCCTGGAAGACCGGGACGAGCTGAAGGGGAGCATTACGGCCGACCAGCTGAATATCTCCGCCATCCCTGAGATACGCGACGGAGTCAATTCAAACTATGTCATCCTCAACAGCGACGGCAATCCCTGCCTCTCGTCGTGGGACTACGGCTCCGGCACCCTGATCGGTACGGGAGGGCGCGTGCAATTACTCCTTACGGGTGACAATGAGATTATTTACACCGGACTGAACCCCGACGGCACGAAGATAACGAAAAGCCTGACCGTGCATATCGACCGGACGTATGATGTAGCACCCGAATGGGGGCTGTTCTGCGGCAGCGGCGAAAAAGTGTGGAAATGGGACGACCAGGCGTCGGCCGTCTGGGGAAACGGAGGCTACCTGAGCAATGTAGCCCCCGGCTGGTGGACTGTTCCTGTCGGCGATATGGAAGGACAAACACCGGGAGAGGGCGCCAATGCCCGCATGACCTTCTCGCTCAAAGGCGCCTCGCTGACGAAAAAGAAATCGGACGGCGGTACGGAGAGCGGGACTTTCGCCTTCGATATGAGCGCGACAACCACGAATGCCGGCGGCGACGGCCTCTGGGGGATTGGCAAGCTGAACACCAACCGTGTTACCGTGCTCAGCGGCAAGCAACCCAATGGCGGAAATGCTCCCGTCTATAGCTACGACATTCTGAAACTGACAAACAGCGAGCTGGTACTTGGCTGGCCCGAACCCGGCGCCGGCGCCTGGGGAACCGCCTGGTACTGGCTCTTCAGGGCAGAATGAAAAA
>JAISZA010000108.1 GCA_031269535.1 Tannerellaceae bacterium
GATTTCCGTCGTCATTGCGAGGTACGAAGCAATCCAGGGCGCCCCCGATCTGGATTGCTTCACCCTCTGGGTTCGCAATGACGGCCCGTAATGACGATGCGACAATTTGAATTGCACCCCTTTTCACTTGGTTACTTGCCACTGATAAAAAAATAAATTACTTTTGCAGCAAGATTCAAAACGATTTGTTTTCAGATTAATATTTCAGAATAATGAGTGCACAAACTCCTTTTTTGGTATTCTCGGGAACTAATTCCCGTTATTTGGCAGAGAAAATCTGTAAAAGTCTGGCTTGTCCGTTAGGACAAATGAATATTCAGCATTACGCAGATGGTGAATTTTCTATCTCTTACGAAGAATCCATCCGAGGGCGTGATGTGTTTCTGGTACAATCTACTTTCCCCAATTCAGACAATCTGATGGAGTTGCTTCTGATGATCGATGCTGCCAAACGCGCTTCTGCACATTCTATTATTGCCGTTATCCCCTATTTTGGCTGGGCGCGGCAAGACAGAAAAGACAAGCCCCGCATTTCCATTGCAGCCAAGCTTATTGCCGATATGCTGAGTACAGCTGGCATCAACCGACTGATAACAATGGACTTGCATGCCGATCAGATACAAGGTTTCTTTAATGTGCCGGTGGATCATCTATATGCTTCCTCGGTCTTCCTGAATTATATCAAAAAAGAACTACCGATAGACAACCTGGTGTTGGCTACTCCCGATGTAGGCGGTACCAAACGCGCCAGCAGCTATTCCAAGTATCTGGGAATCCCGATGGTTATCTGTCATAAATCCCGTTTGCGTGCCAATGAAGTAGCCGAGATGCGCATCATCGGCGATGTGGAAGGTCTGGACGTGTTGCTGATAGATGATATTGTGGATACGGCCGGTACGATTACCAAAGCCGGCAACCTGATGATAGAGAACGGGGCCAAATCGGTACGTGCTATTGCCAGCCATGCCGTCATGTCAGACCCGGCTTCCGTGCGCGTCGATCAATCGGCTTTAGCCGAGATGATATTTACCGATTCCATTCCTTACTCCAAGAAATGCAATAAAGTTAAAATCCTTTCCATAGCGGATATGTTTGCCGAGGCCATCCGCCGTGTCTGCAACGACGAGTCGATCAGTTCGCTTTACGTAATCAAGTAAAGTTCCCCCTCAGCTCATCCGCTATATGCTGGTGATACCGGGCTTTTTTTTCATCGCCCAGGCAGCGATAGGCTTCGGCCAGGTACTCGTGTGCGGCAGCATGATCGCTTTTGATGGCAATGGCTTTATCCATATCGGCAACGGCCTCCTCGTAATGTTTGAGCAGGATAAGGCATTTGCCTCTGTTGTAACGGGCTTTAAAGGAAAGCGGGCTTAGTCTGACGGCTTCGTTGAAGCAGGTTTGCGCGGCATAATAATCTCCCGTATCCAGGAGGCTTATTCCTTTTCTCACCCAGGCGTCCACAAAGGCGGGGTATAGCCTGAGCGCTTTGTCAAAGTTGCGGATTGCCGCTCTCACATCGCCGGCTTTGGTGATACATTCGTTTCCCATCAGGAAATATTCGCGGGCATATTCTTTCTGTATTTCCTTTAGTGCGTAGAGTTCTTCCTTCAGGTGTTTTATCTCTTCTTTCTGTGCATTCAAGCTGCGTAGCTTCATGCGTAAGAGGCGTTTGGCCGGCGGGTTCACCAGTTCGTTCCGTTTCTCAAGGGCGGCAGAGAAAGCCTCGACAGCCTCCGGTATCTCTCCTTTCCCGAATGAATGGATTGCCTGAGCATAGAGCAAGTCTGCTTCACTTTCGCGGATAGCTGTTTCAATCAGCTTTTTATCATTAAACATCCGGCTGAACGCCACTATCTCTTTGCGTATGAAGATATCCCGTTCCGTGATTTTTACTTTCAGCACCAGACCTTCCAGGGAGGTACACCGGCTGAGGGCCACGTAAGTTTGTCCGCCGGCAAAGACTCCCCCGGCCAGATCGACCACGACCCGGTTAAACGTCAGCCCCTGGCTTTTATGTACGGTAATAGCCCAGGCCAGACGGAGAGGCAGCTGGCAGAAGGTTCCGATTATTTCTTCTTCTATCTTTTTTTCCGCCTCGTTGTATTTATATCTGTAATTCCGCCATGAGGTAGGTTCCACGTAATGAGTACTCCCGTTTTCCAGTAAGGCATACACTTTTCCTTCCGCATCAATCTTCGATATCTTACCGATAGTGCCGTTTACCCAGTGGCGGTCTTTATCATTATCAATAAAAATCACCTGGGCCTGCTCTTTGATGGACAGATGCAGCTGGGTGGGCAAAGATGATTCGGGAAACTCCCCTTTTATTTCGCCCCGGCATATAAATTCTTCTCCCGGCAATTCCTTCAGTTTCTTTTCATTGATATAATCCACATGATCCCGGCGGGTAGCCAGGGTGATATACATATCTTCATTTCCGGGAGTAAACGACGGGGAAAAACGGGCATTGAGTATCTCCAGTTCTTTCCGGTGAGCCGTATTATTACGAATCTTGTCCAGCACATTGATAAACGTAGGGTCGGTCTGCCGGTACACTTTCTGCAGTTCGATCGGTACTAAATTTATTTCTTTGAACACATGCGCTGAGAAAAAAAACGGGCTGCTATAGAAGAGGCTCAATATATCTCTCTGGTCGGAGGCGACCACCGGTTCCAGCTGATAGACATCGCCTACAAACAGGAGTTGCTTTCCGCCGAAAGGTAAACGCATATTTTTAGAATATACGCGCAAAATACGGTCCACACAGTCGATAATATCCACCCGTACCATGGATATTTCGTCGATGATGATCAGCTCTACCTGCGAAATCAGTTTCTGATGCTGCTTGGTATATCTCAGGAAATCGAAGATACGTCCGTTTTTCAGGCTTAAGTCGGGGTCGTCGGGCAGGAGCGGGCGGAAGGGGAGTTTGAAAAACGAATGGAGCGTAACGCCTCCCGCGTTGATAGCGGCAATACCTGTAGGAGCCAGCACGACAAACTTCTTCTTCGTATGCCTGCAGATATATTTCAGAAAAGTAGATTTGCCTGTTCCTGCCTTTCCGGTAAGGAAAACAGACTGCCGGGTATAAGTAATCAGTTGCAGGGCTTCCTGAAACTCTTTGTTATCTGTATCAAGTTGAAATTCCAACAAAAATTATTTGTTACGGGTATATATCCACGCATCTTTATAGTTTGAATTTTTCCGGATTTTAGCCAGATAAACTTCTGCCTTGTTTTTATCTGTAAATTTATCCGCATAGATACGTATGTTGTCATTCACGATCACTTTATTGACATTTTTCATCACCGAGCGATCTGCTTTCGACAGGATTTCTTCTGCCTGCTTTTTGGTTTTCACACTGCTGATGACTACATAATATGCAGGTAGAACTTCCTTTTTCCCCACTCCGGTGTTGCCGGATTTAGGCCGGGCAGCAGCGGTGGTTGCTGTTGGTGTAAGCGTCGCTGTCTGAATCGCAGGACCTGGGGTATCCTCTATTGCTTTTTTATTTGTTTTAACAATCTCGGTGGGTACAAAACTGGCTGTATATGACGATGGATTTATTTCTTTTACCGGAGTGGAGATCATCAGAAACAGCGCAATGGCTGCTGCCGTAGAGGCAATCCCACGCACAATATTCCGGTTGACGGGAATATAAAATATATTCTTCTTCCTCCCTGCGACCAAAACGGGCTCTTCCTCCAGCATCGCCTGCCAGGTTTCAAGCCGGAAAGGAGACAGGCCATACGAGTCCACACAGAAAATTCCTGTATCCCCTGCCTGAAAGACAATTTGTCTTTCCTCACCTATACATAATGTTCCTACATTGCCCAGCGATATTTTCAGCCCTTTGAGTAGCGCATTGTTTATTTCTTCTACATCTTCTTCCAGCATACGGCGTGCTTTCTGGAATGTTACATTATACACATTCATGTATAGCTCCGGAAGCAGGCCGTCATTATGCACCAGGCTCGGATTAAACACCACTTCTTTGTAACCCGGACGAAAAAGATGTTCTTCCATTACATACGAAGCAGGGACGGTCTGCAAAACAAACCCTCCAAGCTGAGGAACGATTACACAATCGTGCACACTCAACAAACGTTCAAGATGTTCGACGATTCTTAACATGTTGCAAACATATATATTAATTAATAAAATAACAAATTATTTGCAATTTTTTTTTGTTTTTTTGAATTAAAAAGCCCGAACCTGCAATATATCCCTGATTTTCCTCAGGAACAGGCAGGATGAGGATTTCGGGAGTGACCGATTGAAGCACCATCACGAGCAATTTCCTCAGGATTTTCCGGGAAGCAGGAACTGGATGCTGTGGAAATTTTTAATGCCTTTTCATCGAAATCATGCCGGGCATGCTTTGGAATATAAATAAAAATACCTACTTTTGCGCCCGGGTAAGTCCTACACGGCATGCTCCCTCGGAATCCCCCAGGGCTTGACGGCAGCAAGGGTACGCAGGTTGTAGCGGCGCGATGTAGTAAGCTTACCCATTTTTTGCCTCTTTAGCTCAGTTGGCCAGAGCACGTGATTTGTAATCTCGGGGTCGTTGGTTCGAATCCGACAAGAGGCTCCAAACGAATTGATAATTGGCAATGGATAATTGATGATTACATACCAGAAGGAATAGTTGTCGGTTGTCAGTTGCCAAATGTCATTTATATGGAAAATAAGACTCTGTTATTAAAGAGTGCCATGTTCTATGGCTTGTTTCTGGGAGGATTCTGGGTGCTGAAGTATGTGTTTTTTATTATAGGCGCCCGGCATCCGGTTTTGCTTTCTGTGTATTGGATACTGACCAGCCTGACGATAGTCTTTGCTTATGTATTCACGCGGGTTTATAAGATGCTGATTGGCGGACGGATTGGTTTCTTTCATGCCTGGCAGTTTGGTATCCTGCTTTATCTCTTCTCGGCCCTGATCGTTTCTCTACTGCATTATGTTTTCTATCGTTACCTGGCGCCTCCCGATTATATTGCCCGGATGATGGACATAGCCCTCAGCCTGGTCAGAGAGATGAATCTGAATCCTCAGATGGAAGACACTTTCGGGCAGATGCCTGAAGTGACTCCTATCCGGCTGACCATCCAGGGCATATTTAATAATATTTTTTATGGTCTTATCCTCTCTGTTCCTGTTGCAGCCATCTTATACAGAAAACCTACCGAAGGTTTTTCTTTTAATCAGGAGGAGAAAAATCAGAAACCCAATCAATAAGCATTCTATGGATATATCCGTTGTTATTCCTTTATATAATGAGGCTGAGTCTTTACCCGAGCTCTGTGAGTGGATAGAGAAGGTGATGGACGCGCATCGTTTCTCATACGAAATTATTTTTATCAGCGACGGTAGTACCGACTCTTCCTGGGAGGTTATCGAAGCGCTTCAGAAGCAATCGCCCTGCGTAAAAGGGATTAAGTTCCGCCGTAATTACGGCAAATCGCCTGCCCTGCACTGTGGATTCCAGCGGGTGCAGGGAGAGGTGGTGATTACGATGGATGCCGACCTGCAGGACAGCCCCGATGAAATCCCCGAACTCTACCGCATGATCAAAGAAGAGGGCTACGACCTCGTCTCGGGCTGGAAGAAGAAACGCTACGACCCTTTATCGAAAACCATCCCTACCCGGCTTTTCAATGCTACGGCGCGTAAGTTCTCGGGCCTCAGGCTTCACGACTTCAATTGCGGACTGAAGGCTTATAAGAATACCGTAGTCAGGAATATAGAGATATACAACGATATGCACCGCTATATCCCTTACCTGGCAAAGATAGCCGGGTTCCATAAGATTGGCGAAAAGGTGGTGAAGCATCAGGCGAGGAAGTACGGGACGACGAAGTTCGGGCTGAGCCGTTTCGTAAACGGCTATCTCGATTTGATAAGCCTTTGGTTTACCTCTAAATTCGGTAAGAAGCCGATGCACTTCTTCGGCTTTTGGGGCAGTGTGATGTTCTTTATCGGTTTTATTGCGTTGGTATATGTGCTGGCGATGAAGCTGATATCGATCTTTTCGGGCGATTTGCGCCCTCTGGTCACCCATTCGCCCTATTTCTATATTTCGCTGACCGCCATGATTCTGGGTACCCAGCTGTTTCTTTCGGGCTTTATAGGCGAACTGATATCGAGGAACTCTCCCCGGCGCAACCATTACCAGATAGAAGCTGAAATCTGAAAATCTTTAAAAATATGAATACCCTTGAACTGATCCGCAAACGCTGCTCTGTCCGTCAATACCTCTCAGAGCCTATAGAGGAAGACAAATTGTCGTACCTCCTGGAAGCCGCCCGCCTGTCTCCCTCGGCCTGTAATTTCCAACCCTGGTATTTCTTAGTTGTCACGGAAGAAGAAGGGCGTAAAAAGCTACACGCCTGTTATCCACGGAAATGGGTGGAACCGGTTCCCCTCTTTCTCGTAGTCTGTAGCGACCACAGCCGGTCGTGGAAACGCCCCTCCGACGGGAAAGACCATTCCGACGTAGATGCCGGTATAGCCACGGAACATATCTGTCTGGCCGCCGCAGAGCTGGATTTAGGCAGCTGTATCATCTGCCATTTTGACGCCCCTTTGCTGCGCACCTCTTTCGGCCTGCCCGAGTGGGTAGAGCCGGTCGCCATCCTCCCGATAGGCTACCCTTCCGAGCCGGATATATTCGCCGCGACACCCAAAAACAGGAAACCTGCCGGCGAAATTATCCGGAGAGAAAGGTTTTAAAAGAGGAGGAGAACGACAGGCGGATGTTTACTTCCTGAAGGGTCCCCTGATGACGGAGGCTTTCAGGTCTTTATTACGGATACGGATGTAGAGTGCCGTGCCGGTCGCAGCATATTCAGGTCTGACATAGCCCATGCCGATGCCTTTTTTCAGGAAGGGCGAGAGTGTGCCCGATGTGACGGTACCGATGGGATGGCCTTCTTCGTCCACGATATCGTAGCCGTGGCGGGGAATTCCTTTGTCGATCATTTCGAAAGAACAGAGCCTGCGGCTTACGCCTTCCTTTTTCTGGCGTTCGAGTTCGGCGCGGTTGACAAAGTTTTTCCCTTCAGTAAATTTGGTTATCCATCCCAAGCCGGCTTCGATGGGCGAAGTGGTATCGTCGAGTTCATTTCCGTAGAGGCAGAAGCCCATTTCGAGGCGGAGCGTATCCCGCGCTCCCAGGCCGATGGGTTTGATGCCTTCGGGCTTGCCGGCTTCGAAAAGGGCATTCCAGATACGCATCGCGTTTTCGGGGTGGAAATAGAGTT
>JAISZA010000207.1 GCA_031269535.1 Tannerellaceae bacterium
AATTCCAAAATTTTGAGTAAATTTGCTTTTAGTATTGAGTAAATTTGTTAGATATGTACGAACGCTCTTATTTGAAGCAAATTAAATCAAGGATAGAAGAACCGAGAAAGTTTATCCAGGTAATTCTCGGCCCTCGCCAAGTGGGCAAAACCACTATGGTAAACCAGCTGTTATCTCAGTTATCCATTCCCTATGTAAACGAATCAGCAGATGCCATTTCAGCAACCAATTCCGCATGGCTAATGCAGGCTTGGGAAACAGCCAGATTGAGAATGAAGGCTTCCGGTGCTTTGGAATATCTTCTTGTGATTGATGAGATACAAAAAATTGATAACTGGAGTGAAGTTGTCAAACAGCAATGGGATAAAGATACCCGCGAAGGTGTTAATATCAAAGTAATTCTACTGGGATCTTCTCGTTTGCTCATTCAGAAAGGTTTGACAGAATCTCTAGCCGGACGTTTTGAAACGTTTTATCTTGGTCACTGGTCGTTTGCTGAAATGGAAGCCGCCTTTGGCTGGTCAATTGAGCAGTACATTTATTTCGGAGGATATCCTGGTTCTGCCTTATTGATTAATGATGAAGAACGTTGGAAAAACTACATAAAAGATTCACTTATAGAAACCAGCATTTCTAAAGATATCCTGATGCTGACCCGTGTGGATAAACCGGCATTGCTGAAACGGTTGTTTGAGCTTGGCTGTCTCTATTCTGGACAAATTCTTTCCTATACCAAAATTACGGGACAGTTACAGGATGCCGGTAATACAACGACTTTGGCAAACTATCTCAAATTGTTATCTGATTGTGGTTTGTTAGGTGGGCTGGAAAAATATGCCGGAAGTGTAATCCGTCAACGGTCATCCAGCCCAAAGTTTCAGGTTTATAATAATGCATTACTGACATCACAAAATGACGAAACCTATTCGACCGCCATCGTGAATCCCAAGTTGTGGGGGCGGCTGGTAGAATCTTCTGTAGGTGCCCATTTATTTAATCATGCAGTTTCCGAGAGGTATAATCTCTATTACTGGCGGGAAGGTAATAATGAAGTAGATTTCATACTTGAAAAAGGAGATAAGGTAATCGGATTGGAAGTAAAAAGCGGTGCTAGTGCAGATAATATAGGAATGGGAATATTTAATGAGAAATTTCATCCCAATAAGATGTTACTGGTCGGTACAGGCGGGATTCCTTATGCGGATTTTCTTAAGATTAATCCGAAAGAATTGTTTTAAAAGATGAATAACAAGATGCAGGAATGAAAGGATGTAATAAATCGTTAACTGATTCTAAATCCAGTTAATTCGTATGCTTTTTGATAGTTAAAAGACTATTTTTTCTGTCATATCGCTGCTGTTTCCGGCAGAAAAGCTGTCTTATTGTCGGTTTCAGGGATATACTGTTCACTATTCATTATTAGTTATTCACTTGAAAAAGCATTCTGCTTTTTCATATCCCCTGAATTATGGCGTTTTTTGCGCCCGTACGGCAGACGGTGGCTAAAAAATGAGTTTTTTTAATGACCAAAAATGACATTTTGATAGTTTTGTCATTTTGATTATATTGCTGATGAAAACAAAACAGTGAAGGGCATGAAGCAATCCGGATAACAGGGCTTTCAGCCCTTTTTCCCGTCGGGACACAGGCCGGCGCGTTTTATTTTTATCCGTATGGAAAGTCCGGAAGTTTTTCGGGGCTGAAAGCCCTTTTATATCCCAGCCCAGCGGCAACGCCCTGGGATCGGCGGCAACGCCCCGGGTTGCCGGAAGACATATTTATTAATTTTTTTTTTCAATAAAACAGACAAATTTCAGGAGTGAGCGGTTTTTCCGGAAAAAATACAGGCCCGGACTACGTATCTTTTTCCTGTTTTACGTTATATAAGTGTAGAATGAAAAATATGGAGAAGAATAAAGCCTATAAAATTCTGTTACGCTTACGGGATGGAATGCTTACAGAGGAGCAGAGAGAACAAATCGTCTGCTGGTTAGGCAGCGGGCATATTACGACCACCCTCGAAGAAGGCTCCGTGAAACTGTATAAAAAGGGGGACCCTGCCGGGTCGATACGGCTCAAACCCAACGAGCAACTGACTTATCTCTCACACGAAGAAGCATTTCATATCAGGAGAAATGTCAATACCCCCGATTATAGCGCCTGGACAAAAGGAAACCTGCATTTTATCAACGAGCCTCTGGATGAAATACTCTTCACGCTGGAACGGAAATACGACATCCGCTTCCTGGTCGATCAGCGCGTCTCTACAACCGACTTATATACAATCAAATACAAGGCGCATGAAAGCATCAGCGACGTTATCCACGTACTGACAGAGATCATGGGCGATGTGAAATTTCAGCAGGAGGGGCGAACCATTCGCCTGACCCTCAAAAGAAAGGAGGTGCGCTTCTAAAAAAGGATGCCGGAAAGAGCTCCTCAACCACTTCCCGGCATCTGAAACCAATCGCTGTTGCCTGACGCAACATTTTTCAGAATTAACAAATCAATTATTAAATCTAATGCACGACAAAGGTATGAATTTTCATTATTTACAGATTATATTGGCAGTTATTTTCCTTTTCCCCGGTTTAGCTGCCGATGCACAGAATCAAACAATCAGCTTGCCATCAGGCGCCTTATCTATTCAAAGCGTTTTCCAGGAGATCGAAAAACAAACGAATCTATCGGTCGATTACAATCATACGCGCCTGAATGTTTCTCAGAGAGTAACTATCCCTTCCGGACGGAAAACATTGACAGACCTTCTGAACGAAGTGCTGAAAGGAAGCGGATTTACGTTCAGTATCGAAAAAGACCATGTCCTGATCAAACAGGTACCGGCCGAGCCCTCATCTCCCCTGTCGGACAGGAAAAGAACATTGACGGGAAGAGTGCTCGACCCGGCCGGAGAGCCTGTCATCGGTGCGAACGTAGTCGAAAGCGGCACCCGCAACGGAGCCGTAACGGATGCGAATGGTCAATTCACCCTCAGCATATCTGCAAACTCACGTCTGCAGGTATCCTATCTCGGCTATACAACCTACGAGATTGACGTTCAGAATCAGTCGAGCCTGGAGATCGTCCTGACCGAAGACACGCAGGCCCTGGAAGAGGTCGTCGTAGTAGGCTATGGATCGGTCAAACGGAAAGATGTAACGACTGCTATATCCAGTGTGTCAACAGACGACCTGGAGCAACGCCCGATCATCTCGGCAGACCAGGCTTTGCAGGGAAAAGCGGCAGGTATCTCCGTCATCAAACCGAATGGTCTGCCCGGTGCAAGCATGGTTGTCCGCGTCAGAGGAACCACTTCCATGAATGGGAGCAACGACCCCTTGTATGTGGTTGACGGGGTGCCGATGGAAGATATCTCTTTCCTCTCGGCAAACGACATAGAGAGTATGCAGATACTGAAAGACGCTTCTTCGGCAGCTATCTACGGTTCGCGCGCCGCCAATGGCGTGATCATCATCACGACTAAACAAGGGAAAACAGGTCTGACAAAAGTCGCCCTGAATACCCATATCGGAATTACCAACCTGACCAACCGCATCGAGCCGCTGAACACCCGCGAATACCGCGAACTGATGGCCGATTTCGGATCAACAACGGTGATCCCCGAACATCTGACGGATGTGACGGATTGGTATAAAGAGGCCTATCAGACAGGAGTCACACAAAACTACCAGGCTTCCGTCGCAAACGCTGCCGATAGATGGAAGTATTTCCTTTCGGGCGGTTATACGCGGGAGGACGGGGTCATTAAAGTGGCGTTTTTCGAACGTTACAACTTCCGCTCGAACATCGAAAATCAGGTTCGCCCCTGGCTGAATATCGGTGCGAATGTCTCCTATTCCGATTATGCGAGCAATGATATCGTCTCAGGCGTAGGTTCCGACCGGGGAGGAATTGTGCTTTCCGTAATTAATACCCCCAGGTATGCAACGATCTGGGATGAGGAACATCCGGGTCAGTACAATAATCAATTCTATGGGCCTCCCATCGTACATCCGCTCGAAAGCATGGCGCAGACCGAGAATGCCCGAACACGTAACAACCGCCTGATTGCTACCGGCAAAGCAGCGATCAGCATCCTCCCGGAGCTGAAGCTGCGAAGCTCAGTGACTTTAGACAGAAGGTACAATCATTATACGAACTTTATGGACCCGGTAAAAACAACCTGGGGGCGTTTCTCGTTCGGAAGCGGTACGGATAACCGTTCCCTGTCAACAATCATGATCTATGATAATATCCTTACCTATGCCAAGGCGCTGGGCAAACATGCCATCGACATCATGACAGGTACTTCGGGAACGACTTCTACCTATAGCGAGACGTATCAATCGGCCGACCATTTCTTCGATTCGAACATCCGGACCCTCAATGCTGCCAACAAGCTTTCCCAAGCCAATGGAACGTCGGGGAGAGAATGGGCCCTGATGTCGTATCTGGGACGTGTAGCGTATAACTATGAGAGCAAATACCTGCTCACGGTCAATCTGCGTGTGGACGGCTCTTCGCGCCTGCATCCCGAACATCGCTGGGGGTATTTCCCGTCTGCTTCGGCAGCCTGGCGTATCTCCTCGGAAGGCTTTATGAAAGATACCGGCTGGATAGACGACCTGAAAATACGCGGAGGATGGGGGCAAACAGGCAACCAGTCTGGCTTAGGCGATTACGCCTACCTCGAACTCTACAGCATTCAGCGGCAGGATTGGTGGGAAGAAGGGAAAGAACATGCCCTCCCCATTGTCACGCAAAGTACGCTACGCTCAAAAGAGCTCACCTGGGAAACCACCACCCAGAGCAATATCGGTCTCGATCTGACCGTATTGAAAAACCGCCTGACTCTCAACCTGGATTATTATTACAAGAAAACAACCGATATGCTGATGCGCGTAAGTCTGCCTACGGGAGCTTCGGTTGCCAATTCCATCCGCCGGAATGAAGGCGAAATGACCAACCAGGGATTTGAGTTCACGCTTAATTCACGGAATTTAACCGGCGCTTTTAGCTGGGAGACTGATATCAATTTCTCGACCAACCGGAACAAACTGACCAAGCTATCCCTAAGTCAGGTCTATTACGATGCATTGATCCTGAATATCGCAGAATATGCCGTCCGTAATGCTCCCGGACGTCCGTTAAGCGGTTTCTATGGATACATCTCCGACGGAGTCGATCCGCAGACCGGTGAACTTATATACAGGGATGTGAACGAAGACGGGATCATATCGCCAACCGACCGCACTTATATAGGCGACCCGAATCCGGACTTTACCTTCGGCCTGAGCAATCGCCTCTCCTGGAAAGGCTTCAATCTGAATATCCTCCTTCAGGGTTCTGTCGGGAACGATATATACAACGCCTCCCGTGTGGAAACAGAAGGGATGTACAATACGAAGAATCAATCGAAAAAAGTACTGGAACGCTGGAAGAAGCCGGGCGACATCACGGAAGTGCCCAAAGCCCGCTTTGTCATAAAAAGCTCCTCCTATTTTGTAGAAGACGGCAGCTATCTGCGCGTAAAAGATGTGTCCTTATCGTATAATCTGGCAAAGGGAATCGTTAAGAAATGGGGAATCACCCGCCTGCAACCCTACGTCACGGCAACCAATCTGTTTACCTTCACCAGATACTCCGGCATGGACCCCGAAGTCAATCAATGGGGAAATAGTGGTGCTATCCAGGGAATGGACCAGGGTACTTATCCTCAGACGAAATCTTTTATTTTTGGCTTAAATATTGAATTTTAACAGGAATATCATCATGAAGACTGTATATTGTATAATAAGTGTATCGATCGCTTTTTTATCCCTCCTGACGGGATGTTCCCTGGATAAAGACCCCGTTTCGCAATATTCCGAAGTGATTCTGGGCGAATCAAAGCAAGACGGAGATCGGATCAAATACATGACACGAGCGGAAATGCTGACCCAGTATCAGGCAATCTATCGACGCATAAAAACGGACCAGGGAGTCTGGATACTGAATTACCTCCTGCTCTCCGAATCGCATTCGGATAATGCGTATGGAGGAACAACGGATAATGAGACAATCCCGATGGAAAATAATGCGGTGGATGCCTCTCATAACGGAGTTACGAACGACTGGACCGATTTTATGAGAGAAATATCCTTTGCCAATCGCGTCATTTGCAATATCGACGCGGTTCCCGACCCCTCTTTAACACCGGACGAACGGAAACAATGGAAAGCGGAAGCCCTGATCTTCCGCGCCCTGATAATGTTTGACATGACGCGCAGATGGGGTAATATCCCATTGGTCACCTTTGAAGGAGAAGATATTACGGCAGAAAATATCGAAGAGGTCTATCCGCAGTATTTCCCTCCTCAGAGTACCATGGAAGAAGCGTACCGGCAAATCGAGAAAGACCTCCTGGAAGCTCTCCCTCAGGCCCCGGATAATACCGGGGATAAGACACGCTTTTCCAAAGCGGTTGCCCGCACCTTATTAGCCAAGGTGTATGCCGAAAAACCTCTGAGAGACTATGACAAGGTCGTTCAGTATTGCGACGAAGTGATCCGGGACCCGGGATTCGCATTAAACGAAAACTTTTCCGACCTGTTCGCCATGAATGATGATCTTACGGACCTAAGACAACGCAGCACGAAGGAATCCATTCTTGAGGTGAACTGGTTTCCCGGAGCAGGCAACTGGTTTACCTGGTTATTCGGGCGTAATCTCTCTAACTGGGACGAACAGTTTACCTGGGCCAAATGGGTCACCCCTTCCCGCGACCTGATCAATGCGTATGAACAGGAAGGCGACACAACAAGGCTCAACCAGACTGTTGTCTATTACGCTTGTGGCTGGAGTTATTATTATCCGGCAGAGCATTATGCGTTTCTGTATAAATACAGGTCGAGTTCAAGTAGTTTTATCAAGCTTCGCTTAGCGGATGTGATCCTCCTGAAAGCCGAAGCGCTTGCTTATACGAACGATCTGAGCGCTGCGGCAGCCCTTGTCAACCAAATCCGCCGGCGTGCCCATCTGCCCGACTTAAGTGCATCGGCCACGTCGTCGCGCGACAATATGATAGATGCCGTACTGCATGAGCGACGTCTGGAGCTTGCCCTGGAAGGGCATCGCTGGTACGATCTGGTCCGCTACGAAAAAGTGGTCGAAGTCATGAATTCACTGAATGCGCGAGACCCCGGCCGACTGAAGCTGGCGCGTCCTTTTGAAGAATATTCATATTTGATCCCTATACCTCAGGCCGAATTGGATAAAAACAGTAACTTGCAGCAAAATCCAGGTTATTAATATTATAAAAATTCAGAATCATGAAAAAAGTATTATTTCT
>JAISZA010000239.1 GCA_031269535.1 Tannerellaceae bacterium
CTGGGTCGAACACGTGTCTGACCTGGGTCGGACAGCTGTTTGACCCAGGTCGGACACCTATCTGACCCGGGTCGGACAAATAAAAGTATCCGATACCGGAAAAAGATTTACTTCCTCAGAGCTAAACTCAGATTTGATTACCCACCCGATTCGACATAGAGCCTTTATTATCTCTAATCAGCTGACGGACTATGCTCTCGAAAACGTGAATAATTTTTCCCAATAAAAAACAAGCGGGAAGCAAGGGTAAAAAGGATTTTTTACGTCATATAGAGCATGGAAGAAAAAGAAAGAAATATAGTTGATGCCGACCTCTTGATCACTAAAATAGTATCCGGAAATGCAACACCTGATGATATCCTGGCTTTCAGCCGATGGCTAAATGAGACAGAGGGTAATAAACAATATTTTCTGTTTCTCAGGGAATATTTCGACGTTGACATTCAAGCTGATCATCTTCAATCAGAACTGGCATTTGAAAAGTTCGAAAAATCGTTGAACGTAAAGAATAACCAACTACCTGCTTTGAAACGATACATGAATTTCCGGACATTCCAGATCGCAGCTTCCATCGTAATATTAGTCTTGTCGGCTGCCTTTTTTTATCGTGCGCAGAATGATAAACCAGCGGTTAAATATTATACCTATCTTTCAGGCAAGCCTGGCTCTCAAATCGTATTGGATGACGGAACTCTTGTGCATCTGAACAAAGATAGTCGTCTGTCGTATTCAAATGAGTTTGGGAAAGACGAGCGTACTGTTGAACTTGAGGGCGAAGCTTATTTTGATGTTTCGGAAAGTAATACCCCTTTTAAAGTAAATATAGGACAAGCTCAGATAAACGTTTCAGGAACAAAATTCAATGTAAAAGCTTATCCTGACGATCATCTGATAATCGCTACGCTGGAGGAAGGCGTTATCAGTTTCAGCCAGGGACGGCAAGAGGTGATACTGAAAGTAAACGAACAGTTAATTTTCGACAAGTCGAAGTTAAGCCTGAATATTTCTACGGTAGAAACAAGTTTGTTCACTTCATGGAAAGATGGAGTGTATAAATATGCCAGTATCCCATTCGGAGAGCTGACAAAAGTATTGGAAAAGATATATAATGTGGAAATCAAAGTCGGTCCGCCTTATGCTGATGTGGTTATATCCGGTTCTTTTGAGTATGATATGACAATCAATCAGATCTTGGATATGATAAAAAAAAGTTTATCTTATAGCTATAAAATGAAAAACAATCTGATAACTATTTATTAAAAAGCAATTATGAACAGAATCAATCTTTCAGACATTGGGAGTAAACTCATATTATTCATATCCTTTACTCTCTTTTTTCAGATACACGTATCCGGACAATCCGGTATTACAGTCTCAGAGTCGTCCGTTACATTACAAAAACTGTTTGGTATGATAGAGAAACAGAGTGATTATCTGTTTTCATTTGCCGATGAAGATATAATATATACAAAGGTCAGTATAAATACAGTAAACGCAAGTATCGGAGAAGTTCTGAACCTTGCTCTTTCATCTACAAATCTGGCTTATGAAATAAACAAGCGTTATATCATAATCAGCCAAAAGAAAACAGGAACAGATAATAATAATACAAAATCCGATAGTATAATCTCCGGGACAGTCAGAGACAATAAAGGGGAGCCGCTTATCGGGGTTACAGTAGTGCTAAAAGGAAGTGTAACCGGATGTTCTACGGACATCGACGGAAAATATAGTCTCACCATACCACCTGATAAACATGCTGTGTTGGTTTTTTCGCATATCGGATTTGTATCACAGGAAGTCTCTGTCGCAGATCGGACTGTCATTGAGGTTGTGCTCGAAGAAAAAGACAAACTCCTCGAAGAAGTTGTGGTAATCGGTTACGGTACCGCCAAACGTAAAGATATCACCGGTGCGGTAGCATCCATTTCTACAGATAAACTGGCGGAAACTCCTGCTGTAAGCTTAAATCATGCTTTACAGGGAAAAACAGCCGGAGTACAGGTTACTCTCGGAGACAATATGCCGGGAGGAGGAGTCAGCGTCTTAATCAGAGGACGCGGCTCTATTAATCAGGCCAACGATCCGATTTATGTTGTTGATGGCATTATAATGCAAGGAACTCTGAATAATATTAATGTAGAAGATATTGCTTCTATTGATATTCTGAAAGATGCTTCTTCTGCCGCAATTTATGGCTCAAGGGCTGCCAACGGTGTAGTGATTGTCACCACAAAACGAGGACGGGAAGGGAAAGGGAGTGTATCGGTTTCGATGCGTACTTCCATACAATCTGCAAATAATTTACCCCGGATGCTCAATGCCCAGGAACTGGCAGATATACGCATCGAAGGAAATGTGAACGCCCAATTGGACGAAGAATACAGGAATAATCCCCATATGACGATAGAGCAGTATCGAACCCGGTTCAATGAACTTAAAAAACAATATCATACGGATCTACCACTGTCGATGTTTTCAGAACAGGAAAGAAAGACGCTATGGGACAATCAATCATTCAACTGGTATGACCAGGTTGCCCAAAAAGGTATTGTACAGGACTATACCGTTTCACTTTCAGGCGCCGACAATAAAAGTAATTATTACTTAAGTGCAGGATACTATGATCATAAAGGACTGATATCCGGTTCGGGACATACCCGCATCAGCCTCAGGGTCAATCTGGAGCAACAGGTAAACAACTGGCTTAAAGCAGGAGTTAATTCCGTCTTTACAAACAGTAAAACACCTGTGGCAGGAGCTACAGTCGAAACTGCACTGGGAGCCAATCCAATGTATCCGTTTTTTGTGGATGGCAAACGTCCTTTGGGGGTTCCTTTTTATACCGCTAAAGGATTGAGCAATCCTGTTCTTTCCAGGGAAGTAGATAACGATATCAATTCAAACCGTTATTCTGTAAATGCTTATCTGATATTAAATTTCACACATGATTTAATTTTCAAGAGTAAGGTCTCGGCGGATATATCAGGCAAGTTCCAGGGATACTATGCCCCGTCAACCATAGAAGAAGGAGTTTCGGATAAAGGGATAGGTAGAATAAGCAATGAATCATCAACTAATTTTATGCTTGAAAATACGCTATCCTATACGAAGGTATCCGGAACCAAACACCGCATAGATGCTCTTCTTGGAAATACAATCCAAAAAGATACCTATCTGGGAAACAACCAGTATGGAACAGGCTTCGCTACAGATGATATGGGATATAATAATATCGGGTCGGCATCTATATTCCCCGCGGCACAGCAATGGTCGCAGAAAATACAATGGCAGCTGGCCTCTTTCATCGGGCGTCTGAACTATACATTTAATGATAAATATATACTTACTGCTACGGGGCGTTATGATGGTAATTCCAAGTATGGAGTAAACAGCAAATGGGGATTCTTCCCTTCTTTTGCAGCCGCCTGGCGTATTAGCAGCGAGACGTTCATGAAAGATTACTTATTTCTGGATGATATGAAGATACGTGCAAGCTGGGGGCAAACCGGGAATAGCAATATCGAACCCTATTCTTCTTTTACAAAGTTAAACCCGGGAATAACGGTCGATGCCGACGGAAAACCTGTAAGTACAATCCAGAATACCGATCAACTAATGGGAAATCCGAACCTCAGATGGGAGCGTCAGCAACAACTGAATGCAGGGGTCGATATTCTCGCCTTTAATAACAGGCTGCGTTTTTCAGCGGACGCCTATATTAAGAAAAGTAACGACCTGGTTTTAAAAACCTCACTCCCGATTACAACCGGTTATAGCGAAATGTATTCAAATGTGGGGGAACTACAGAACAAAGGTATCGAAATCAGTATGGGCGGCAGGATAATAAACGGACCTCTCGTATGGGAACTCGACTTGAACTGGGCTACCAACAAGAACAGATTAACCAGATTATATGGAGGCCTTACCAAAAGAATAAACGATCAGAATAACCCAATCAATGCCGGATGGTGGATTGGTGAACCGCTGGGTACCATCTATACTTACAGGTACGAGGGAATATGGCAATGGGATGACGATCGTAAACTGATGGACCTGATGAAAGACGGCCAAACAGAGGGAGACACTTATTATCCTGGGGAAAACCGGATTGCAGACCTTGACGGAGATAATGTGATCACAACTGCCGACCGTGAAATCATAGGCTACACAGACCCTAAATGGTATGGAGGTATCAGTACATCCCTGAGCTATAAAAGCTTTGCACTGGAAACCGTGTTGAATTATGTGTATGGTAATGAAATATTTAACAGATCATTTCATGAATTTACCTTAGGCGCAGGCTATGGATTTCAAAATCTGTCATCACATGAACTGGATAGATGGACTGTAGATAATACGGATGGTTCAATACCCAGAGCCCATGCCAATAATCTCGACAGGATGTTGATTTCAAGCCGCTTAATACAGGATGGTTCATTCGTACGTCTCAAGGTTGCAACCTTGAGCTATCATGTCCCTGAAACTCTGCTGAGGCATCTATCTATAGACAAGCTGAGGGTTTATGTTTCAGGCGAAAATCTATGGACGCTAAGCCGGTTTAAAGGAGCTGACCCCGAATCTCCGGGAGGATGGGGCGAATCGTATCCCAATGCCCGGTCGTTCTCGTTTGGAATTAATGTAAGTTTCTGACTTCTTCAAATTATACAGTTATGAAAAAATATTATCTGATTAATATCAATGTCTTTATCTTATTGTGTACACTTACTGCCTGCTCCGCATTCCTTGAAGAAAAGGCAGATAGTTTTCTCCTGGCAAGTACCGATGTGAATGCTACCATGCTGGAAGCGCAGTTGCAGGGGGCATATAAATCGCTCTTATGGTATAAAAACGACCGGCCGGTTATGGTGGGGATAACCGGTACGGATGAAGCTCAGGGAAAAGCTGTAGAGGTAAATTACTGGGCAGAGCAGGGAGCATTGGACAGATATAATGCTTCCTTAAACTCCGACAATAGTTTTACGGCCTGGATGTGGAACACGGGATATTTCAGCATTTCGCGGGCGAATATGGTTATCCGTTCAGTTAAAAATGTTTCAGAGATATCTGACGAAGAAAAAAGTAGCAAGGAAGCCGAAGCCAGATACATCCGGGCAATGAGTTATTTTACATTGGCCCAATATTTTGGCAAAGTACCTCTGATCACTGAGCATACGGAACCATCGACCGAACCGGATTATCCGCGCGAAGAGTTATCCCTGATCTACAAATTTGTCATAGATGATCTGGAATATGCTGAAACGAATCTACGCACCGGATACAGAAACGGCAGGGCTACTGCGGGGGCTGCAAAAGCGCTTATGATGAAAACATATATGTATGCACAGCCCGAATCAGGATTCAGAGATTATGCCAAAGCGAAAAAACAATTTGAAGAAATTGAACAGCTTGGAAAATATTCCTTACAGGAAAAGTATGAAGAATTATTTATGCCGGAACACGAAAATGGAGTAGAATCCGTATATGAATTTCAGTTCGAATATCCTGATGAACCAAGTCATGCACAATATTACACCGGTTCCAGGGGTATCGGGGAATATGGCCCGGGGTCTGGCTATGCTATGTTTTTACCGACACAGCGTTATCTCGGATTGTTTACTGAAGGAGACGGAGATGAACGGTTTAAAGCAAGTGTTCGTACCGAATTCTACCGGGATGGAGAACTTATCACATCTGCGCCAGACCCGGAGTATATCGCACCTCACTGCAAAAAATATGAAGACGACCGCCAGGTACATTCATGGAATAGTGCGAAAAATATATATTATATTCGCTATGCCGATTTGATATTGTTGTATGCCGAATGTTTGAATGATGAGGGAAAACTGACAGAGGCAAAACAGCAGGTAAAAAAAGTCCGGGACCGGGCAAAGGTAACGACTCCCATCACAGCCAACTCAAAGCAGGAAATGCTCGACTTTATATATGAGGAACGTATGCGCGAGTTGGGAATGGAAGGCTGGAGACGGTTCGATCTGGTACGCAGGGGAGCTGATTATTTTGCCGGTGAAGTTGACAAATACAATGCTTTTGCCAAAGGGAATGTCAAAACACATCATGCCTTATATCCTATACCAAGCAACGAAATAAATATGAATAACGGCATTTCTCCCGAAGACCAGAATCCGGGATACAACTGAGAATAACTAAGATGAAGTCATACTATTTTTTAATATGTTCGATTGTTATTTTCTTTTCATGTAATAAAACGGAAATAAAAAGTGACTGTTTAACAGCTTCTTTGTCGGAAAACGGATTTATTTCTGATATATATTTCGGACAAAAAAAGAACTCTCAGGTTATTGCCTTCACAAGGCCTGAGGGATGCAGGCAGATTTCGGAATGTCACTATCTCAGTAAAAAAGGAAAGATAGAGTTTGAACGGATTTTTGAAGATTCTGCCGGGAATAGTTGTAAGCTTACAGAGCGTTTTATCTCGTCGCCCGGTTCTGTCGTGTGGGAAATAGAAATACAAGGAAACGGTTCGCCCTGGACTACACCCATAGAAACAGTAGTACACTATCCTGTGACAGAACATTCAGCCTACTGGACAACGTGGCCGGCCATGGGAAAAAATGATGGAGAGTGGCGCGACCCATTATGTATAAAACCGTTTGAAGATTTGAAGCTGAGTTATGGCGGAACAGAAATCCTGAACCCTAATTCGATCGTCATACCCATGATATCAATCTTTGAAAAAGACCAGAATAAGGGTTTTACCATTTTACAATCGCCACAAGATACAATTCTTGATCTCAGGCTTCTTACAGACCAATCGGGGCATATTGTTTTTAAACGGGAAAACCATAAGATAAGCAAAGATAATGTGATACACTTCAGGATGCATATCTATCCTCATATTGCAGACTGGAGGGGCGGGCTCGATTTTTGTACGAAAACATATCCCCGGTATTTTAATCCGGTAAGTGCCCGAACCGATACAGTGGCAGGCTGTGGAGCCTATTCATCATGGGAAGGTGAACCGGATACGGCTAAACTGAACAAAATGGGATTTAGTTTCAACTGGAAGGCTACATTTGATTTTCCTTATATGGGGATGTTCCTGCCGGAAGTTCCGGCTCATGAACGATGGGAACGTTATCATCAAGGGGGTGTAAAGGTGGGAAATGGTTATACCTCCGTCGATGATATAGAGCGTTATATGAAACGAATGAAAGATATGGGGTATCATGTGCTATGCTATTTCAATCTTACCGAAGCCGGGAACAACATTGTATATCCTGCCCCCAGACGTAAGGCGAAAGAAGATAAAGACCTCTGGCGCACCCCTAATGATTTTGTTTATTATACGAATGTCTGTAAAGCCCTTCTTAAAAGATATGGGGCGGAAAATGATTCACCGGTTTATTCCAATTGGGAAGACTGTGTGGTTGTCGATCCCGGGGAAGAAAATTATAAAACACATCTGCTGACTCAGGCCAGGCGACATATTGATTACCTCCCTTCCAGCTCCGGATTATGCATCGACAGGCTCGATTGGCTACGAGAATATAATATAAAGGGAGATGATGGCATCAGTTGGAAAGATAATGTACCTTCACGCTCTTTACTGATTTCATGGAAAGAGATTATGAAAGAGCTGGGGCCGGTCATACATAAATCAGGAAGGGTGATCTTTGCAAATGTACTTACCCCAAGGATTGATATCTTAGAGCATATTGATGCCGTTTATGATGAATACGGGCATATCCCTTTATCCCTTAATCGTAGTGCATTTATGACACTTCGTAAACCACTTATCGCATGGACATCGTCGGCTAACGACTTCAAACCCGACCCTGATCATTATTTTCAGCGGCATTTGTATCTGGGAGCTTTCCTTACAGTTCCGTATCCGGGCAATGACCATACGATATTGCCCAACCCGGAAACAGAAAAGTATTATATCGATTATGGTACAATGCTGAAAGCGCTGAAAGGTAAGAAATGGGTACTTAAGCCGGATGTTCTGAAGATAAATAAAGGGGAAGCAAAAGCAAATATTTTCGAAAATGAAGAAAGTTATCAGGTCATTATTGCTTTAGGACAGGATGAGCGTTCTTCCGTTTCCCTTACCGGGCTTGATTCGGACTATTCGGTGTGTAAAATTCTTTATCCAGGTGAAGAAAACGGAGTTTCTGTCAGGCCGGCAAGCATCAACAGGGAGATGGCCACTTTCGATATTCCTCTGAAAAGAGGCTGTGCGATGTTAATAATAGATAAGAATTAAATTTATGTCAGATCTGCATCAATTGGCATATGAAATCGGATATAATAACTCTCAGGTAGCATTGAAGCATTTGTTCCTGCATTATTATCCAAGACTCTTGTTGTTTGCGTCCTACTATATAAGTTCAAAAGACGTATGCGAAGAAATTGTGTCCGATACATTCATTGCGGTATGGAATAAAAGAAAAGAATTAGCTTCTGTACAAAATCTGAATTCATATATTTACACCATTGTAAAGAATATTGCAATTGATTACTATCGAAAATCGGATAAAGAAGAGACCATTGATTTTTCGGAAGCAGACTATTTAATTAAAGTGCACGCTGACCCGGAAACCGAACTGATATCTTCGGAGCTTATGGAGAGGCTGAATCACGCTATTGAACAACTCCCGGAAAAGTGTAAAATGGCATTTAAGTTGATAAGAATCCACAACCTGAGCTATGATGAGGTCGCCAATATTATGAATATATCCAAAAAAACATTGGAAGGACATATCACTTTAGCGATAAAACGTTTAAGGGAAACAATGAATATATAAAACCAAGCCAACCCGGGAATAATTGTACGAAAGCAACAGACCCGGCAAGAAAATCTCTTGTCTGCATCCTGGTATTTAAAGAGGATGATATTGCCGCTAAAACTACTGATAGAAATAATCTTTACTTTTTCATGACTTTATCTGTTTGGAAGGGGTTAAAGCTTGTGGGTAATTTTTCTGATTATTACTGTTTGGCAATTCATATTCTACTAAAAATCAAGGCCTTTATAATCGCGTAAAACAATCTTTTCCATATAATATTTTGTCAGATGAAAATCGAAGCAGCAATTACCGGCAAGAAACCTGCTTGGAACATAATCAGCGCGGAACAGCAACCAATCATTCAATTCCTGCGAATATCGAAAATGAGCGGTATGTATTTCCTTGTTGTTGCCGCTGACGCCGCCATAATTCTCGATGGTAAAAAATCCGTTTTTAATCACAATATCAAAAAAAGGATTTTCAAAATCCCTTTTGTCATCGAAATAATATAATCCTAAATTTTCTACCTCGTTGTTTATCACATTGATTTTATATGAATTATTCGCATTACCGGTCATAAGCCATATTGAACGACCATCATTTTTTTTCAGAACTACAATTGCATCTTTATACTTGTCTAAATTCAAATTGCCTGTTGCACAAAACACTAATTCATAACCACTTGGAACAAGGTCTTTGATTACCTGCGGAATATTATCAGTCCGGTTGCTGTTTTGTTCAATTTCGTTGAAAACTTCGTCAAAATAATCACTCGGATTATCCTCGTTTTCCTCTTCAAAAATTTCGTAAGTTGTATAGTTGGCGACTTTGTACAAACTGTTTTCTTCGCTTTTATCAAGATGCAAAACCTGCGGTACGGAATTGCAAATTCCGATTGCAACGTTTATTTTATGTACACTGTCGGCAAAGTTTGCGGTTACACACTTATCGCGTTTTGGAATAATATCGGTAAAATAAATCCAGTATTTTTCCTCCTCGCCGATTTCAAGCAAAGGAGGAAATTCCTGATTGATTTTTGCAGGTCCTTTCAGAATCAGTTTTATTCTGTCGGAGCCGTCGGCTGACATAAATTCAATTTCCGAATAGCCTTTCAGCACATCGGGAACCGAATCGTTGTAAAACGTTTCGTCTGCCCACAATGCCAAATCGTTGCGGTTTTTGTTACCGCAACTCAACAAAAAGCAACCTAGCGTCACTATGCTTAAAATTATCGTTTTGTTCATCTGTTACTGTCGTAAAGTTCGTGACTTTTCATTTACCATCGCGATAGCCATCTTATTACCTGTATATTGCGCATAATGAAAAAAGATACCAGCTAATCCGGTCTCTACAGTTACATCCATAGAGTTAGATAACTTACTCACAACATCATCCGGCAATTTTTCAGCTATTTGTTTAAATTCTTTTCTATCTTCCCAACGGGATAAGTAATAGTAATAGATGCATAATCCTAATTCCCCACGGACTAAACCTATCGGATATAATATATCGCCATCCACAGACGAGAATAATTTACTATTTAAAGCATCGGTGATAAAGTCGTCCGTCGATTGTTGGCCTCCTCCGCATCCTGCCGTGACGAACAGGATGATTGCTGAAATTGAAATTAGTTTTTTCATCTTTAATATGTATTTATACATGTAGTCTGCTTTTACTTCTTATGCTTTGCCAGCATGATCACCGGATTGGAATCTTCGTCCAATGTTGCGGCAATTTCTTTCAATTTGCCCTCTTTTAGTTTACCTTTCTTGTAATTCTCAACAAGTTGGTATGCATCTAAACTGGTAGCGTCTTCGAT
>JAISZA010000248.1 GCA_031269535.1 Tannerellaceae bacterium
TATAAAGAACTTATTTCGAGAATTTTGGAGCATGCAAAAGCCAATCATTTCAAAATGATACAAGAGTAATGCAAATCGATTATCAGATAAAATACAGTAAAAGAAAAACGCTCAATATCACTGTTGAACGCGATAGGCAAATCGTCGTACATGCCCCTGAGAATTTGTCGGAAGAGAAAATCAAAAGCATAGTCCTATCCAAAAAAGATTGGATTATGAGTAAATTATTACATACACAAAAATATCCTATTGTATCTGATGCTAAGGAATTTGTATCAGGTGAAACCTTAATGTATTTAGGAAAGAATTACAAATTATCAATTTTAGATAATGATATAGACGGTGTTGAATTTGATCAACAATTCAAAATATCAAGCAACAACCAAATTATAGCCAACGAATTATTTAAGAAATGGTATAAGGCTAAAGCTATTGAAAAGATTCAGCCTATCGCTGTGGAATATTCTGAGAATTTAGGTGTTCGGTTCAACGAATGTAAAATTTCAGACATGAGATATCGTTGGGGTTCCTGTACCACAAAAAATAACCTGAACTTTAACTGGCGGATCATCAAGGCACCTTTATTTGTTATTAGATACATTGTAGTACATGAGTTAATCCATTTAATGGAAAGCAACCATACACCCAAATTTTGGAATGTCCTTTCCATACAAGTACCGGATTATCAGAAAGCTAAAAATTGGCTGAAAAAGAACGGTCATTTATTGGAAGTTGATTTTTAAATTCAATTACTACACAGAAGATACATTAAAAGATTAACAATACAGCTAAAAATGAGCAATAATACCAAAATATCCATCTGTTTTTCGACGACCGTGAAGTCCGTGCTGTTTGGGACGAAGAAAATTCCAAATGGTGGTTTTCCGTTTTGGATATTGTCGCTGTTCTTACCGACCAAGACGACTACACCAAAGCACGAAATTATTGGAAATATCTCAAAGCCAAACTGAAAAAAGAAAACAGCGAGTTGGTTAGTAATACTACCCAACTGAAACTTCTTGCAAGCGATGGCAAGCGCTATTTAACCGATATGCTTGATTATAATGGCATTATTGCTCTCGGTAAACAATTCCCCGGCAAAAAGGCAAACCGCTTTATCGAATGGTTCACTTTCAGCGATGAAAGCATCGACGGAAAAAGTAAAACAAAAGCATACGCCCTGTTTGAAAGTTCTTTTATCGACAGCATAGAAGTGGGAACAGCCAAAGGTTTGCAACAAATTCACGCCTATTTGTTTGGTGGACTTTACGATTTCGCCGGGCAGATAAGGCAAAAAAATATTTCAAAAGGCGGCTTTCAGTTTGCTGTAGCGCACTTTTTAGGCAACACACTAAAAGAAGTAGAGAAAATGCCTGAGAATACATTTGACGAGATTGTCTATAAATATGTGGAAATGAATACTGCTCACCCTTTCATGGAAGGTAATGGACGAAGCACCCGCATTTGGTTGGATTTGATACTGAAAAAGAACTTGAAAAAGTGCGTTGATTGGAGCAAAATCGGTAAAACCGAGTATATGAATGCTATGATAAAAAGCGCTACAAACAGCACGGATATAAAATACCTGCTGAAAAAGGCTTTGACAGATGAAATCGATAGCTGTGAAATGTTCATGAAGGGCATTGACTATTCATATTATTATGAGGAGAATGAGTGATTTGTTATCCAATATCGATAAAATTCACACAACAGAATTAGGCGTAGTGAGGATAAAAAGAAATCTTTCGATAGAAGCTGATAATGTTGTAAATTGGTGCAAGCAGCAAATTCAACATGCAGACAGCATTGTTAGGAGAGGTAAGAATTGGTATGTTTATGTCGATAATGCCATAATAACCGTGAATGCTTATAGCTATACCATAATAACTGCCCATAAAGAACCGAAAGTAAAGCGATAATGTGACTGATGATAATCGTTTTATCTGTTCTGTATTTGTACCATAAATATATAAGCCGCTGATTTGCAGTATTGGTTTTCTTTGAATAAGTGAAGTAAATAGCTATCACAAATGATAGCTGAAAAATAATGAAACCGCAGTAGATAATTGATATACTGCGGTTTTTTGTCTTGTGTAATTATTGATAATAATGTTTGTATGTTACTTTCATTTGAAAAGCACTTCCTCAGAAAAAAAACCAGTCAACCAAAATCCGAACGACCCACTATGAATAAACAATCAGTTGTTTACGGGTTACAAAAAGTTATAGATACGATATTCATTTTTTAAATTGTTTGTAATACAAAAAAAATCAATAATTTTATCCGCTGGATAAACAGGCTTACTATACACTGACCATATAATAACTTATTAAAACGAATATCATGAAAGAATTGAAAATGTACATCGATGGTAAATTCATCGAAAACCAATCCGGGAAATGGATTGACGTATTGAATCCGGCTACTGAAGAAGTCATCTCACGTATGCCGGACGGCAGAGCAGAGGATGCACGGGCGGCTATTGAAGCTGCCGGAAAAGCCCAGGGCGCCTGGGAACGTATGCCGGCGGTTCAACGTGCCGCCTATCTGATAAAAATAGCCGACGGTATCCGGAAAAGAGAAAAAGAACTGACGGATATTATCGTACGGGAAGGTGGGAAAACACAGGGACTGGCGAATGTCGAAGTCTTGTTCACTGCTGACTATCTGGAATATATGGCCGGATGGGCGCGCCGCTACGAAGGCGAGATTATTCAAAGCGACCGCCCGCACGAAAGCATCCTCCTCTTTAAGAAACCGATAGGGGTAACGACAGGTATCCTCCCCTGGAACTTCCCCTTCTTCCTCATTGCCCGCAAAGCAGCGCCGGCCTTGGTGACAGGGAACACAATCGTTATCAAACCCAGCCAGATCACACCGGAGAATGCCGGCGTATTTGCGCAGATTGCAGATGAGACAGGCTTGCCGCCGGGCGTTTTCAATATTGTTTACGGACGAGGGACGGTGATCGGCCACGAACTGGCAGCCAATCCGAAGGTGGGCATGGTGAGCCTGACCGGTAGTGTAGGCGCAGGCATACAGACAATGGCAGCGGCAGCGCCCAATGTGACAAAGGTATCCCTGGAACTGGGAGGAAAGGCGCCGGGAATTGTGTTGCCGGATGCCGACCTCGACCTGGCGGTGAAGTCGATCATCGCTTCGCGGGTAATCAATACCGGACAAGTCTGCAACTGCTGCGAGCGCGTCTATGTACATACTACTATCAAAGAAGAATTTACCGCAAAAGTGCTGGCCGGGATGCAGGCAGTGAAAGCAGGGAACCCAGGCGAAACAGCCGACCTGGATATGGGGCCCCTGGTCGAAGCCAACGCCCTCAAATCGGTACAGGAAAAAGTGGATAAAGCCATCTCCCAGGGAGCCAAACTCCTCTGTGGCGGGAAACGCATCGGAACAAAAGGGTACTTCTTCGAACCGACCGTATTGACGGATTGTACACAAAAGATGGATATTATACAGGAAGAAACCTTCGGGCCGGTGCTGCCTGTCGTGGAATATACCGATCTGGATGATGCCATCACCTGGGCAAATGATTGCGAATATGGACTGACTTCGTCGGTATATACTCAAAACCTGGACCTTGCCTTTAAGCTGATCCGCTCCCTGAAATTCGGGGAAACATACATCAACCGAGAAAACTTTGAAGCAATGCAGGGATTCCATGCCGGATGGCGCAAATCAGGGATCGGAGGGGCCGACGGCAAACATGGGCTGGAAGAATACCTTCAGACACATATCGTCTATTTAGAGACAAAAGCCTGAACATGAAAGTCGGATTATTCATCCCCTGCTACATAAACGCGGTTTATCCGGAGGTGGGAGTGGCCATCTGTAAGCTCTTAGACTATCTGGGAATAGAGACAGACTACCCCCTCCGGCAGACCTGTTGCGGGCAGCCCATGGCCAACGCCGGTTTTGAAGCGCAGGCGATTCCGCTGATAAAACACTTCGAAACGCTTTTCGGTGCGTACGAATATGTGCTTACCCCTTCCGCCAGTTGCGCCGCGTTTATAAAATGCCGGGCAAGCGGCAATATATACGAGGCGTGCGAGTTTCTGCACGACGTAGTAAAAGTAAACAAGCTCCCCGGCAGCTTCCCGCACAAAGTAAGCATCCACAACAGCTGCCACGGCGTGCGCGAATTGCATTTATCCTCGGCCAGCGAATTGAATATTCCCCCTTATTCCAAGATTAAAAACCTCTTATCATTAATAGATGGCATCGAAATATCCGAACCGGAGAAGGTGGACGAATGTTGCGGTTTCGGCGGTATGTTTTCCATCGAAGAGCCGGCTGTCTCCGTCTGTATGGGAAAGGATAAATTAGCAGCTCACCTCGCTACCGGCGCCGGATATATCACCGGCGCCGACAGCTCATGCCTGATGCACATGCAGGGCATCGCCCGGAGAGAAAAACTGCCGGTGAAGTTTATACATCTTATTCAAATCTTAGCAGCAGGATTATGAGTTCCCAACACGCAAAAGCAGCCCGCCGCTTCCTGGACAACAACGAACAGGCGCAATGGCACAACCGGACGCTCTGGATGGTTCGCGAGAAAAGAGACCGGCTTGCGATGCAACTGCCCGAATGGGAAGAGCTGCGCAATCTGGCAAGCCAGATCAAAATGCACAGCCTTTCGCACTTAGACTACTACCTCTCCCGCTTTGCCGCCAGGGCCGAAGCCAACGGAGCCCTGGTGCATTGGGCAAAGGATGCCGACGAACATAATGCGATTGTTCTCAACATACTGAACGAACACAAGGTAAAGAAACTGGTGAAAAGCAAATCCATGCTCACCGAAGAATGTCACCTGAACCCTTTCCTGGAAGCCCGGGGGATTGAAGTGGTAGAAAGCGACTTGGGCGAACGTATCCTGCAACTGATGCAGGCTGCTCCCAGCCATATCGTAATGCCCGCTATTCATCTGAAAAGACAGGAAGTAGGTAAACTCTTTGAAGAGAAGCTGCATACGGAAAAAGACAATAGCGACCCGGGCTATCTGACCCACGCCGCCCGCCTGCATCTGCGGAACGAATTTCTTACCGCCGATGCTGCCATGACGGGAGCTAACTTCGGCGTGGCAGAGACCGGTGAGGTCGTCGTCTGCACCAATGAAGGAAATGCCGATATGGGAACCTCGTTCCCTCCCCTGCATATCGTGTCGATGGGAATAGAAAAGGTGATACCCGACCATCAGGCGCTGAGCGTCTATACCCGCCTGCTGGCCCGTTCGGCCACAGGACAACCGGCTACGACCTATACCTCGCACTACCGCAAACCACGGCCGGGCTCCGGGATGCACATCGTATTGGTGGACAATGGACGGAGCCGTACCCTCGGAAACGAGGAACACCTGCAGACGCTGAAATGTATCCGCTGTGGCGCCTGTATGAATACCTGTCCCGTCTATCGCCGGAGCGGAGGCTATGCTTATACGTATTTCATACCGGGGCCTATCGGGATTAATCTGGGCATGCTCCGATCGCCGGACAGGTATTCCGGTAATGTCGCGGCCTGTTCGCTCTGCTATTCATGCAACCTGGTATGCCCTGTCCGGATAGACCTGGCAGACCAGATATACCGCTGGCGGCAGCAACTGGATTCGTTAGGCAAAGCAGACCGGGTGAAGAAAATCGTGTCGGCAGGTATGAACTACCTGTTTATGCGGCCTTCCGTATATAATCAAGGACTCAGACTGGCGCCCTCCGTCAATCATCTGCCTCGTTTTATGATATACAACCCACTGAACGCCTGGGGTATCGGACGGGAGTTCCCGGTCTTTGCCAAAGAGTCGTTTACCCGGATGTGGGAAAAAGGAAAAGTAAAGAAACCTCAGAACAAAGACGCATATGAGCAGTAAAGACGAGATATTGGCCAACATACGGCAACATATCAGACAAACATACGACCTGCCCGGAATCAGGCCCCGAGGCATCTGTTATCCCGATAAGATAGCGCAATTCATCGAAGTCAGCCGGAGTGTAGGGGGAGAGGCTATTCTGCTGCAGGAGGGTGAAGATATCAATCAACGCATCCGCACCTTGTATCCCGAAGCCCGTACCATTGCTTCCAACCTGCCCGGGATCAGCGTGCAGACCCTGAATCCCGACGAAGTGGAAACGCCCGCCCAACTCAATGGGACCGACCTGGGCATCGTCAGGGGCGAAATAGGCGTGGCGGAGAACGGCTGCGTGTGGATACCTCAGAATGTAAAGGAAAAAGCCCTTTACTTCATCCCGGAATACCTCCTGATCCTGCTGGATAAGACAAAAATAGTAAATAATATGCATGAAGCCTATGCGCAACTTCAGACCTGCGCTTACGACTTCGGCGTATTTCTTTCGGGCCCTTCCAAAACTGCCGATATAGAGCAGGCCCTTGTCGTGGGTGCTCACGGAGCGAAAGGACTCAGAGTGATTTTAGTATAAAAGAAAATACTTATATTTGTGGCTATTAAATTTTAAATAACATGAAAAGACGAGATTTCTTGACTAACACGGCGTTGATAGGCGCCGGCATTCCATTAGGTGTAGCTCCTGTTGCCCTTACTTCCTGCGGCGAACAAGGTGCAGGCGCGACAAAAACGTATTCACCGGATGAGTTGGGGATGTATTCCTTTGTGGATATAGCTCCCGACGGAAAACCACTGAAAGCAGCGCTGATCGGTTGCGGCGACCGGGGGACGGGAGCTGCCACGCAATTCCTTTCGGCAGGCCCCAATGTATCTATTATCGCACTTGGTGACTTGTTCCCCGACAGATTAAACACCTGCAGAGGGGTTCTGAAAGAGAAGTTTAACAATGAAGTGGCAGACGCCGACTGCTACTTTGGCTTTGATGCTTATCAGAAGATACTCGAAAGAGCCGACATTGAAGTCGTGCTGCTGTGTACGCCTACCCATTTCAGGCCTGAGCATTTCAAAGCCGCCGTAGATGCGGGGAAACACATCTTTATGGAAAAGCCCTGCGCCGTTGACCCTACCGGCATACGTACGGTGATAGCCGCTGCCAAAGTGGCTACCGGCAAGGGACTTACCGTAATTACAGGAAACCAGCGCAGGCACCGCCGGGATTATTGGGAAGCATTTATCCAGGTAAAGAACGGATTAATAGGCGATGTGATCTCCGCAACTGCTCACTGGAATCAGGGAGCCTGGTGGAACAAACGCAAACGACCCGGATGGAGCGATATGGAATACTGCATCCGCAACTGGTTTAATATTAAATGGCTCAGTGGAGACCATCTGCTCGACCAGGCAATTCATAATATCGACATCGTAACCTGGTTTATGGAACAACGCCCGGTAAAGGCCGTAGGCTTTGGCGGACGCGCCCAGCGCCTGACCGGAGATATTTACGACTTCTTCAGCGTTGATTACTCTTACGAACAGAATAAGCGTATGCTGGCTACAGCCCGGCAGATAGATGGCTGCGACGGAAATGTATCCGAACAGGTGTATGGAGCCAAAGGCGTCGCCCTGCTCAATGACCGGAACGACATAAAGATTGTAGATTTCAACGGAAACGAACTCTGGAAATATGATTACAAAAGCAAACCGGTAAAGAACCCCTACAATCAGGAACATATCCACTTCGTGGAATCCATCCGCTTAGATAAGAAGATCAACCAAGCTGAAGACCTGGCGTACTCTACTCAGGTCGCTATTCTGGGGCGTGAGGCTGCTTACACGGGGAAGCCCATCACCTGGGACGAAATCATGGCCTCTCCCTTACGCTACGGCCCTGAGACTTATGCCATAGGCCCGCTTCCCGATTATAAGGAAGGCCAAGCGCCTCTTCCGGGAAAGACACCGGATGCTCCAGTCATGTAGCGGAGTATCAGCAACGAATCTGTAATTGCCGCAGTACATTACGTATCTTTTCGAACGTAGTGATACGGGTCGGCACCAACGGGAGGCGGAGTTTGTTTTCAATGTATCCCATAGCATTGAGCATACTCTTCACTCCTGCGGGGTTGCCATCGACAAAGAGCAGGTCGAAAAGTTCGGTAAAGCTGTGGTGGATGGTACGGGCGCCGGCATAATCACCCGCCAAGGCCAGGCGTACCATACGGCTGAACTCACGGGGAAAGGCGTTCCCAATCACTGAGATCACCCCAATGGCCCCCAGCGTAATCAAGGGGAAAGTAATCCCATCGTCTCCCGAAATAACATTGAAGTCGGCAGGTTTATTCTTTATAATATCATCTATTTGTGAGAAGTTCCCGGAAGCTTCCTTCACCGCTACGACGTTTTTACATTCGCCGGCGATGCGCAGGGTCGTTTCGGCTGTCATGTTTACTCCCGTACGTCCCGGCACATTATAGAGTATAATAGGGAGTGAAGTGGCTCCGGCGATAGCTTCGTAATGCCGGAAGATACCTTCCTGAGAGGGCTTATTATAATAAGGAACGACCGAGAGAATGGCGTCGATACCCTCCAGACGGTTTTGCTTCAGCTTTTCGACAACGTTGCGCGTACAATTGCCACCCACCCCCAGGACAATCGGGATGCGTCCGCGCACTTTCATGATCACACATTCAATGATTTTATTCTTTTCTTCTTCGGTCAGTACAGGAGTTTCGGCGGTAGTGCCCAAGACTACCAGATAATCCGTTCCATTCTGCAATTGGTAATCGACAAGCTTGCCTAATGTTTCAAAGTCAACACTCTCGTTTTCCTTAAAGGGAGTGATAAGCGCTACCCCCATCCCTTTCAAATCGATATCAGCCATACGGGAAAAGTCTATTATTATTAATATGCAAATGTAAGAAATAATATCATTTGGAACGGATTGTCTGTAACCTATACAATATATTCTGGAAGAATTGGGGGATATCATCGTCTTCCCCCATGGGAATGGTTAAGTTGAACAGATTGCGCAGAGACGATTTATTGCCCACTTTGAACGAAGCCGGGTGGAGCAGTTCCAGATAGTGCATCGCGTAATCGTCTGACCGGGTGAGATCGATTAATATATCGGCGGTGAGGTCGTTGAATTGTTTGCACAAGGGAGAGAGGGGGAGGCCGTTCGTACCGAACTCATCTTCTTTTATCTGCAGCCAGGAAGGCTCGGTTTCTTCCGTTATCTTCAGCTTTTTGGGGATGAAGACGCCTATACATATATTCTTTTCCAACTCTTTCAGTTGCTCCATGCAGGGTAAGATCTGCTCCTTGTCTTTTATATTGAATACCATTAAGAAAGTATTTGCTTCGTACAATGAGCAGTAACGGGCTTTTCTGTCTGAAGACTTCTTTACAAGAGTCTGTATTTTTTTCCTGATAAAATAATTTTGAAAGATCATTCGTCCAACATTTTTAAAAATTCATCTTCGTTTATAATTTTCACACCCAGTTTGGTTGCTTTTTCCATTTTTGCCGGCCCCATATTATCGCCGGCAAGGATGTAATTGGTCTTACCGGAGACGGAGCCGCTGCATTTTCCGCCATGTTGTTCGACCATGGCTTTGTATTCATCACGTGAGTGTCGGGCAAACGTGCCGCTTATGACAAGGGAAAGGCCTTTCAGCTTATCCGAACGATCGGTCAGTATTGCTTCATCAACAGCCATTTGCAGACCATATACCCTCAGGCGGTCGATGAGAGAGCGGTTGTTTTCATCGGCGAAGTAACTCAAAACGCTTTGGGCGATACGTTCTCCTATCTCGTTTACCTGCATCAGCGATTCGAAAGTGGCCTGTTGCAGCTGTCCGATGTTTAAGAAAGCATGGGCCAGGCGTTTGGCAACTGTTTCTCCCACGTAACGGATACCCAGGGCGAACAGCAGCCGTTCAAAAGGTATCGTCCTGGATTCTTCCAGACTGTCCATGAGATTCTGTGCGCTCTTTTCCGCCCAGCGTTCCAGGCGGAGTAAATCGGAAGGCCGCAGGGTGTAGAGGTCGGCTGCGTTTTTTATGTAGCCGGCCCTATATAAGTCTTCCACCGTTTCGGGGCCTATATGGATATCCATTGCCCGGCGGGAGACGAAATGCTCGATTCGTCCTTTTATCTGCGGGGGGCAAGCCGATTCGTTCGGGCAATAATGGGCGGCTTCTCCGGCAGGACGCATCAAGGGAGCGCCACATTCCGGACAGTTTGTGATAAAGCGCACCTTATCACCTGTCTGCTCCGTGCGCGCACCGGAATCGACGCCTACGATCTTAGGAATAATCTCGCCGCCTTTTTCTACATAGACCGCGTCGCCGATGTGTAAATCCAGCCCTACGATGATATCCGCATTATGCAGGGAAGCGCGTCTGACCGTTGTGCCCGAGAGCAGGACAGGCTCCAGATTAGCCACAGGCGTCACTGCGCCGGTACGCCCTACCTGGAAGGAGACGGAATGGAGGCGGGTGAGAGCCCTTTCTGCCTGAAACTTATAGGCTATTGCCCAGCGGGGGCTTTTGGCCGTGAAGCCCAGGTTCCTCTGCTGGCGCAGGGAGTTTACTTTCAGCACCACACCGTCTGTGGCCACCGGCAGGCTTTTCCGTTCCACGTCCCAATAGGCAAGATAGTCGAACACTTCGTCCGGAGTATCACATTTGCGGATGACATCCGGTATTTTGAATCCCCAGCTACGGGCTGCCAGCAGGTTGCCGTAATGGGTATCTGCCGGCAGATTCTCTCCCAACAGATGATACAGGTAGGCATCCAGTTTGCGGGAGGCCACAATGGTGGGGTTCTGCTGCTTCAACGTACCGGAGGCCGCATTGCGCGGATTGGCGAAGAGGGGTTCTTCCTGCTCCTCCCTCTCTTTATTCAGGCGGTCGAACTCCGCCCACGGGAGCAGTATCTCACCCCGTATCTCGAATACGTCGGGATAATGCTCACCCATCAGTTTCAGCGGAATGGAGCGGATCGTCTTCACATTAGCCGTTACATCGTCGCCCCTTGCGCCGTCGCCCCGCGTGATGGCGCGCGCCAGCCTTCCCTGCTCATATATCAGCGAGATGGAAGTGCCGTCGTATTTCAGCTCGGCAACCACTTCGAAGGGTTCGTTAAGCAGGCGCATGGTACGATTATAAAACTCGCGGACTTCTCCCTCCGAATACGTATTACTGAGTGAAAGCATGGGATATCTGTGTTCCGCCTGTTCAAAATCTTTCGACAAATCGCTGCCTATGCGCCGGGTGGGCGAATAAGGATCGGCATACTCCGGGTGCGTATCTTCCAGCGCCTGCAATTCTTTCAACCGGATGTCAAATTCGCAGTCCGTAATTACAGGTGCAGAGAGTACGTAATACTTATAATTATGTTGTTCCAATTCCTCCCGGAGCGCTTTTATTTTTGCTTCAATTTCGTTCATTGGCAGTCACACGTATTTAACCGATATATTTTATATATCATTCAGCCGCAAAGATACACTATTTATTTCACATAAATTTAATTTTCTACCGGCTGATAGAGGTAACGTTTGATGCTGCGTTTGGGTGTTTTCTCAAATTCCTCCGAATAGAGTTTGAAACTGCTTACTTTGCTATACAGGGGCAATCGTTTATTGAGCTGCTCCAGATTTTCCTGCATCAGTCTTTCTATTTGGGTATCCTCTATATTCTCGCGGTCTATCCTTTCCAGATCGGGATAGATTAAAGCCACCAGCCTGCTTCCCTGATAGATAATCAGCGATTCGGATACATAAGGCATATTATTCAGGAGGTCTTCTATCTCTTCGGGATAGATATTCTGTCCGTTCGAACTGAGTATCATGGTTTTGCTTCGGCCCCGGATATAAAGGACGCCTTCTTCGTCTATTATTCCCAGGTCGCCGGTACTCATCCACCCATCGGGAGCTATCACCGCATCGGTTGCTCCCTGGTTCTTATAGTAACCCAGCATCACATTGGTTCCTTTTACAAATATTTCGCCCACTCCTTCGGAGTCCGGATGGTCGATACGCACTTCCATGCGGTCAACAATACATCCGACCGAACCTTTCTTGAAAGAATCCCATTGGGAGTATGCCACCAACGGCCCGCACTCGGTCAGCCCGTAGCCTACCGTATAGCGGAATTTAATCGCGTGCAGGAAGTTTTCAACTTCCTTGTTCAGTGCAGCTCCACCAATGACTATCTCGGAGAAGTTTCCTCCGAAGGCATTGTTCAGCTTCGCAGCTATCATGTTCAGTACTTTATTCTTTACTCCGGGTAGCTTCAGCAGGAAGCTAATGAGCGGTTTTTCCATTTCAGGGAACACACGGCTTTTTATCATTTTTTCGATGATCAGGGGGACAGCGAGAATCAGGGTAGGGCGAAGCGCCGCAAACGATTCGAGCAGGAGTTTGGGGCTGGGCGTGCGCGAAAGGAAATGAATATGACAGCCCTTGCCTACGCCGTTCAGTATCTCGAACGCCAGCCCGTACATATGTGCCATCGGGAGCATACATACAAAATTATCACCCGGATGAATGAACGGGAGGACTTCGCTGGCATACTTTGTATTGCTCCATAAACTGCGGAAGGGCAACATCACACCTTTGGAGAAAGCAGTCGTCCCCGAAGTATAATTCAGTACAGCCAGTTCTTCGGGCGCTTCCACATGGAAAGCCAGGTTGCTAGCAGTAAAACCTTCCGGATATTTATTCTCGAAATATTCATCCCAGCGATTACGTACCTCATACACCTTCTTTTCCCCGGCCAGGATAATAGAAAAATCGTCGAGCATGACAACCAGTTGCAGGTCTGGCATAGCCTCGGCATCCAGGTGATCCCAGCTGGAAGAAGCAGTCAATAAGGCCTTCGCATCCGAGTGGTTCACAATGTGATGGATATTATCTGGTTTGAAGTCGTGGAGGATTGGTACCACCACCGCTCCGTAAGTCAGTACTCCGAAGAAACTAATCGCCCAATGCGACGAATTACGCCCTACCAGCGCGACCTTATCTCCTTTCCGGATACCCGCCTGTTCAAATAAGATATGCAGATACGCTATCTGCCTGGCAACATCCTTATAATAATAAGTTTTGCCTTTATAATCCGAGAAGCCTGGTAAGTCCCAGTATTCTTTTATGCTCCGTTCTATAATTCCCAAGAAACGATTCTCCATGATAATAAAATGTTTAATTGTCTGTTTGTTGCAAAAGTATGAAATTATTTTATTCCCTGCGATAATGAAGGGAGAAATAGTGGACAGTGAACAGTGAAAACAATAGCATTTCAAAAAAAAAGAATTAACTATAAACCAGGGACTATCTGCTATCCGGATAAAATGTTGTATTTTTGTAACGAAAAATTAAGAATCACAATAACGAACCACGACATAAATCATCTGAATTGATTATGTATAAAATCTAAAGAAATTAAAACAGGATATACAAACCCAGTTGGATTGGATTGAACATGTTAAACATGTTTAAATAAACATTTTTATAATGCAGAAATTATGTTTTACAGCATAAATCACTTACCTTTGCACTGTGTTTTTCATGGTATTTAGATTTAAGGTTAGCAATGAAGATTGGTTGTCGGGATGACAACCTTTTCTTTTTTAGGGGTGGAATACCCTGTCATGCAGGTAACGCACAAAACCCGCATCTGTCAGAATAAATGCTGATTTAAAACAGCACTTTCCCTGTTCTTTTGCTGGATTTCATCATTAAAAAGCAGTTTATCTGATTCCTCCTCCTCTTCTTCATGCAATACATTCAGGAAAACACACAAGACAATGATACTGAGTGTTATCAGGGATAACAGAAATCCTGTTATTACGAATAGAATGGATGTTGTCATGATACGATAAATTATCTTTTCCACCGCTTATGTGTCCATAGCCAGCTATGGGGTTCTTTTTTAATATTCTCTTCCAGCAACCGGAGATAAACAGATGTAATATGGATCGTATCTGTTTGTGCATTCCGACAAACAGGAATACAATCAATCTGATAACACCCCCTCGTTTCCAGGGTGATACGAAAGAAAACAACAGCCGATGCCGTTGCTTTTGCCAGTTTTTCGACCCCCATATACACCCCTGTTTCCTGATTCAGGAACGTATATTTGTTGTGTTCATTTATTTTTTCCGGACATTGGTCGGCAAGGAATAAATAGACGGCAGGCGGGTTTTCTTTATTCAGGAGGTGCCGTACCACAGCACCGGACGGAATGGGCTTTATTCCGAAACGGGATCTCAGGCGGAGCATCAGCCGATCGGAAATTTTATTCCTCAGTGGCTTATAAACGGCGTAAACACCTGAGTTCAAAAGCATAGGAAGCATATTCAACATTTCCCAGTTACCGCAATGCCCAAGCGAAACAATGACGCTCTTCCCTTCGCGGATATAATCCTCTATAATATGAGTCCCCCTGAAACGAACTCTTTTCTGCATCAGCGGGACTGAAGCGGTGAGCATTTTCCCCATTTCTGCAAAATAATCGGTAAATAAGTGGTAGAATTTTTTGCTGATACAATGAATCTCAGGGTATTTCTTCTCCGGAAAAGCCCGTGAAAGATTCTGAATAACGATATCTCTGCGGTATCTGAACACATAATATACCAGAAAAAAGGCAATATCTGAAAAAAGATACAATAGGTTTAAGGGAAGAATGCTGAGGATAAACAGACTTCCGTAAACCAGATGGTATCCAAGAAAATAAATAAATCGTTTCATCCTGTCAGAACAATAAAGTTCGCCAGCCACCTCTTTTCCGGGCTGACTTTGTTTGTTTTATATGCCTTTAACTCCCCCCTAAAATTCCGCTTCTTACTAAGAAGCGGAATCGAAAAAAGAAGCTGTGTATATATCATATTATCAGTAAGATAAACTGCATAGAAAAACAAAGGCGGAATATTCTGCAAACATTTTTGCAAACAGGGTGTGCAGGGTAGGGGGTCGAGAAGAGCATCCGGAGACAGGCAGAGAGGAGAATAGGTGATTTTCTTACTATTCAGTAATACCACGTTTTTGCAAACATTTTTAAAACATGTGGTTATCAGCAACTTATAGGCATATACGGAAGATTTTTCAGAAAAAGCCGTAAAATATCCGGTTAAATATGTTGCTGATTTAAAAAACATTTTGCATGTTTGCAGCCATAAACAATTCTTCCGATTCCGCTTCTTAGTAAGAAGCGGTATTGAGTTTTCCCTCTTTTTTTGTTTTTTTAATACTGTCGATCGGCGTGAAGTTTACAAGGATGGCCGGCAATTGCGAATCCCGCTTAACAGGCAGTTATACGTTATGATGGATGGGAAATATCGACAGGGTGGAAGGTATGTCTGAAAAGCGTAATCATCTTCTGAGCCCGCGTATATACAGTAAATCTTGTACAGTATCCGAAATATTTAATAATTTTACAATCCGTAATAGCATAAAAAAAGACAGGTATGGACACAGAAGAATCAAATAAAGGCGGAGGAAAACCGTTTATAATCGCCAATCCGATATACGATACGGTGTTTAAAAGGCTGATGGAAAACCAGCGGATAGCGAAATTTTTTCTCAGTACGATACTGGACGAACAGGTTGAAGACATAACAGTTCTGCCGCAGGAGTTCACTTATAAACTCGATGAGACGAAGGTTTCGGATAAGGCCGGAGAGAAAGGGAAAAAAGGAGGTATTGAATATTATGCCATATTCCGGCTGGATTTCATGGCAACCGTCCGCGACAGCGGAGGTTCCCCCCGCAGGATACTGATAGAACTCCAGAAATCATGGGATACCGTGGATGTGATGCGCTTCCGCCGATACCTCGGGGAACAGTATAAAAGAGTGGATAAGATAGACGGAAAGGAAACAATACTCCCGATCACAACCATTTATATTCTGGGAAAGAATCTCGCCGGAACCGACTGCCCCTGCGTCAGAGCCGGACGTACATATACCGACATGCTGAATAACACAACAATCCGTGCGAAATCGGAATTTATAGAAAACCTTACCCATGACAGTTATGTCATTCAGGCAGGCAGGATAACGGATGTGCGTTACACGACCAACCTTGGTAAACTGCTCAGCATTTTTGAACAGAGATATTTTATCGCAGAAGATTCGGGAGCAAGGAAAGAATACCCCTATCAGCCGGATGATGAAAACATGAAACTGATTACAGATGTTCTTTACGAAATGGGCGCCGACCCCCGGAAACGTAAAGAAATAGAAGACGAAGAAGAAGCTCTGCGCGTTTATAACCTTCAATTCGGAAATCTCATAGAGAGTATCAAAGAAAAGGATAAAACCATCGAAGAAAATAAAAAAACCATCGAAGAAAAGGATAAAGAAAATGCAGAATTAAAAGAAAAACTTGCAGAATTGGAGCGTCTTCTTCGGGATAAACAAATTGAATAAGTTTACAGGGAATTTTGTCGTACACCCGGAGAACTGTTATTAAGTTAATCATTATATGTCTGTTTTATTTGTATGCTTTTTAATCGTTAAGGTATCTGTTTCACTCCCGTCCGGTTTATTTCCGGACGGGAACAAATTTATCCCGGACGGGAGCGGATTTATTCCGGATGGGAGCGGAAGGACGACACAATTCCCCATAGACTTTCGTCGAAAAATCCTTCACTCCTTCACAGAGGGTATAAACAGCTGAATGATATAAAATTAAGGTGTGAAGGATGGGGGTTTCATCCTTCACCTCTCCCCGGTCTTTTCCCTGCGGAGCGGGCGCCTTTTCTCCCCTGCCTTGCGGGAGGGGCCGGGGGAAAAGTATGTCTCAGCTATACGAGTGGTACGTCCCAACTATACGAGTGAGACTTCCGGATATAAACCCGGACAGCTGTTTCAGACAAAAAACCTCAGCTGATTTCGGGACGGATCACGCAGTAAGATGTGAAGGATCCGGCCTGCATCCTTCACACCTTAACGAAGTATCACCCAAAGGCTTATACCCTCTGTGAAGGAGTGAAGGATTTTTCGTTAAAAGTCTATGGGGGATGTGTCTGAAATTTGTACTTTTGCAGTAGTTATTTATTGCAAAATGCAGGTGTATGAAAATCAAATTTTTACTTGAAACCAAAGACGGCATAGTCGGTGAGTTTCACTATGAGTGGGGATGCCCTTTTATCCCCCATATCGGCGAGGGGGTTCACATTGAAAATATTTTTGATGAAGGTAAATTTATTCTTTGCGATGATGATAATATAACTTCAAAGGTTGATGATTTTGAGTATTATATAACAAGTCATTCTTGGAATGTGAAAGCGGTTACATGGTGTAAACATGAGGAGTATTTCGTGTTGATGAGCCTTTTTGGTGAGTAGTAACTGTTGGCCCCACAATAATTTGCTTATAATCAGAGGAAGAAGTTCCCGCGGAGGAATATACCGATAGCCGCCTCTGAAGCTTTCATTTGTCCGGCCCGGGTCGGAAAGCTGTTTGACCCGGGTCGGACAACTGTTTGACCCGGGTCAGACAGTTGTTTGACCCAGGTCGGACAAATAAAAGTATCCGATACCGGAAAAGGAAAGATCAGGAAGTT